>JAOZRE010000008.1:15051-31004 GCA_029940215.1 bacterium | reverse complement strand
TCGTCTGAATCGGGCTTTGGGTCATATATTTCCAGTTGAATCATCTCCGGATTCGGGTTCTGGTACTCTTTGAGCAGTTCACTGATTTTTTGGCCAAAATTCTTATATGTCAGTGGCAATGATTCCAGTTCGCCTGAGAAATAGTACTTTAAGGTGACAGGAGCTGTCATTTTTTCAACGATCGCCTCGGTTCCTTCTGACAGCGTGTACAGTTTCTCTTCGGTTATATCCAACCTGAAGTACAGGCTGGCTGAAATCACATTGATCGCGACAACGATGATCAACACCAGAAGGATATTGATCGCTGTAGATCCCATTAATCTCTGTCTTTTTTTCACGTTCGCCCTTGTACGAAATGATTTGATTTTCTATTTGGAAGACGGCGGTTGTTCTGTTAGCCGTTGTAATTCCTTTGTGTTAACGGTGATGAAATTCGGACGCCAGTTACACCCATCCTTTAATCAGGATCCTTTTTTGGTTTCCAGGATCAGGGCATTAATGATCAATCCACCGCCGATAATGGACAGGAAAAATATCAGGTCTCGACTGTCAATAATTCCTCGGCTGATTGAATTGAAGTGCGTTGAAAAGCTGGCTGTTGAGATAATGTCTGTCAACCAGACGGGGAACATTTTGTTCATGATATTGGCAAAAATACCCCATCCCAGAAGGACCATAATAAAACAGACAATGACACTTAAAATGAAACTGATGACTTGATTACGCGTCAACGCAGAGGTAACACAGGTTATCACCAGATAGGCCCCTGCCATCAGGAAACTGCCGAGGTAACTGGCGAATATGACACCATTATCAGGTTCTCCCAGGTAATTGACAGTCAGAATAATGGGGAAAGTCAGCAACAGGGCAATGCCAATAAAAATCCATCCAGCCAGAAACTTGCTGACCACAGCCTGTATCATACTGATCGGTAGTGTAAACAACAGTTCAATGGTTCCTGTATTTCGCTCCTCTGCCCATAGCCCCATCCCGATGGCCGGAATCAGAAACAGGTAGAGCCAGGGGTGAAACAGGAAAAAAATCTCCCGGCTGGCCTGTTTGGTGTTTAAAAAATTGCCGAGAAAAAATGGGGTCCCGACAGTCGATAGCAGGAAAATTTTGATGAAAACATAAGCGACAGGAGAGTAAAAATAGCTCATGAGCTCCCGTTTGATCAAAGTGGTGATTTGTGCCATATCTTCTTTATCCTCCAAGGGTGAGATGTCTGAAAACCTCGTCCATATACCCTTTCTCCCGGTATATTTCTGATATTTCGATATTGTTGCTATTGAGGAGGTCCTTAACCTGCCCCAGAATGTCCTGTTTTTTGTTAGGGAACACCTGAACTACATAGTCTTCACCTGTTTGAGAGGGGGCAACGGTTTTGACGTCGTTGACATTTTCCAGTTTCAGGAGCGATTGGGTGGTTGCGTCTTCCAGGCGATGGGGTAGCTTCAGGGTCACTGCATTAAACACTCTTGAGTGTGTCAATAACGTTTGTGGTGCTCCATCTGCGACAATCTTGCCCTGATTGATGATGATAGCCCGTGTACAGACAGCCTCCATCTCTTCCAGAATATGGGTGGAGAGAATAATTGCCTTCTCCTCAGCCATCCTTTGAATCAAGGCACGAACTTCCTGTTTCTGATTCGGGTCCAGCCCGTCAGTGGGCTCGTCCAGAATAAGAACTGGCGGGTCGTGAATGAGAGCCTGCGCAAAGCCTACTCGTTGTCGAAATCCCTTGGAAAGGGTATCGATTGTCTGATAGCGGGCGCTTTCCAAGGTGGTCAGATCGATAATACGCTCCACCCGATCACTTTTTTCTTGTCCGCTGAATCCGCGGGTCTGCGCAATAAACTCAAGAAATTCAAGAACTGTCATGTTTTTATAGCTGGGAGCACTCTCCGGCAGATAGCCCAGGATCTTTCGAACGGAGATGGAATCGGTCAGAATATCCTTCCCTCCGATTCTGGCGGTACCTCCGGTTGGATGGATGAAGCAGGACAGCATTTTCATGGTCGTTGACTTCCCGGCACCATTTGGTCCTAGAAACCCAAGGATTTCTCCCTTATTAACCTGGAACGAGATATTGTCCACCGCTAACAGGGAACCATAGTTTTTTGTTAAACGATCAACTTCAATCATAGTCTGTTTTTATTTTTAGTAGTAAAATCCCTTCAATAACAGGGATCCAATTAAGGTGGCTGACTGTTCTCAAGGAGTCCCACCAGTCGACAGGAAAGGATTACCTAGCTGGGATCAAATTGGAATGTTGTTTATCTGTTCATTTGCGGGTAGTTGCTTTTTCAGGGATATTCACACATTTGACCCTCGACGGTTTCAATGACCTATCTGAATGTATCAAAATTTTGTTAAAAAACCGGTGTAAAGTCAATAGCAATTTATACAATATATTGCTTTAAGGCAGGACCCTCTTTCTCCCGGGAATGGAAGGCCAAAATCCTTGGGGCGCTAGAACGGTCAGCAGAAAAATTAGGCGGTCGCGCAGCCTGAACTTCCACCCGGTCAGGTGGCGACGGCAGAGGATTCATTGAGCCGTTCATGACTAATGACACCTTGACGCACAGGGTTTAAGATAGTACTTAATCTAGTTACTAAAAGGAATTGTTTTTATTGATTGGAGACCCGATTATTTGAGTCAGCAACGTCGTTGAAACGATGGAATAACCTGAATTGAACCGAGTTTGTCAGTATAAGAGAACTTAACCGCACATCAGTT
Source organism: bacterium (assembly GCA_029940215.1). Classification (GTDB taxonomy): domain Bacteria; phylum SAR324; class SAR324; order XYD2-FULL-50-16; family XYD2-FULL-50-16; genus JAHJRI01. The sequence goes on along the minus strand of JAOZRE010000008.1, from coordinate 28,264 downwards.
TTTTCCAAGATTTGAATGCCTCATACTGTTTTCGTTACTAACCGATTCTCCATTTCCGCTACCGCTTTTTGTTCAGGAGCCGCTATTGGGTTTTGAAATATTTCTGGCAGGACGCTATCTGCGTAGTCCACGCAAAGACCGGTCCATATCTGTTATCACCAAAATTGCTGTGGGAGGGGTTGCGGTTGGTGTATTAGTCCTTATTACCGCTCTTTCCATGATGAACGGTATGGAAAAAGAGATGCGGGAGGCGCTCAGAGGAGCTGAGAGTGACCTGACTGTTTATTCGATGTCCACCAGCGGAATTCCGTGGGGGTCGGATAACCCGCTGATCGATCAGATCAGGGAGAATATTGCGATTAAGGCCTATGCACCCTTTACGACCCATCAGGCATTGATCATGGGGCCGCAGAAACCGTCCGGAACTCTGATTAAGGGGATTGATGCCGATCGGGAAGCCGATGTTGTCCCCATCACATTTTTTATCAGAACCAAGTCCTTCGAATTCAAGCGGGATAACTCCAATCCCGAAAGGGTGATGCCCGAAACAGATCGACTAAAGGCACAAAAGATACTGGAGCAGCTGAAACCCCATCTGGAGACGGTGACGGATTCGTCCGGCCAGGAGCGTCAAACAAAAATTACCGGCATCATCATTGGTTCTCAGCTGGCCCGTGAATTGGAAGTTGACATCGGGGCGTTCGTGACCATCATGTCGCTCGAGACCCGTATGTCGCCCATGGGAGAAATACCGAGGTCAAAGCGGTTCAAGGTTGTGGGGTTTTTTGAGTCCGGCATTCCTGGCTATGATGAATTGGTATCTTATGTCGATATAGGCACGGCCCAGAAGATTTTCCGGATGCAGGGTCAGATCAGCGGGCTGACGATCAGCCTGGAAGATAGCGAAAAATCTGAAGTCTATAAAGACATACTCAGGGATAAAATCGGTTTTCCTTATTTTTTCACGACCTGGGTGGAAAATAATAAAAACCTGTTTGCTACATTCCAACTCGAAAGGTTTGCCTTGGGTATTATCCTGACATTGATCATTCTGCTGGCATCGTTTCTGATCGTCAGTTCATTGATTATGCTTGTTGTTGAGAAACGGAAGGATATTGCCATCCTGAAAGCCATGGGGGCGAAAAACAGTTCCATCCAAAAGATATTTATGTACCAGGGCTCTTTAATCGGGCTGACGGGAACAATTGCCGGAGTTGTGCTGGGATTGGCCGTATGCTGGATGATCAGTAGTTTTGACATCATTGATATTCCTCCAGGGGTGTATGTAGGGAACCGGATTCCGATGCACATTGAAGTCTGGCAGATTATACTGATCGCAGCGGTTTCGCTGCTGATTTGTTTTTTTGTCACCATCATCCCCTCTATGAAGGCTTCAAATCTGGACCCGGTTGAAGGGATGAGGAACGAATAATGACGGAAGCAATTATTGCCATAGAAAAGCTCAGCAAACATTACATTGACGGGAATGGCTGCAAGCTTGAAATCCTGAAAGGAATCGATTACGAATTCCGTAAGAGCGAGAGCGTTTCGATTGTCGGCAGTTCAGGCAGCGGTAAAAGCACGCTGCTTAACCTCCTGGGGGGGTTGGATCGACCGACATCGGGAGATGTCCGTTTTCTGGGTGGAAATATAAACGACTTTTCGTCGGATACCCTGTCCGATTGGCGGAATCGGCATATTGGGTTTATTTTCCAGGCACATCATCTGATGCCGGATTTCTCAGCACTGGAAAATGTTATGATTCCAGCTATGATTGCAGGTTCTTCCCGGCAGCAACTCACCGGTAGGGCCGAGCGACTTCTTGATCAGGTCGGGTTGTTAGATCGTGCAAGCCATAAACCCAGCCAGCTTTCAGGAGGCGAACAGCAACGTGTTGCCATTGCTCGAGCCCTGATTAATGCTCCCAGCTTGATTCTGGCGGATGAACCGACAGGAAATCTGGATAACAAAACAGGTGAGGCAGTGGGGAACTTGCTGCAGAATATTTGTCGTGAACGACAGACGACCCTTATTATCGTGACACACAACACCGGCTTGGCAGTCAGTATGGATTGTCGTTTGAGGCTATTTGACGGCAAACTCTCAGGGTTTCAAAACGGTTAATTACAGGGATGTGGTTTTATGAAGATTCGTTTGGCTCATTGGGCTAGGTTACTGAACAAAATCGGGTTCGGGGTAGTGTTACTGTTCACTGTTCTCTTTGCTCCCCTGTCTCTTTTTGGGCAATCAAAGGGGCTACAGGAACAGGGGGTGATTGTTGATATCCGAATTGAAGGCCTGAAGTTCATTGAAAAGGGGTTGATTATAGCAACCATTCAGTCACAAACGGGGGCAAGGATTTCGCCGGTTGTGGTTGCAGAAGATATGAAAGCGCTTTACATGCTGGGATATTTTTCGGATGTCGCCGTTGATGTTGAGCCTGTGGTGGCAGGGGAGATAAACCTGATCTTCAGGTTGGTTGAAAAACCCAGAATCGCACTGATTGAGATTCACGGAAACCGCACCATTTCCACCGACACCCTTCAGGAAAAGCTGAAGGTGTTTAAGAACAACATGGTTGACCAGAGGCGTATTAAAGCGGATGCGGATATGATTCTGCAGGAATATCGCGACAAAGGGTATATGCAGACCCAGGTGGATTATCGGATTGAAGAGATCAACAAGGATTCGGTCAGCCTGGTTTTCCAGATAACTGAATCACCCAAAGTCTATTTAACTGAAATTGAGATCACCGGAACGAAGATATACCCTCCGCTGGACATAGAGCGGATCATGCTTTCTGCTGAGGTTGATTGTTTTTCCTGGATGACCGAGTCTGGCATATTCCAGGAATCTAAGGTGAACCAGGACCTTCAGGTTATTACCCAGCACTACCTTTCCAATGGCTATCTCAAAGTCAAAATTGATAAGCCCAAGGCTGTCCTGATTAAAAACAGGGACTATTCCCGGGTAAAAATCGGGCTCAATATTTCAGAAGGGGAGCAGTATTTTACGGGAACCGTTGATGTGGTCTCGGGAGACGGCAAGGAATTGCTATTTGATAAAGAGGAAGTCCTTGGTGAGATGGTGCTGCAGACAGGGAAGATCTTTAATCCTTACCAGCAAAACGGAGACCGGTTCAAGGTTTCACAGCGGTACCAGGAACAGGGATATGCTTTTTCCCGGGTTCGGGTTCGAAACAAGATCAATGAAGAGAATAGGACCGTTGAGGTCATCTACCAGGTGCTCCGGGGAGAAAAGGCCTATATTGGTCGTGTGGAAATCGAGGGCAACTATGAGACCCAGGACCACGTCATCAGACGGGAACTGGAAATTTTCGATAATGAGTTGTTTGATGGCGTTAAACTGAAAGAGAGTCAGCGGAAAATCACCCGTCTGGGGTTCTTTGAACAGGGTGCTGGTGTTCGCCTGCTACAGTCAAAGGGAGCGGAAGAGAATACGCTGGATTATCGCATCAAGCTTCAAGAAGCCCAGACCGGTACCTTCAATGCCAGTCTTTCATATTCCGGTTACAGTGGCTTCGCAGTGGTATTGTCCCTCTCAAAAAAGAACTTCATGGGAACCGGCCGCACAGTGACGCTGTCGACTGAGCAAATGGATGAAGGCGAGAGTCGCTACGATTTTTCCCTGGTCAGCCCTTACTGGTTCGATACTCAATTCGTGAACTCCTTCCGCGTGTTTTCCATTATTGAAAATGAATCCTATTATGATACACGTACCGTCGGTATAAACTTTGGCCTGGGTTACCCACTCTGGAAAAATCTTTCAGCGAACACCAACTATTCCTGGAAAAACGAAGACTATAGCGATATTAATAAAATTGGAGAAGACGCACTGGATGGTGTAATTCAGAATAGCTATCGGAGCTTGAGACTGGGAACGACTTACAGTACGGTGAATCATCCCCTGTTTCCATCTGATGGATACGAGGCGTCAATCTCAGCGGAACAGTTTGGTGGCGTGTTTGGCGGCAGCATCGATTACCGGTTCTACAGCTTTAACACGAAATATTTCAAGACGTTGAATACCGCGGGATCGCTTGTCTTCGGCGCGAAATTCAACTGGTCCTATCTGGAGAAGACAAGCGCAGCAAGTGATATCCTGCTGTCAAAGCGATTTGAGATTGGTGGCATTACGACGGTTCGGGGATTTGAATATGATGAGATAGAGGGACCAAGCAGTGCCGGAGAGCTGGGAGAACCTGCTGCTGATTATATTAGTCGCAAATATCCCTATCAGGGTGATTATACGGATTGCCAATCGGACCCGATCTGCTCGTCGTTGCCCGCAGACAAGGATGAAACCCGGGAATACTTTGAACAGCATCGTGGGGGAACAACCCGACGGGTACTGAACCTGCAGTTATACTACCCGCTGACTCGCGAGGGAAATAATATCAGGGGGCTTGTATTTTTCGATGCGGGTAATGTCTGGGCGGAAGACCGTATGTATGAAATAACCGGTCAAAAAAAGGATGACTGGTACTACAGGATGAGTACCGGTCTCGGCGTGAATCTGGTCACGCCGATGGGTGTGCTGCGGTTCGAATATGGTGTGAAACTCAACAAGCTGCCAGAGGAATCGCCCAGTAAATTCGACTTCCATATATCAGGCCTGTTTTAAGCCGGGATCAACCTCCCGGCAACAAGCACTTCTGCAGGGCTGACCTCAAACCCTTTGAAGCTTCAAGCTTAGGGACCGTTTATAAATAACTTCGCATAATCTATTTGCAAAAGCCCATAAAATACCGGACATTTTGCAAACAGAAAGAGATGGCAACGTGTTTCTTTGTCCCCAATAGGAAACACTTAACAAATTTATGAGCCGACTCTTAGTATCGGTAATGCTCAGGTTTGTATGGTCCATCCACTGATACTCCGAGGTAGCCTGCCTGCTTTTCCGTCAGTTTCGTCAGCTTGACGCCCAGTTTGTCAATATGGAGTCTGGCGACGTTTTCATCCAGTTTTTTAGGCAGGACATAAACCTCTTTCTTGTATTGATCCTGATTCTTGAAGAGCTCTATCTGCGCCAGCACCTGATTGGTGAAGGAGCAGGACATGACGAAACTCGGGTGCCCGGTAGCGCATCCAAGATTCAATAGCCGTCCTTCAGCCAGGATCATGACACTGTGGCCATCCGGGAAGGCCCATTCGTCGTATTGGGGCTTGATTTCGATCTGTTTGATCCCTGGTATCTTTTTTAATCCGGCCATATCGATTTCGTTATCAAAATGACCGATGTTTCCAACAATAGCCTTATCCTTCATCCGTGACATGTGCTCAGCCGTGATGACGTTGTAGTTTCCCGTAGCACTGACAAAGATATCAGCAGATTCGACAACATCTTCCAGGGTCGTGACTTCATAGCCTTCCATTGCAGCCTGAAGTGCACAGATGGGGTCGATCTCCGTTATAATGACACGGCATCCCTGCCCCTTGAGAGCTTGCGCTGATCCCTTTCCAACCTCTCCAAATCCACAAATGACGGCAATCTTTCCACCCAGCATGACATCTGATGCGCGGCAGAGGCCGTCAGGTAACGAATGTCGGCAGCCGTAAGTGTTATCAAACTTACTCTTGGTAACAGAATCGTTTACATTAAAGGCCGGAAAAAGCAGTTCTCCAGACTCTTGCATGGCGTAAAGGCGATGCACACCCGTTGTTGTTTCTTCACTGACACCCAGCATCGTTTTTACAACCTCTGTCCACCGTTTCGGATTTTTGTCCATCTCCTTATTCAGCATATCAAGAATAACCCCCCACTCCTCGGGATCGTTTTCCGGGTCGAATGCGGGGATTTGTCCTGTCGCCTCGAATTCAGCGCCTTTATGAACTGCCAGTGTGGCATCTCCTCCGTCATCTACAATCAGGTCAGGTCCGGATCCGTCCGGCCACATCAAAGCCACCTGTGTGCACCACCAGTACTCATCCAGTGTTTCACCTTTCCAGGCAAAAACAGGGGTTCCTTGAGGGTTATCCACTGTACCTTCAGGGCCAACGACTATGGCTGCTGCCGCATGATCCTGGGTGGAAAAGATGTTGCAGCTGACCCAGCGGACATCCGCACCGAGAGCGACAAGTGTCTCAATTAAAACAGCTGTTTGAATGGTCATGTGCAGGCTGCCCATTATTTTTGCGCCGGCCAGCGGCTTTTCATTCTGGTACTGATCTTTCAGCGCCAAAAGCCCTGGCATCTCATGCTCTGCCAGTCGAATCTCGTTGCGGCCAAATTCGGCCAGGTTAATATCAGCAATTTTATATGCCGGTCGTTGCTCATCAGTTGTTTCCAGTATTTTATTCATTATTTATCTCTTTTCTAATTGATCACACTGAAGGTTGCTATTCGTTCCCCATTGAAATGATATCCCTGTATTATAAAAAGGATAGGTAAAACTGTCACGTTCAATCTTAACTGTTTGTTATTAGATGAAAATAAGTGCTCTGAAAGCAGAAGTTGATTGATTCCGGGTGGATCATGGTTGCTCCATGTTCAGGCAACCGGAGAAACTAGCGGTGTTTGGGTGATCTATTCAAATTGCCGGATCTTCTGGCAGATCTCCTCTACAATCCAGTCGGCAGTTGAGGCACCAGAAGTGATGCCTACCTCTATTTTTCCTTCAAACCATTCGGGATTCAGCTGTTCTGCTGTTTCAACGTGATAGCTGTCGACATAATTTCTTGTCAACTCCACCAGTTTTTTGGTGTTGGATGAGTGAAAGCCGCCCACAACAATCATTATATCTACTTGCTTGGCCAGTTTTTCAGCGGCCATCTGTCTTTTTTTGGTGGGAGAGCAAATTGTGTTCTTGACCTTGACGGTGGAACAGCGCTCATGAATCAGGTTGACTAGGTCGTTAAAACGTGCCTGGGAAAAGGTGCTCTGGCAGATAATGCCAATTCTGTCAGGTAGCTCTATCTGTTTGAGTTCGGCTTCTGAGTTGATGATAATCGGGTTCTTCATCCGCGACGCAATACCCTTGACTTCTATATGTTTCTTGTCTCCTAGAATGAGAATCTCATAACCTTCTTGTTCCAGCTTGATTCCGGCCCTGTATATGGCGCTGACCAGCGGGCAGGTTGTATCAACAACATCCAGTTTGTATTGTTCCAGTTGGGTCAGGTTTTCGATTGGCGTGCCGTGGGCAGTAATGACAACCGGTTTGGTCTCCCTCCCGGTGATTGTGTGGATGATGGTCTTGCCCTTCCTTTCGAGTTCACGGACTACCTGTTTGTTGTGGATTAAATCCCCAAAAATATTCACCTCACCATGCTGATTGACTATGTCCAGGGCTCTTCTGACGCCCCAGCAAAAGCCCTGATCTTCGGCAACAATTATATTTTTCATCGACTCGAGCTGAAAGGTTTTCCGGTTTAAAGCATCCGCAGATGGATTCTCTTGGTTTTGACCGGAAAACAGATGCTTGTAAAGCTGTCCTGAAATCTGTTCCGTTAATGAATATTCTACCCCATGATTGATACAAAAAACCAGTGCTCAAATGTCGGATATCATTTTGAAAAATTTATATATTTAAATTCACTGATTTCTTGTTGTCAACGCTGGATTTATTTGTCAAATTCTGGTATTTCTTAGAGAGCAGTCTGAAAGGAAAGAACCGGGTTTGATCACCTCTGTTTTCGGGCCCTAGACGTTTTTTCCAAATCAAACCTGTTGGAAAGATTTCCGCTCGGAAAAATGGCAGCAAGCAGATCATTGCGCTGATGGTGGCATTTCCCAACTCTTCCAAATTCTGCGGGTTCGAAAAGACATCAAAAATTCAGAAAAAGATATCCAGGGACAGTAAGGCAGTTTCCCTGCTTCCGGCGTATATATAAAATTCAAGCAATCTAAAGACAATGCTTAGTTATTTAAAAAAGAAGATAATTGGTTCGTTCAGTGATCGGGAATTGAAGAAGTACACGCCCTTTCTGGTGAAAACAAATGCGCTTGAGGGTGATTATACAAATCTGACCCAGGCGGAATGTGTTGAAAGAGCCAATGATTTAAAAGAGAGGGCAAAAAAGGTGACGGAACTGGATGATTTACTTCCGGAAGCGTTTGCCCTGGTTCGAAAGGCCTCTATGGAGACGTTGGGAGAGCGACATTTCGATGTCCAGATATTGGGGGGTATTGCCCTGCACCGCGGCGAAATTGCAGAGATGAAAACCGGTGAAGGAAAAACGTTGACGTCAACCTTGCCGCTGTTTCTGAATGCGTTGTCCGGGAAAGGGGTACATGTGGTAACGGTGAACGACTACCTGGCCGAACGGGATGCCAATTGGATGGGGGCAATATTCAAATACCTCGGATTGACGGTGGGGATCATTAAACATGGTCTGACAGATGAAGAGAGAAGGGATGCCTATGCCGCCGATATCACATATGGAACCAATAACGAGTATGGCTTTGACTACCTGCGCGACAATATGAAGTTTGATCTCGCTGACTACGTACAGCGGGATCATAATTATGCGATTGTTGATGAGGTTGACAGTATTCTGATCGATGAGGCCAGGACCCCGTTGATTATCTCAGGCCCAGCCGCCGGCTCGACAGAATACTACCATATCATCGATCGCGAAATGTATGGACTGAAACGGGAGTGGCGGGTCAGTGACAATCCAGAACCGGAACTCGTGGCCAAGCAGCACAATATCGTTGCCGGAGAGGTAAAAAGCTTTCTGCGGAACTATGAGGATCTGGATATTATCATACCAGGAGATTACACTCTGGAGGAAAAATCCCGGAATATCCAGTTGGCAGATGAAGGGGTCGAAAAAATGCAGACCCGGCTGACGGGCATATTGAAAACACCCAACCTGTTTGATTTTGAAAATATCGAGTTCCTGCACCATGTCAACCAAGCGTTGAAAGCGCACTATGTTTTTAAGCGGGATATTGATTATGTGGTTCAGGCGGGGAAAGTGCTGATCGTTGATGAATTTACCGGCCGGATTATGGAGGGGCGCCGCTTCAGTGACGGACTGCACCAGGCATTGGAAGCAAAAGAGCGTGTCCGGATCGAAAATGAGAACCAGACCCTGGCATCGATTACGTTTCAGAACTACTTCCGCAGATATAAGAAATTAGCGGGAATGACCGGTACGGCTGAGACAGAAAAAGACGAATTCATGAAGATATACGACCTGGGTGTTGTGGTGATCCCTACCAATAAGCCTATGGTTCGGATAGATCATCCCGATGTGATCTATAAAACCGCTGCGGCTAAAAATCGAGCCATTCTGAGCCAGATTAAGTTGCTGTATAGCGAAAAACAGCCGGTGCTGGTAGGGACAGCTTCCATTGAAGGATCAGAACTTCTCAGCGGCCTGCTGAACAAGGATAAGATTCCCCATAAGGTACTGAACGCTAAATTCCATGAACAGGAAGCTGAAATAATTTCCAACGCTGGAGCGGCTGGAGCGGTGACGATTGCGACCAACATGGCGGGTCGGGGAACCGATATCAAGCTGGAAAAGCAGACTGTGGAGAAAGGCGGCCTGTTTATCCTGGGAACGGAACGGAATGAATCCCGTCGAGTGGATAACCAGCTGAGAGGCCGTTCCGGACGCCAGGGTGATGCTGGAGCCAGTCGGTATTACCTTTCTCTGGAGGATGACCTGCTCCGCATATTCGGTGGCGAAAAAATTGCCAACCTGATGAATAAGCTGAAGATTGACGAAGACGAATCAATTGAGCATATCCTGATTTCAAGGGCCATTGAGAACTCACAGAAAAAGGTGGAGGCACACAACTTCGATATTCGAAAGCACCTGCTGGAGTACGATGATGTGATGAATCGGCAGCGGGGAATTATTTATCGCCAGCGCCGGGGCATACTGGGGGAAGACGCGGAAAATATCTTTCTGGACATGCTTGATGATGTGCTGGAGATTCTGCTGCGACAGTACTGCAGCGATAAACATATTGACGAGTGGGATCTGGAGGGGCTTGAAAAAGAGCTGTTTTCTCGGTTTAAGCTGAATCTTTCGACTGAAATTGATGACCACAATTCAACACGGGATGAGTTGTTTGAGTGGATATCCAAACGACTGATAGGAACATACGAAGAGAAGGCGGGCGAGTTCGGGGAGTATAAGAAGCTGGTACTTCGACAGATTCTGCTGGAAATCACTGATTCGATGTGGAAGGACCACCTGCTATCGATGGATCATTTGAAGGAAGGGATAGGTATGCGTGGTTATGCGCAGAAAAATCCCCTCACCGAGTACAAAAAAGAGGGATTTGAGTTGTTCTCCGACCTGATGAAGCGAATCAGCGAAGAGTGCGTTAAAGCCTTTTTCCACGTCAGTATTGTTCAGGAACCGCCGCAGGAGATTGAGAGAAAACCCCAGGAGATGGAGATGATCCATGGCGAACTGGACAGACCGGAACCCCAGAAGGTTGCCAAACAGATGCCTGCCAGAAAAAAACGGGAACCGGGTCGAAACGAGCTCTGCCATTGTGGCAGCGGGAAAAAATACAAGAATTGCTGTCTAAAAAAGGACCAGGCTGTGGGTGAATAGTCTGCAAGTCTGGCTATACTGCTGTATTCAACGTTTTAATTTTTCCTGGCAGATCAATACATGAGGAATGTGAGGATCTGCCTGACTAACATCAACCAGCTTAATCAGTTATGACAACAGATTTCAAAAGCGTGACGCCCGTAAATATTGAAGAGACCATGCAGACCGCTTATTTGGAATATGCAATGAGCGTTATTGTCGGAAGGGCTTTGCCAGATGTCAGGGATGGGCTCAAACCGGTCCACAGACGGATCCTGTATGCAATGAGCAAACAGAATGCTGCATACAACCGACCTTTTCTGAAGTCGGCGAGAATCGTTGGTGAAGTGATTGGTAAGTACCATCCTCATGGCGATAGCGCGGTATATGACGCCATCGTCAGAATGGTGCAGGATTTCTCTCTCAGAAATCCACTGATCAACGGCCAGGGTAATTTTGGGTCCGTTGACGGCGATTCGGCCGCAGCCATGCGTTATACAGAAATCCGTCTGCAGAAGATAACCCAAGAATTTCTGGAGGATCTGGACAAAAATACGGTGGATTTCATTGACAACTATGATGGCAGCCTGCAGGAGCCCACAGTTCTACCAACAAAGGTCCCAAATCTGTTGATTAACGGCTCAACCGGAATTGCAGTCGGGATGGCCACTAATATTCCACCTCACAATCTGACTGAGGTGGTCAACGGTTTGATGTACTACATAGACCGCAAAGACAACTGTACCCTTGAGGAAATTCTACCGTTTATTCAGGGCCCGGATTTTCCAACTGCAGGATTAATTCTGGGGAATGAAGGGATTCTGAGCGCATATAAAACCGGTCGCGGCATTATCCGAATGAGGGCCAGGACCGAGGTGGAGGCGATCTCGAACAGCTCCCGGGAAGCACTGATCGTTACAGAATTGCCGTATATGGTTAATAAGGCCCGGCTGATTGAGAAGATCGCAGAACATGTAAAGGAAAAGAGACTTGAAGGGATTCAGGATTTGCGCGATGAGTCCGATCGTAAAGGTATGCGGGTTGTGATAGAGCTGAAGCGGTATGAAAATCCGGATACCGTACTGGCAAATCTTTTCAAACATACTGCCATGCAGAGTACCTTTGGTGCTAATATGTTGGCGGTTGTCGACGGACAGCCCCAAGTCCTGCCTTTGCTGGATTTTTTCAAACACTTTATCAATCATCGTATTGATGTGGTGATTCGCCGAACCCGGTTTGAACTCAAAAAGGCAGAAGAAAAAGCACATATTCTAGAAGGGTTGAAAATTGCCCAGGATAATATTGATGCAGTAGTTGCGCTGATTCGTGCTTCCAAAAACGGACAGGAGGCCAAGGAAAGACTGGTATCTGAATTCCCGCTAACGGAGATCCAGGCTCAAGCTATTCTGGATATGCGGTTGCATCGCCTGACCGGTCTGGAGGTTGACAAGTTGCTGTCTGATCTGTCTGAACTGCATGGTAAAATAGAGTGGTATCGACAGATTCTAGCTGACAATCAGCTGGTTTTAAATATTATCAAAGATGAATTGGTCGACATTCGGGAGAATTATGGCAGTGAAAGACGCACTGAAATCGTTGAGGGACAAAACGACATCTTGCAGGAAGACTTGATTCCAGTCGAAGAGATGGCGGTGACCATGAGCCGGAGCGGCTACATCAAGCGTTGTGCGCTGGACACTTTTAGGGCTCAGAACCGGGGTGGCAAGGGTAAAATCGGAATGGCCACTAAAGAGGAGGATATTCTTGAACACCTTTTCATAGCCTCGACCCATGATACGATGTTGATTTTTACCAATATGGGGAAGATCTACTGGAAAAGGGTCTTTGAATTGCCCCCTGCCAGTCGGGTTTCAAAAGGGCGTGCCTGGGTCAATATTCTACCGCTGGATAAAGATGAACGGGTGAAGTTCTGTACGCCCATCTCGGAATATGATGAGAACAGTTATGTTGTGATGATCACGGAAAAAGGGATTATCAAGAAGACAGCTCTGCCGGCATACAAGAACCAGCGGGCAAATGGAACCAAGGCGATTCTGATTGATGACGATGACCGACTGGTCGAGGTCCGACTCTGTACGGACGAGGACCTGATATTTATCGCAACCAAGCAAGGAATGGCGCTGAAATTCGCTTCCAAAACGTTGCGGGCACAGGGGAGAGTCACCCGGGGATGTCGGGGGATTAAACTGAAGGCTGGTAAGGATGACAAGGTGATATCCATGGAGGTAGCATCTGCTGACGGCACCATTCTGACGATCACGGAAAAAGGGTATGGCAAGAAATCGACCATCGACAGCTACCGATTGGGAAGCCGTGCCAATATGGGCGTATTGAACATCAAGGGTAGTGATCGGATCGGGAATGTGGTGGGATCTGTCATCGTCAGTGAAGATGATGATGTCATGCTCATTACCCAGAAAGGAAAGATCATTCGGTTGGCTGTTGATCAAGTCAGAAGTACAGGGCGGGTCACGCAGGGTGTCAAAATGATCAATGTGGAAGAAGATGAAAAGGTTGTCTCTATTGCGAAGGTCGCTAATGACAAAGAGTCAGCTGAAGAAGGTGAGATCACCGATCAGTTGCAGCCGCTCTCAGAGGGGACATTGTCCCTGGCAGAAGAATCCGGGGATCTGACGGAAGATCCTCAATCCCCGGTAGCAGATCCTCAA
>JAOZRE010000008.1:0-14951 GCA_029940215.1 bacterium | reverse complement strand
AGATCCTCAATCCCCGGTAGCAGATCCTCAACTCCCGGCAGGGGAGGTGGAGGATGATGAACCCAAGGATGGTGGTTTGGAATGACAAAGGTTCCACCTTTTTTGCTTCAGCGGTACAGGCTGTTACTGGTCATGCTTATGATCGGACTACTTTTACTGCCAGGTTGTAAACGTGATGAAGCCCAGCGAATTTTTGACAAAGGGGTGTCACTGTGGGAAGCCGCAAAATATGATGAGGCTATCCAGAATTTCGTTACCCTGACACAGGCATACCCGGAGCATCACCTGGTTGATGATTCGCTTTTCTGGATTGCGAAAATATACGAGCAGTATCTCCATAATCCGGAACAGACAATTCGGTTTTACCGGACGTTGACCAGTAAATTTGAGAACTCGGAGTATCAGTTGCGAGCGATGATCGGACTGGGTAAAGTTCGAACCTTGCAGGGAGCAGAGGGCAAACGGAAAGCGATTCGGATCTTTCGAAAACTACAGAACTACCCTGAGCTGGTTCACCAGAAGAAGAAGTGGGTGGAAAATCAGTTTCGATTGGTAAACCTCTTCTTTGAACTTAAGCAGTATGAGCAGGCAAGGGTTGAGCTCAAACAGATTATTATCAGGAAAATTGATCCGAAGTTTGATTCAAAAGCTTATTTTCTGATCGGCCGCTCTTACCTCCTGGAGGAAAATATCGAGCTTGCGATAATTACGTTTCAGGAAGCGGATCGGAAATACGGTTTTAAAAAGATATCCATGGATTCAGCCATCAGCCTGGCTGATATCTACGAACAAAGGGGTGAGCTTCGGCTGGCAATCACTGTATATGAAACAATCCTCAGTCGCCTGGAAAGGAAAGAGGTTTTTTATCAACTGGCAAATGATCGCATCAAAAGGCTGGCATTGCGGTTGAAAAAGACAAAAACAGGTTAGATTCAGTCGTTTCAACATTTAGTACAACTATTTTGAGAGAGTGTGACGGTATGGCGCGAGTTATTGCAGTGTCGAATCAGAAGGGGGGGGTTGGGAAAACAACAACCTGTATCAACCTGGCAGCATCAATGGCCATTCTGGGCAAAGAGGTCCTGTTGATTGATTTTGATCCCCAGGGAAACGCCACCAGCGGACTCGGACTGGTGCCCGGCGACTGTGATAAAAATATATACATGGCGCTGATGGGGGATGCCCCTATCCAGCAGCAGATTCAGCCGACAACCGTGAAGCGGCTCAGCGTTATTCCATCGAATATTGACCTGACCGGAGCAGAAGTCGAACTGGTTAACACTGAAAACAGGGAAATGCGACTGAAATCTGTTCTGTCAAGCATTAAGGATCGTTTTGACTACATCATCATCGATTGTCCACCATCATTGGGGTTATTAACAGTGAACTCACTGGTGGCAGCTGACAGCATCCTCATCCCGCTGCAGTGTGAATACTATGCCATGGAAGGGATATCACAACTACTGGTGACCATTAATCTGATACAGGACACCTTGAACCCGGACATTCAGATAGAAGGTATCTTGCCAACAATGTTTGATGTAAGGAACAATATCTCGAAACAGGTGATAGAGGAGGTCAAACTGCACCTGAAAGAGCATGTTCTGGAAACCGTTATTCCTAGAAACGTAAGGCTTTGTGAAGCACCTTCATTTGGCAAGCCTGCATTTTTCTACGACAGGACCAGCAGGGGAACCGTCAGTTATCTGCAACTGGCTAAAGAGTTATTGGAGAAGCATCAACAGATATCTCAACCATGACCAATAAACAGCGAAAAGCACTGGGACGCGGGTTTGGCGCTCTTTTAAAGGCCGTTGACGACAAACAATCAGAAGAGAACTCAACGAATATTGCCCAATTGGAGATTGATAAAATCGGACTGAATCCGGTACAGCCTCGACTGGATATCGATGGTGAGAAACTGGAGGAGTTGGCCCAATCCATTCGCATGAAAGGTGTCATTCAGCCGATTCTGGTTCGCCCGAAAACTGACGGGGCAAACAGCTATGAACTGGTTGCCGGAGAGAGGCGGTTGAAAGCGTCACGAATGGCCGGGTTTGATAAAATTCCGGCGTTGATACGGCCCATCAAGGACAAGGACCTCCTGGAAATTGCCCTGATTGAGAATATTCAACGGGATAACCTTAATGCTATTGAAGAAGCGAAAGCCTACGATAAACTGTTGGGGGATCATGGTTACACGCAGGAAGATCTGGCGAAACGAATTGGGAAAAATCGTTCAACGATTGCGAATCTGATCCGGTTGCTGCAACTTCCGGAAAGCATACAGGTTGATCTGGCAGAAAACAGAATCTCGACGGGTCATGCTAGAACTTTGCTATCAGTAACGAATGAGCAGAAGCAGGAACAACTCAGAAACAGAATCGTTGAAGATCAAATATCAGTCAGGGAAGCAGAAAGGCTAGCTAAGGTAGAGAGTGAATCGAAGACCGGTAAAGCGGCAAAAAAACAGGAGGTGGAGATATCGCCTCAACTGGTGCTGACCCAGGATCGGCTGCGTGACTATTTCGCGACCAAGGTTCTGATCAAAGCCAAGGGAGAAAAGGGAAAAATAGAACTGGAGTATTACAGCAAGGAGGACTTCAATCGCCTCTTTGAGCTATTGATGAAGTGATGCCCATGGAGTTGAGTGTGTTATAAAAGAGTGGACACAGCGTTAAAACGGGGGTCCGTTGTGAGTCTCAGTAATAACTGTCAGGTGGGGAATTAACATTGAAGTTTAACAAAGAGTTTAAGACAACAAGCTTTTTATCAGAGGCTTGCGAGTTGAAGGGGAACCTTCATATTGCAGGGGGAATCCGAATAGATGGGAAGGTAAACGGATCTGTCAATTGCCGTTCGACCATCTTTGTGGGTGAGACTGCTGAAATTGAAGCGGAAATTGTAACGCGCTCACTGGTTTCAGGTGGATCCATCACCGGGAACATTATCGCCGAAGATACGGTACAGGTAAATAAGCCGGGATCGATCAGGGGTGAGATCAAAACCAGCCGATTGGGGATTGAAAAGGACGTATATTTCAGCGGTAAATGTCAGTTGCTGAGCCCTCGGAATAATAAGAAACCAAAGTCAAATAAGCCGCGGTTACCTCGAAGAGCGATTCAAAATCGTGATTAGCCTTCATCTTCTCGAAGTTTCTGAATGATCTCTTCCAGACTTTTCTCCCATGTATCAAACGGAACCTGGCAGGTTCCGACTCTCTCGTGTCCACCACCGTTGTATTGCAACATCAGCTTGCCGACATTAGTGCGACAGGTCCGATTCAGGATACTGTGGCCAACGGCAAGGATGACATGTTGTTTATTTTTCCCCCACATCAGCCGGACCTCAATATTCTGCTCAGGAAAAATACCATAGACCAGGAACCGGTTACCACAGAAGATGGTTTCCTCTTCCATCAGGTTGGTAATAATGACATTTCCCTCAATTTTACAGCAGCGTTCCAACATATTTTCAAACAGGTTCTGCTGTTCAAAATAACGGCGGGATCGTTCCTGTATGTCGGGAATGGCCAGGATTTCATCAGCGGTTTTTGATCGGCAGTAGTTGATCAGATTCATCATCAAATCGTAGTTGCTGATCCGGTAGTCTGAAAATCGTCCCAGGCCGGTTCGAGGATCCATAATAAATCCCAGAAGAATCCAACCTTCTGCATTGACGATTTCTTCGGTTTTCAGATTAGCAGAATCGGTTTTATTGACGGCCTCCAACAATGGAATAAAGTGGCTGCCGAATGCTGCTTCGCCACCGTAGTAATCCCAGACGACCTGTGCGGCGCTGGCTGCATAGTAAGACGCTCCCTCAAAATTGAGATTCTCCATCTCCAGTCGTTCCTCTTCACTGGCGTGGTGGTCGAACCAGAGACCACATGACTTATGATAGGGGACGTTTGCCAGCACGTCGTTTGATGTAACTTCGAAAGAGCCGTCCTGCAGATCCTTTGGATGAATAAACTTGTATTCATGCACAATATTCTTCTCTGACAGAAATACCGCACAGACGAGACCATCGAAATCGGATCGTGTTAGAAGTCTCATTAACACCCCTTCATTGGGTTTGGAATTAAGTTCTGTTTGATTTAACAGTGCTGACCGACCTCCGGATTCGGGATTTAATCCTACCTGGTCCCTGAATCCTCAAAGGCAATCGGGCTTCCTGCCTGCGTTGATGAATATCGGTATTAAGTGGTTTAACAAAAAACCATTGAATTACAGCAATATCGCCTACGGTGGACAGCTTTGTTATGTTTTTTAACTTTTACCACTGATTTTGATATTTTGTAAATAATAAGGTTTGCTATTTAGCATAATGTAAACCAATTCTTTCAAAGCTGCCTGTCTGGTAGAATAGTCCCGTCCACTCCTGGTAAGCTTGAACCTTCTGTGAATGAGCTTTCAGCTGTCAATCAGGTATCTTGTGGCTGAAACATGGAAAACCGCTTTTCAAATTTTGTTTATTTACATAGACTATCCTTCAAATAGAAGAGGCAATGCCGATACGGGTGAATCGCTCGATATCAGAATGTAATCGGGCAGATTGAGTCGATCAGTGGTTTATAAGCGACTCAATCTGCAATTTATTGTGAATAGTGATCCAAATTTAGGAATGATATCAAAAAAAATCAGAAGTCTGTATAACACCTGTTCCAAGCTGTCTGTGGATTTGATTGATAAAGCCAAGATGACAGAGCACACCTTCATGATCATTGTAGCCATTATCATAGGTGTATTTGCCGGATTTGGAGCCATTGGAATTCGTATGCTGATCAAGACCATTTCAGACCTTTCATTTTCCGGAGAGGGATCGCTGCTGGCCAATATTATTGCTGCTCCCTGGTATATTAAAATCATGATTCCCATGATTGGGGGACTTATCGTGGGGCCGCTGATCTACTTTTTTGCCCCGGAAGCGAAGGGACACGGCGTCCCTGAAGTGATGCAGTCCATCCTACTCAAAGGCGGCATAATTCGGCCGCGGGTTGCCTTTGTCAAGGCGTTAGCATCTGCCGTCACCATTGGAACCGGTGGGTCGGTTGGTCGGGAGGGGCCAATTATTCAGATCGGTTCAAGTCTGGGATCTACGGTCGGTCAGTTTCTTAATATTTCCGGTGATCGGATGAAAACGCTGGTCGGCTGTGGTGCCGCAGCCGGTATTGCCGCTGCATTTAATGCCCCGATAGCCGGGGCTTTATTTGCTGTTGAAATTATTCTGATGGATTTTGCCTTTGCCCAGTTTTCACCCATTGTCATTTCTTCGGTTATGGCTACGGTGATCTCCCATAATTTCGAGGGGAACCTGGCAACCTTCCAGGTGCTGCACTATGAGCTGGTCAATCCCACCGAACTGATCTTCTATGTTATCCTGGGATTTTGTTCCGGTCTGGTTTCCTCCATTTTCATCAAGGTCCTCTACTCATTTGAGGACTTTTTTGAAAACAGGGTTCCCATACCGGACTATTTTCAGCCCGTCATTGGTGGACTGGTGATCGGTGTCACCGCCTTGTTTTTTCCACAGATCATGGGGGTCGGTTATGATTCGATCAATATTGCACTGCATGGGGGTATGATCTGGTACATAGCGTTTGCCCTTATTTTTGTTAAAATTTTTGCCACCGCTTTTACCTTGGGTAGTGGGGGCTCTGGCGGTATCTTTGCGCCGTCTCTGTTTATGGGGGCCATGCTTGGATGTTTTTTCGGGACCTTTGTGCATGACCTGTTTCCCAATATAACGGCCTCTCCCGGGGCATATGCCTTGGTTGCCATGGGAGGCCTGGTGGCCGGGACAACCCGCGCCCCGATCACGGCGATTATCATCGTTTTTGAGTTGACAAACGATTACAATATTATCCTGCCATTGATGATTACCTGTATCATCAGTACGATTCTTTCGTCGAAGATGTCACGGGAATCGATCTATACGCTGAAGCTGCTTCTTCGTAAAATCAACATTAAGGGGGGTACGGAAGTTAATGTCATGAAATCGCTTTACGTCAGAGATGTATATCATCCTCACTTTGAATCCATCCCTGAAACGACAAATTTTGTTGAGGTTGTGGATCATGTCATTTCAAAACGGGATCCCTATTTTATCGTTCTGGATGATCAGGAACTGATGGTTGGTATTATCTCAATACATGACATGAAGAGTTTCATGTTTGAGGGGAAAGAGCTGCAAAATCTTATTATTGCGGGTGATATTGCTCTGAAGGATTTCGAGGTGGTTAGCCTGGATGAAGATTGCCACGAGGCTCTGGACAGAATGAGCAAAATCGGTTTTCTGGGACTACCCATTGTTCAGCCAAATAACAGGAGAAAGGTTGTGGGCATGGTCTGGCAGAAGGATATCCTGGACGCCTAT
The DNA here is from genome assembly GCA_029940215.1 of bacterium. Taxonomy (GTDB): domain Bacteria; phylum SAR324; class SAR324; order XYD2-FULL-50-16; family XYD2-FULL-50-16; genus JAHJRI01. The sequence continues at coordinate 8,573 of JAOZRE010000008.1, read as the reverse complement.
CATAAGGAGATTGAAAGAAAAGACATTGCAGCGACACTGGCAGACAAGATTCAATTGAGCAGCCGCAGCCGGGATGTCTATTTTATGGAGGGCTATTCTATTTCTGAAGTTCCGGTTCCGAAAACCTTTATCGGGAAGTCCATCAAAGATTTGAATATCCGAGCGTCCTATGGTGTTGATGTGCTGTCCATTAAAAAGCAGACGAAAAAGCGTGTGGAGATAAAGGCTTTTCCCGGGCCTGATTATATCCTCGAGACTGATGATATTCTGACAGTTGCAGGGTTGATTAATAAACTGAACCAGTTGAAAAACCTTGAATAGCAGGAACCGTTACTCAATCGGGAAGAGGCCGAAAAAGCCAGGCTTAATGGCAGAAAGCGGGCAACAGCCCAGGGGGAAATTTCCTGCAGTCTATAGAAGCCGGGCAAGGGGACCTAATATATTGCTGCAAAACCAGGCTGTTAAATATCGTTGGGACTGGTTCTCCACCCCCGAATGACTTTAAAGCGCCCAGTCCAGCCCGAGTTCAACCAGCTTTGCGTCTGAAGGAGCTCCCGTCTCACTGTTCCACCCCATCAGCTGGTAATAGTAAGTCAGCATCTCTGGGAAAAGGTCTCTGTCCACACATTTCCCCTTGGCTGGACCGTCCGGGAGGGGATGGTACAGCCTTTCCGGAAGTATGTCGTCCTTTCTTGTGAATCCCCTTCTCGTATTAATCAGCTTTAGCATGTTGGTTTTTCGTTCTCCCACCTTCATCAGTTCCCAGAGGGTACAATGCCATCCGGTTGTGAATTGTAGCAGGTCCTCCAGATCTCTGAAATTCAGAAGGCTTCCCGGTCCCCACATAAACATGCAGAGGGTTAGCGTATCCAGCAGAGAGTAATAGTGCTGGCTGTATGCTGTCATCCTGGCTTTTGCCAGATTGGTGGATGAGGCATCCCCCGATCCGAATATTCCCAGACTGCGACAGTCGTCATCTGCTTCGTTCAGAAACCAGTCATGTTCAGCTGACATGTGATCCCCGCCGACGGGGCAGGCTGCATACATCAGGGCCTGGCTTGGTTTAACCTGTGCCATATGCGCCGGCAATCCCTGGCCTTTCGCATGGATCGCGAAGGGTTCGCTCTCCTTTCCGAATGTGTTGATTGCGTGTTGGAATCCATCAGCAAGGACATCGCCTAATCCCTTTCGATTGGCAATTTGATCGATAAGATCGAAGAGGTCTTCCGCCGCACCAAATCGAACAGCTTTCCCGCCATTCTGCTCAAGGGGGATAATACCCTTTTCCATAGATTCCATGACATATGATGCAACGGCTCCGGTGGTAATAGTATCCAGACCGTACTCATTGCACATTTCATTTGCCTTTGATACAGCGGCAGCATCCATAATGTCCAGGTTGGAGCCTAGCAGGGCGAGGGTCTCAAATTCCGGCCCTCCAAGTTTGTCGCTGATCTGGTATGGTGTGCTGGCACTTACCCGCTTGCGGCAGGCAACGATACAACCCAGGCAGGTTGCTTTGCCGCTGCTGATAGTGCTATCGATTGTCTCTGCATCCAGTTGGATAAAATCCTGATGAAAACTACGGCTGAAATTGTGAGTGGCAATATTTCCACCTTGTGCCTGTATGGCAAAGACACCCGGGGTGCCGAATTTTTTCAGGATACCCGGGAAACCGCCGCTCGCCAGTCGTTTCTTGGCGAGTTTATTAAACTGCTTCAGCTTTTCAGGTTCGGCAAGCTGTAACTCGCCATCTCCCCTAACCGCAACTGCCCGGATATTTTTGCTTCCAAATACAGCCCCCAGTCCTGTTCTTCCAACAACATTGTTACGGTCAACCATCAGGCTTGCGAACCGAACCCTATTTTCTCCAGCAGGTCCGCACTGTATGATGCTGAGCTTTGAACTCCCCAATGATTCCACCAGTTGATCGTATACGATCCCCACTGTCTTACCCTGCAGCTCACTCGCGTCGCGGATCTCAACTTTGTCCGAACAGACATAGAGATAGCAGGGCTTTTCTGACCGTCCGGTAATAACAATGGCATCAACACCTGCCCGCTTGATCATTGGCCCGATGCTTCCACCAGCCTGCCCTTCGCCAACAGCTCCGGTCAGTGGCGACAGACTGATGACGCTGCAGCGGCTGACGCCTGTTATTGCCGGTCCTGTCGTGACACTGGGGGCGATTGTTATCAGGTTGGTTGGGTCGAAGGCATCCGTGCTTCCGGTGGTTTCTTTTAAGAGGAAATAAGCTCCAATAGCACCTCCTCCCATATAGGTACGGTAAAAACTGTCGGGAAGGGTTTCTTTTTCAATTTTTCCGGTGGTCAAATCGATACGCAGTATCAGACCGTGATATCCGTTTGGCACAGTTAAACTCCTGATATTAAGTTGGGATCAGTGGGCATCAGAGTGTCTCAATAAGACAGCGCATCTGCAGCGCAGATGCTGTATTTTCGACGACGGTCAGACAGGTTTCTGCCGAATTGCCGGGAATGGATACATGAATATCAATTCGATACTGCTCGATGGGGTCACCAGGGATGACCTCCGTGTTCAAGCGAACAATGTTCGCATTGAATTCTACGAAAACCTCAGTAAGGCGTGCAACCAGCCCTGGGTTATCGCCTCCCTCCACCAGAATCCGATGGGTGGTATTTGCACAGGAATCATGGGCTGCCTGCAGCGTGAAGGGGGCTACACGCAGATCTGCCTCTTCGAGTTCCGGCAACGCTAACAGTTGCTCTGTAATATCGGATTCATTGACTGTCTCCGGCACACTGCAAACAGCAGTGTATTCAGCGCCTGTTCCAAGAACGGCAAAGGCTGTGTCTCGAAGGTTAGCTCCAAGATCAAACAGTTTGCCGGTTATGGCGGAAATCAAACCGATTTTGTCGGGGCAAAATATTGAGATTCGAAACAATTTGCTCATAAAGTGCTCTGCCGATGATTGGATTTTCAGGTTAGTGGATTGGCGAATTGTACACTGGCGCTGCTCTGCTCTGCTACCTGCCTGTAGATTTTTATTTTCGCTGTTTGAGCTTCAATATTATTATAACTGGCTTGGGGAAGGCAACTGTTTATTCCCGTTCAGTAGCTGATAAAACGCCGTTGTCGGCCTGTCCCCCTGTCCTGACATTGGCTTTTCAGCTTTGGATTCGACAGGGGGTTACCTTTTGGGGCTATTATGGGAGGTTGGGTTAACTTGGTTTTAGTCCCTTGGTAAATATGCTGATAATATTTTTCAGTTTTTGCCACTCCTCCGTTGAAATTCCCTTCAGATCGGACAGGGCGTCAGGCTGACTCTGTCTGAGGATCGCATTTTGCTCTTTCATGACATCAATTGCAATCTTCTGGGTTTTAATGGTTGTTCTTAGAGCTTCTATCAAGTCTCTGGATGATTCCCTCACTGCATTTGCACTTATAGATTGATTATTAGGGCTTTCACCCGGACCGTTCTGATCTTTGGGGTTCCGGTTTTTTCGGGTGTGACGTAATTTTGAGCTTTCAGGGTTTTCACTGTTGGCTTGTGTTTGTTTCCAGATAGATTGATAGGCGCTGATCGATGAAGGGTTGACATCCAGCAGGGCCTTTTTCAGTTCGCGATAGGTTGCCCCGGGATTCTGATCGAGATAAGAAAAAACAAGATTCTTAATGCTTTTCTTCTTCTTCAGATGGGGTTGGCTTTTTCGCCATTGATAGTGGTAGTTGCTGATGGATATTTTGTTTGCATCCGGAAAGGCTTTTTGCAGCTCTTTCTGCGTTGTATCTGGATTTTGATTGATGTAGGAAAATACCTTTTGCCGGATGCTGTTTCTGATGACCGAAGGTTTAATTCCCCTGTCTTTTTTCCACTCTCTGGAATAGTTCCAGAGTGACTTCTTCTTTGCTTTGGGGAAAACGGCCATAAGATCAGCAGTTGTCGTTTTTGGATGTTGGCTCATATACTCAAAAACCTGCTTTTTCATATTCATACACCCCTCCTAATTTTTTGGCAGTAAAGACAGTATGACCATACCAGCCTTTTTCAGAGTGTTACAAAACTTAGCTTCAATAGAGTGTTAAGGCTACTGATGACGGTGTTTGTGCGATCGAATGATATACGCATATATGGTGATGTTAATGAGGGCTACAACCAGTCCCATTAACAGTTGGATTTTCCTCGTTAACGTTTCTGGATAGAGAATTGGCATCAAATAGTGAAAGACAAAATCATTTGCATAGGCTTGTTCTCCTGCTTTTTGTCGCAAATAGTTTTCAAGTGGTGTTAACGGGCAGATCCAGCCGGTTAGCTCGATTGCGATACCCCAGATAACCGCGGGGATGTGTATCCAAACGACCCTGCGCCATTTCATGCAAACCAAACCTCCAGCGACTACGAATCCCACAAACCCCAGATGGAGTAGAACCATTCCGGAAGCTACTATCTGATATGACATGGTTCGGTAAGGGGAAAATGGGACAGACTCTTTTCAGCTCTTTGCAATTGATGAAAAACCACATGCGAATTCAGCTGCTCTAAGATAACATGGGCTCCCTGCTTATTCAAGTCACGAATATTTCTCTGCCTGTGGACGACGTGCAACTATCCCCTGTCTGTATGCTTTTGGCGCTGAGAGAGGGATAATGAAGGGTGACGGGAGCGTAGAAAACATGAGAAACGCTATGGGAGGTCTTTGATCCGGATCCTTTTGGGTCCCTTTTTCAGATTAGAATCCGGCTCAATTGGGAATGGAGATGGGGTCAGTCAACCCTGTAAAGCAGTCAAAGCTTTTTGTACTTCTGATCGAATGTTGTCGATGTCATCTTCGTCGGGACTGAGAGCCTTTCTTAAAAAGCCGTGGATTTTTTCAATCTGTTCAAGTGATATCACGAAAAAGCAGCCTTGCGACTGGAATGGCGATATTGCACTTTCAGAGGACAGTTTCTCAAGATCTGCTTCATTTGCAATGCTGTTGATATACTCGGCTACCTTGTCCTTTATGTTTAAAGGAACCTGCAGAAATGCAACGGACGGGTCGAATTCTAAGTCGGGTCCACTGGTTTTTATCTGATAACCGTCTTTTTCTTCAATTTTCATGGAGATCTGCAGATGCGTGTTGGCGGTCCTGTGGTTGTTACTATTCAATAATCAGCTTTTCCAGCGCCTTATTTTGCCAAAGATCGTAAACGGCTAGAAAGGTTGTTTCTTCAAATTTTTCGCTGGGGAAGATATTAAAATATTTTCGGTACTTTTTCTTGGGAACCTGGGGAAGCATGGACGAGATTTTCTCAAACACGGGTTGTTCAATTTTGTGCTTGTCGACTGCCATTTGAAGGTATCGAATGTGAAAATTGAACCAGTCTTTTTCGCTTGGTCCTCTGCGATCACCAAATGGAAAGGCAAAGAATTGATCCATCGAAATAAGCTTGGCTGAGTTGTCCAGCCCATAGGGGATACAATCTTTTTTATAGAACTCTTCATCAAAGGCGTTGTCTTTTTTCTTCTTCGAAGCATCAGAGGCATCAGTCGCAGCCGTCAGGATCAGGCCGATTTGATCAACAACCTCAATTCGTTCTTCAACATCTTCAACATCCAGCTTTCCAATCTGACCATGTAGCTTGATCCGAAATTCCCGGATCTGATTTGTTGACAGGTCACTTTCCCGCGTAATTTTTGCCAGAATGCCCTCTGTTGAGACCTTAAATTCAGTGATGACCTGTTTCCTCTTGAGCGGGGGCATTGCAATAACAATATGCTGGGCTGTTGCCGCAAACTGGGAGAGGTATTTCGCAACCTGATCGGAGGTCAATGCCCCGTCTTTGCGAGCCTTTGCGTACATTTTTTTCAGGTATGATTCCAGAAAATCCGGGATTTGATCCTGTGTCAAGGCCTTGGAAAACACCTTTCTGGGGGCCCTGTTGATGGTGGGTCCGGATTGATCTGCCTTTTTTGATGCCACTGACAGGGTAATCCCGATCTCTTCGATTGCTCGTGAGCGTTTTTCGACATCGGGGGATTTCAGCTGAATGGTCAGTTGTTGAATTTTGTTCTTGATCTGCTTGAGAGGTTTGTCAGCCAGGGCTCCATTTTCTGTGAATCCTACAAGAATGTCATTTGTTGAAATCACGAACTTTTCAATCTCAGCTTTCTGATTCCCGGCAGACAATTCCATCATCAGGGGCTGGGCACTGTCAGTAAACTTGGAAAGGTAGGCGGTCACCTTGTCCTGGGTGAGGGCCCCGTCCTGTTTAACACGTTTGTACAGACCCCCTAGTCTGTTCTCAAGAAACTGGGTGACTTGGTCATGGGTCAACGCCTGAGGATTTGGTCCTCCGGCATTGGTTTGTTTGACTTTTATTTCATATCGTTTTTGGGACCGGTTGGCAGCATTGGAGATGGTTATCCCAATTTTTTCCATTATCTCTGCCTGGGTTTCAGGGCTTGCTGAAGACAGCTGCTTGTTGACTGCCAAGAATTTCAGATTGAATTCCTTGGTGTCCTTGGCTGTCAAGTGACCCTGATCGGTGATTCCCTTAAGCAATTCCTGGGCTGACAGGCTGAAATCCTGTACGGCCTTTTGTCGTGGAGCTCCCACCGGAGAAAGCAGAAGTGGTTGGGCTATTGCGGCAAATGTTGTCAGATGATCAGAAGCCGAGTTCGTTGTCAGTCCACCGCTTGACTTTGCCAGGGAGTACATTTTTTTAAACTTCTCCTTTATCAAACGGTTGACCTGATCGTAATTCAGACTGGCTTTAGCTTCGCGTTCCTTCAACATTTGTTTTGCTTTCAGCCTTCGGAGGCTTTCGGCAGTTTGGATGACCGTCCCCATCTCAGCTGATTGAGAAGATTTGCGGTTGGCTCTTTGCTGCGTTGAGGAGAGTTTATCGACAAAATACTGGATGAGTTCAACTAACTCCGTATCTTTTTGGAACTCCTCTGTCTGAACGTATTCGTTCAACTGAAAAAGTTTCTGGTTCTGACTTTTGAGTGTCTGTGAAAGCAGGTAGACCAGATTGGATTTTCCCTTGCAACGTGAAACCGTTCTTAGCAACACCGCCATCCTGGGAATGGAGAGCTTGTTGTAATCATCAAGTTGCCCCATCTGCATTTGCCGAACATCAGGAGCGCTGTAATGGCTGCGAGCATCTTTGATAATGGGATGATACTGCTTCAAGCTGTCGAAAAGGTGTTTTCTTAAAACGGGATGTCGCTGGGAAGGGCCATCTATCTTGATAATATGGTATATCTCGTTTTGCAGCGTCCGGCTATCGGAGTAGTTATTCCAGTACTTGATTTCCTGGTATCGAAGTGTTGCGAACAGGTTGCTGAAAATAATGTCAATAAGCCGTGCGGCAGCGTCTGACTTCGCAGCGCAGATCAATTCGAAATAGTACCTTAAAAATATCTGCAGCAGTCCCTGGAAACCGAAGATCATGTCAATCAGTTCATGAATGTCCTTTGTGATAACCAGGTTTTTATATTTTTTCCGAATCTGTCCAAAATCTTTATAGACGGCCTTGGGGAGATATGAACCGTTGGTACTGTCATCCTGTATCTTTTTTATCAGCTCTTCAAGTGAATCGTCCGGATCGATGCTTTCAACAAACAGTCGAATGTGGGCATTCTGATTTGGGTCCCTGGTGATAGTGGATGCAATACCACCTATCTGCAGCAGCTTCGCGCTTTTAAAATGACTGGCTTCCCTGTATAATTCATTACTGATCAGAAAAAATGTCAGGGGGAGAACGTCGAAAATCGCCTGGAGATGAGAGGCAGCATCTGTGCTGTCATTCAACACGCCGCTGATCACTGGAATCGAGGCGTATCGTTGAATGGTCTCCTGCAGAATTCCAGTCAGCTCTTCCATTGTCGTTTTATCCATGCTGGCAAACAGTTGCTCAGCGTAATGGCCGGAAAGCTGATTGTTACTCAGTTGTTGTTTAAACGCTTCAAGTACAGGTGTCATTATCTGCGCCAATCAGGGTAAAAAAGTGGATAACCGTTTGAATGCCTGTTATAATAGTTATCAAATTGAATCAGACTTTTATCGAAGGATTCCGGTGGTTCCAGTGCGGTTTTCCGAAGTGCTCGCATTCTGGCCGTTAGTATAAGCAATACAATGGTTTTATTATCGAGTCAATCATTGTGACTGATTTTATGGTTGAAATTGTAGTTGCTGCTGGTATCCATCATTTGAACTGAAATCGGGCAGGAAGTTCTGGAGGGCAACCGGCGCGCGGGTTTGCAATGATAAGTTAATAATTATAGAGGTGTAGGTTGTATGGTAGGACAAAGCGCTAACGAATAGGGTGCTGTGATCCTGCTGTGACAGCCTCTGGTTCCGGATTGCAGGTTGTGAAAGAGTGAAGCTTGATATAGTCTGAAAAGATTAAAAAAAATGCGAGTTCCAAATAGACAAAGCAACACAGGTTAGTTTAGACATGTAATAAATCAAATCGCAACTTCCGGTCTTTCAGATTATTTTTCCCGAATGTATCGGGGCAATGAAGATTTTTTGTTGACTAGAAAATATCCGGTCTTTATAGGACTTTTGTGGACAGCTTATGCCAAGTTATTTTTGTACGAT
>JAOZRE010000156.1 GCA_029940215.1 bacterium | reverse complement strand
CATGAAATTGCAGTCAATAAAGGCCTGAAGACAGATCACTATCGCGGCCGTTTATGCCGGGCGCCAGGAATAGAAATCACATGATGAGAATTATAAAAACCCTGTTCTTTGTAATGATTGGACCAGGATCAGTCGTGGTCTATATTCCTTACTTATTGATTAATTATTTTGATTCAATTGTATTTTCTAAAATTGAAACGGTTCAACTGAGCGGTATCATTGTATTTTTAGTTGGCATTGCGATAGCTTTATGGTGCTTTTACAATTTTATCTTTGCTGGCAAAGGAACACCGGTTCCCATTGATCCACCAAGAAATCTGGTTGTATGTGGATTATACAGATACATGAGAAACCCTATGTATCTTGGAATTCTGCTAATTCTTGCAGGAGAAGCCCTATTCTTTGAGTCTTATGCCATATGGATATATGCTGCGTGCATGTTTTGTTTATTTCAAGCTTTCATTATTGGATTTGAGGAACCGTCATTAAAGGCAAAATTTGGAAAAGAGTACGAGGAATATTGTCAATCAGTTTCCAGGTGGCCCGGCAAATACATATGCCGTAAAATCTAGCTTATTTTACGCCTCAAAAATCCAGTGATGCTGGCGTGAAAGAGCTCAAGATACTGCTGACAAATAAAGGAATCTGTATGGAAATAGAGGGAACAACTATAGATGATGCGAAACAAATTGCCCTGATTGTCAGTGAAGCCAATAAAGACGTAGCTGAGCAATTTGGTATTGACTTTGAAAATAACCCAAAGCACCCGTCTTTTTATACGAAAGAGTGGGTGTTATCAGATTTTGACAGAGGCGAAGCATATTTTATCTGTTATGAGAATAAAGTCTATACCGGCTGTGTTGCATTTGAACAACCCAATCCAACCACGGCCTATTTGAACAGATTATCTGTGCTGCCAGACTATCGCCACCAGGGAATTGGTACAAAATTGGTTCATCATGTTCTTGAGCACTCCAGATCAAAAAATATACAATTCGTCAGTATTGGAATTATTGCAGCGCACCAGATTCTGAAAAGCTGGTATATTAATTTAGGATTCATTGAAGGAGAGACTCAAAAGTTTGATCATTTACCTTTTGATGTCACATACCTGAGTTATAACCTATAAGTCCGGTCACCAAATGACAATAAAGGGATCATGTTTTTGTGGTGCAATTACATACCGAATTGATGGGATTTTACGGGCCGGAAATTGAATTGGCATGCATATATTTGTGGGCTCAAAAGCATCATGGGAAAAAATTCCAGATGGTGTTCCTCAGTTTGAAGATAGTGCGCCAGCTGGGGCCCTGGTGCAAAAAAATGAAAAAAACAACGCATAAGTGATCATTTCTGCGTTACGCGGAATATGCAACACACTAACACAGGCAGGTATGTCAGATATTGTTATTCGGACGGCGACAGTCAATGATGCGTCATTGATACTGGATTTTGTTAAAGAACTGGCTCGGTATGAAAAAGCTGAGGATGAGGTATTGGCAACAGAAAGTCATATTAAAGAATCCCTGTTCAACGGTGAATCAACCACCCATTCTCTGATTTGTGAAAAAAGTGGGATGCCCATTGGATATGCTGTATATTTCTTCAACTATTCCACCTGGCTTGGGAAACATGGGCTTTTTCTGGAGGATCTTTATATCAGACCTTCTGAAAGAAGAAGTGGGGCAGGCAAAATCCTGTTTAAATATCTGGCTCAGATAGCTGTCCAACGGGGATGTGGACGGTTGGAATGGAACGTCCTCGACTGGAATGAGCTCGCAATCGGTTTTTATAAATCTCTTGGAGCATAGGCACAGGATGAGTGGGTTGGATATCGCTTAACCGGCCAGGAGCTAACTGACCTGGCGGAGTCATAGTGAGCCATTCACCAGACTGAACTATTACCGATAGTCATTCGAGAGCGTTGGGCTATTTTCCTTTTCCCCATATCAAAACCATGATAATTAAAATTTTTACAACAGGCGGTACCATCGACAAGATCTATTTCGACCAGAAATCCGAATATCAGGTTGGAGACCCGCAAGCCAGTGGTGTTCTGGAAAAGGCCAATGTGGTGTTGGATTACGAGGTCGAGTCCATCATGAGAAAAGACAGCCTGGACATGACAGATGAAGACCGTGAGCTCATTCGAGCCAAGGTGGCCGCTACTCCTTTTGATCGCATCATTATCACCCATGGCACCGATACCATGATCGGTACCGGTAAAGCGTTACAGAGTGTTTCAGGTAAAACCATTGTCATGACCGGCTCCATGTATCCCGCTCAATTCAGTGAAAGTGATGCCGTGTTTAATATCGGATGTGCGGTCACAGCGGCCCAAACCCTTGGGCCGGGGGTCTATATCGCGATGAACGGCCGTATCTTCGATCCGCTTTATGCCCGCAAGAATGTTGAAATGAACAGATTTGAAGAGACAACCTGATAGAAACTGTTTTTCGGAGAAGCCGCGGTTGACTCTGACCCGTGGATGGATGATCGGGTTGTGATTGACACCGTTGTTCAAGCTCTGTATCAGAGTTTTTAGGAACTTGTTTCCAAAATTAAAACGCTGTGTAACAACCTGTAAGCCAAAAATTCCCCTCAAATAGTCCCAGTCCCCAATATCCGATCATACAAAACCGTTGACAAAAGCGGCCAATCTGGAATAATGGCGACGGTTTTCTTTTCATTTCGCATCTTGATCCGTCAACATTGCACCACAAGGAGGTTTTCATGCCTGACACGCCAGCCAAACCGGAAACACCGAATTTTCTTGAAATCAACTGGGAGAAACACCCGGACAAAGCAGCCCTTCTGGGACTGGGTCGGAGTTTTACCTATGATCAATTGCGCCAGAGGGCCCGGGCGCTGGCAAAAAGTCTGTATGACTTGGGGATACGACCGGGCGACCAGATTGCCATTATGTCCTACAACATGCCGGAGATCATGGAAATCCAGAACGCCCTGGTCTACCTTGAAGTGGGCAGCGTGCTTGTGGGTTATGGGATGAAACCGGCAGAGATCGAATATATTGTCACCAACTCAGAATCCAGACTGCTGATATTCTGGCATGAATTCGCGGACCGCATCGTTCCGTACCAGGAGCAACTGACAACGCTCCTGCCGGATGGACTATACGCTTTTGGGAAATCTGTGGATGGCGCACAGGATTACGAGGACCTTTTTGTCAATCTTCCGGATATCGACCTGGACAACCTGCCGTCCGTTGAAAAAGTGGGCAGTTCCATGATATACACCTCCGGGACTACAGGCAGGCCGAAGGGAGCTGCCCGCAGCACAGATTTTGCTACCAAACCCGGGGTGATGGATTATCTATTTACCTCCATGAGCTTTTTTCGGCTTGATGACAGTGAGGTTCATCTGGTCTGCTGTCCGTTGTATCACTCGGCACCGGGCTACTTCGCCACGCTCACTTTCATATTAGGCGGAACATTGCTGTACATGCCCCGGTTTGATGCACAGCAGTTCCTAGAGCTGGTTGACCGCTACAAGGTCACATCCACACACCTGGTGCCCACCATGGTAACTCGCCTGCTGGATGTGCCCACTTCCTTCACTGATAAGCTGGATCTCTCCAGTTTGCGCAGCGTGGTCTGCGGAGCGGCACCTCTGTTTCCCGAATACAAGCTGGCTTTTCTAGATCGCTATGGCCCCTGCCTGTTTGAGTACTATGGCGCTACAGAGACCGGTCTCAATATGGCTATTTCCCCAGAGGAGATCAGAGAACGCCCGAGCAGTGTCGGGAAGGTTTTTGCCAACAACGAACTGATGGTTTTTGACGAGCAGGGAAACGAGGTACCGGACAATGAACGTGGCGTATTGTACATGTATAACTCCATCATGATGGACGGTTACTACAAGAACGAGCAGGCGACATCTGAGGCCTATAGAGGAAAGTACATGACCGCCGGGGATATTGTCATACGGGATGAGGAGGGATATTACTTCATCGTGGACCGCATCAAGGACATGATTATCCGCGGGGGTGTCAATATCTATCCTATCGAGATCGAAAGTGTGATCAGCCGCATTCCGGGGGTTAGTGACATTGCGGTGGTGGGTCAGCCGGACAAGGAACTGGGAGAGGTCGTGGCAGCGTTTATTGTGCTGAACAAGGATATGCCTGCCACCGAAGAGGAGATCGTCGGCTACTGTGCCAAAGAACTGGCTAACGTCAAGGTGCCGACGAACCTTATTTTCGTGGACGACATTCCCCGCACACCCACTGGCAAGATATTGAAGCGGGAGTTGCGGGAACGGTTTGACCCGGTCTAATAACCGGAGCGGCTATAGTGTCTGCAGGAATGCCTCGATGGCCTGATTGACCTCGTCTGGTTTCTCGGCATAAGCGAAGTGGGTGCCGTCGGGGATCACAACCGTGCGCGCGCCCTCAATCTTGTCCACCATGAAACTGGAGTATTTGGGCGGTGTCATCACGTCCCGGTCACCCACGATGGCCAGCAACGGCAGTTTGATTGACTCCAGGCGGTCCATGACGTCGAACTGGTTACAGGCTTTCATATCGTTCAGAAACGCAGCGGGCGTGTTCTCCACCGCCCGCTCCTTGATAATTCCGGCCAGATCGGGTGCAACCAGATCGTAGGTGTTTCGGCTGAACTCTTCCATCAGCGACGGTTCAGTCACGGCCTTTTCCAGGTTTTTGATGAAATCGGGATGGACCCGCAGCCGTCCACCGCTACCCACCGGAATGACGCCTGCCAGGTTTTCAGGATAGTCCAGCGCATATTGCAGGGCGATCCCGCCTCCCAGCGAATGCCCTGCCAGCACCACATCTCGGTATCCCTTCTCCTGAATGTATTTATGCAGCCATGCAGAATTCTCCGGGATGGTCGGAAGCAGATCACCGTCCGGGTGACCGGGTAGATTGATTGCCTCGGATCCGCTGAAGTAGTCCGTCTGGAATTTCCAGGACTCCTTACAGCCGCCTGAACCATGAATAAATATGAGTTGCATGAAATTGTCCTCCGTATCTGGTGTTAACGTAACGTCTTGTTAAAACGAGCATGCGAGCCTGATCCCTGCGGTTGCCTGATTGCTGGCGGAACGGGGATGTTTCCGGCGATACTCTCATAATACCGGGGACGCTGTCAAAAGCGGAAGCTGCATGTGCTGTGGAAAACGGTTCTAATTCGGAAGGGCAGAGTCAGAACCGGCCAAATAAGTGGAAAAAGGGGGTGTCAGATGACGATCTGATTTCGTTTTCGGTGAGTTAGGGCGTAAATAATCATCAGCAGGAACATGGCTGCAACCGAGACAGAGTACACCTCATTGAGGGCAGAGCGATTGGAAAAAGCCAGAATCGCCAGCACCGCACTCGTCAGCCCAACCAGGGAGATCAGCTTGGAGGTGAGATTCCCATTGAAGAAGTATGGCACCAGGATCAGGAAAATCAAGGCAAGCCCTCCCCATTTCAGCCACGTGAAGTAGTGGAGCAGCTGCAACTCCCTTTCAAATCCCCCTTCGGAAAGCTTTCTCGTGATGCCGAATAGCTGCAGATTCTCCATCGCATCCCCTGCCAGAACCAACACAGATACAAACGCTCCCCAGCGGTAACGTCCTCTTCTGGTGATACGGGCACAGGTGATGGAAAACCCAAATAGAAATGCGGTGTAAAGGACCATGTAGATATAATCCAGGCGATTGCCCAGGTCCATAGCAGCAACCATGGTCGTTCGAAAATCCGATTGGGGTTCGCCGAACAGGGCTTCAACCTCTTGTCTGGATTGGACAAATTCAAAGGCCAGAACAGGTGTCATGAAGCCGTCAGGCATTTTGGGGGCTTGTGAGGGAAAAACCTTCATCAAGCCAAGGCTGGTGATGATGACCAGGATGCCGATTATACCGCTTTTAATAAACGGTCTTCTCATTGAAGCTCTCCACTTTAAAGCGGCTCAAAACCGGTGTGGGATGAAAACGTTCTCAGCTTGCAGCGAGTTACACTTTCTGCTCGCCCATAATCTTTCACACTTTGAAAAACGGGTCAAATATTTTCTGTGGCAGGGACCTTACCAGTCCGAAGCGGTCAGGCCCTGTCCGGTATTGTGCAAACTTCTGTTATGGAATTATGTAGACCGATTTTGCTGGTTGCGCGATTGAGATGAAAACGGATATAGAGAGAGGAAAGCGGTTGAAAAAAGACCAGTCACGCAGCTACAGTAATGGCTGGTTCTTTATACCTCATTCAGCCAACCAAACTCACATTGTAAAGAGGAATCATGGATCCCAAAATCAGGAAAATACTGTTTACCACAGACTTGGCTGCTGGTGCTCGAGAAGCTTTTAAACACGCTGTCATGCTGGCGAATAGTTTTGGTGCCACCATCACCATGCTTCACGTGATTGAAGACATTCCTGCTGCTACCGGTAGTATACTCAGAGAAGAACTGGGTGAAGAGGCCTACAATAAGCTGGAAGAGGAAAAGCAGGCCTCTGCAACCAGCATGATGATCGGTAAACAGAAAGAGGCGCCCATGATTGAGCATGTCCTGTACAAGCTCAGTGAAGAGGCCATCAAGGCTAATCCCGAGGTGGTGGAAAAGCGGTTGGTAAGCATCGGAATTATCGACGAGGAAATTCTTTACCAGGCAGATGCGAACGACTGCGACCTGATTGTGATGGCCAATCGCCTGCGTGGCGCATCAGCTGAAAAGCCAATGACCGGCACGGTAGGGGGTGTTGTCCGCCGCAGCAAAAAACAGGTGTACCTGATTCCGATGGGTGACTGATACCACCCCCCGGCAATCCCCTGTCAACTGGCAAATGAGAGGGTGGTCCCAGACATGTTCAACAGGAATTGATCACCCATCTCTGCCTCAATCCGGTTGATGGCGGTTCGTCCGGTGCAGTGAGTTGGAACAATATAGTCCGGTTGAAACCCCTTCAACGCTTCGATGGTTGGGGAGATCAACTCTTCCCGACCGGATAGATGAAATCCCCCCATAACGGTCATTACTGTGCTGATTCCCGTAACTGCCACTGCATGGGTCAGGCTGTTCACAATGCCGGCATGCGCACAACCGGACAACAGCACCAGGCCTCTGTCCCTGACATTAAAAACGATTGAAGTGTCGTCGGGAAGTGTGTCAGCTAAATCCTTCCCGCTGTCATGATACACCCTGCCAGTTTCTGCTTTTTCAAAATCATTACGCCTTGGGATCTCCCCCAGGAATAGAACATCCCCATCCAATAGCAACATCGGGTCCCGGGTC
Organism: bacterium; assembly: GCA_029940215.1. Lineage (GTDB taxonomy): Bacteria > SAR324 > SAR324 > XYD2-FULL-50-16 > XYD2-FULL-50-16 > JAHJRI01. The sequence goes on along the minus strand of JAOZRE010000156.1, from coordinate 2,929 downwards.
TCAACCGGATTGACGCCGATCTCGGCCAACGTCTCCCTCGATAGACCCTGTGTTCTGACGGTGATCCGGTCGTTGATTCGTCTACCCCTGCCTTCCCTCAGCGCTGCCGGGTGCAGAACCAGATCAAGCGATTTTTTGCCGGTTCGTTTCATCAGTTCTGCCAGTCCACCGATGTGGTCGAAATGACCGTGTGAGAGTGCTAACAGTTCAACACGCCGTAAATCGACGTCAAGCAGGTCTGCATTGTAAGCGGCTCCGAAAGCGGAGTTACCGAAATCAAACAGCATGTGGCGGGTGGTGTTTCCTTTCGTCACTGATACCTGACATGAGAATCCGTGCTCGGCCAGAACCGGACCCTTGACGTTAAAGTTCTGATCAATTGGGCGCGCTCGGGTGATGATCTCAGAGTTGTCACTGGTAATCATGTCGATCGTGTTGTCCTGTAGGGTCAGAATCTCGACCCGATCCACTGTGTTGAGCTGAACGACCATTTCTACCTCCCTGGTGTTTTTTGCAAATGGCTTGTTGATGTATATAAAATTATGCCATCGAATCTACTGTGGCTTCCTGTAAACTGTATAGAGTGTCTCTGTTTTTTGCAATCAAGGGTCAACAAACGGCGCAGTGGAGTATCTGTAAACAGCACTGATTGAGTTGTATTTGACATTTTTCAGGATTCCAATTAAGTGTGCAACGTGGCATAGAAAAGGTTTATACCGAAAACGGGTTATGCGCAAAAGCTTTTTGTACTTTACCGTTATGATGATCCCTTGCGGGGCGATTCAGTAGGGTAGTGTAAGGCAAAAATTGAAACGGGAGCAACTTGATCTAGAGGAAATAATGAGTCAAAGAAAATACTGGGACGAGGCGATGGAGACGATGCCGGCTTCGGACCTAAAGGATTTGGAAACAAAAGGATTGAAAGCACAGCTGGTATACGTTTATGAAAAATCCGATTTCTATCGGAAGAAGTTTGATGCGGCAGGGGTGCATCCGGACGATTTCGTTCAGTGGGACGATATTCGGAAGTTTCCCCTGACAACCAAGGAGGACCTGCGTCAGACACAGGAGGAAGTGGGTGGGCTCGGTGGACACCAATGTGCGTCGATGACAGATGTCATCAGGATACAGGGGACAAGCGGCACCACCGGAAGGCCCCTGTTGATTGGGCTGACGCGTGAGGATGTTAATCTCTGGAATGAGATGTTTGCCAGGCACGCTTGGACGGGAGGGCTGCGGCCGGACGATGTATTGATCAACCCGGCCAACTTCACGTTGTTTGTCGGAGGCCTCTCCGAGTGTTCAGGTGCTGAACACATGGGGATGACCGTGGTTCCTGCCCCTTTTGTCAGCACCGGGATGGAAAAATTCATGAACCTGATCGGAGAGATTCGGCCAACCGTTCTCTTTTCCACTCCCTCAGCTACCCGCTTTTTGGAGGCTGCTCTTCGTGACATCCTGAAAGTGGCTCCGGATCAGCTGAATTTCAAAAAGGGCTTTCTGGCCGGTGAGGCTCTGAGCGATGAGGAACGAGCCAATATCGAAAAAACATGGGGCATTGTGGCCCGAAATTTTTATGGTCTGGCGGATGTCGGTGCTGACATTGCTGCTGAGTGCGGGGAGTCCCCGGGGCTGCATTTCTGTGCACAGAACGCGTTGGTGCCGGAGTTGCTGGATGCGGACACCCTTGAACCACTGGACATCACGGAAGGGGCTGAAGGGGAGCTGGTTTTCACCACCATTAATCGCCAGGCGACGCCGGTGATCCGCTACCGTGTCCGGGACATGGTTCGGGTCTACACAGATCCTTGCCCCTGCGGGAGGACTGGTTTTCGATTCCACGTTATCGGGCGCACCGACGACATGATCAAGGTGAAAGGGGTGAACGTTTTTCCGGCAGCAGTCAAAGGGGTCATTGAGAACTTTGCGCCTCGCACCACGGGTGAGATGCGAATTGTGTTGCCGAGCCCGGGCCCGTCGTTCGGACAGAATATTACCATCAAGGTGGAGTACGCCGGGCAGCCGGATGAGGCAGAGCTGGAAAAACTGTCTCAGGAAATAAGGGGTGTGATGCGTGGAAAACTGGTTTTTACACCAAGAATCGAGTGGATTCCGGCGGATACCCTGGAGAAGTCCCAATACAAGGTGGAATACTTTGAAAAAACCTATGAGACATAACTGAAATCATCTAGAGGGGGGAAAATGGAACAAAAATCAAATCTGGTCAGGGGATTGACCCTGGTGACCATGTTTACACTGATGTCAGGTGCTATGGTTGGCATGGCCTGGGCGGTGCTTGCAAATGTAATGCTGGACCGGGCAGGCCCGGCAGTGGGTCTGTCCATCCTGATTGCAGCCGTGCTGAGCTTGTTCATCGGGCTTTGTTATGCTGAGCTGACGTCGGCGATGCCCAAGGCCGGCGGTGAGTATATCTATGTCAAGCGAGGACTGGGGAAGTTCCCGGGTTTTTTCGCTGGATGGATTCTGATTCTGGCTTATGCGTCCATGATGCCGGGTGAGTGCATCATCCTGGGCAAGTTGATTCATGGGGTCAACCCGGCTCTCTCACCGGGATTGACCGGTGCCTTGATCGCCATCTTCTTTACACTGATCAATATTCTGGGTGTAAAGATCTCCGGGCGGGTGCAGTTCCTGTTCACCCTGATACTGTTTGCCGGGATCCTGATCTACATCGTGGCGGCACTTCCGAAATTGCAACTGGCAAATTTTCAGCCGGTCTTCGGGCGCGGCATGGGGGGCGTCTTTCTGATGGTGCCGTTGAGCATGCTGGCCTTCATGGGGTTCGATATCCTTCCCCAGGCAGCAGAAGAGGTCAATGCCCCCATACGCAAAATGGTGTTCCTGATTCCAGCCTCCATCATCTTCGTGGCCTTCTTCTATTTCATGGTGACTGTTGCCAACGCCGGCC
>JAOZRE010000555.1 GCA_029940215.1 bacterium | reverse complement strand
TTGCCCATAACCAGGCGTCGGCAGTTATCATACCATTAAAAGGAAGAACACTTCGACCGCCTGCTTCATTCATTAAATCAAGAGATACACGTATATCTTCGGTTTCACCATCTTTAATAATTCCATTTCCGAATTTTGCATGGTTAGTGGTATTCATCTCTTTTATATTGAATAATATACAACGGTCACCAATAATAAAGTGTGACAAATATCGTACTTCATGGATGGCAGTATTATCCCCTATATCACATGAGATAATGACACTGTTTGTAATACCAATTGGTACCCGAAGGTCATGATGTTCAAGAATATTATTACTGATATTACCAAGGCGAACCAGACCATAAAATTTATTGCCTTTGACTTGTCCAGGATCAAAAATATCAGTAACAAATATTTTATCCCAGTTGTCAGAATAATTGTTGTTTTCTATAAGTTTTTTAATTTCATCAGAGTTTAGGTGCCTCCAACGATCTTCAGGCCAGGGTATTTGAGTATTACGGATATAATACTCATCTTCTCCCTCTGGAAGATATTTAGAAGGTATAAAACCCAATCCAAGACTATTTGCAGGTAAAATTGAAACAGTACCCATTTTATTCACTCCTCTTCCAGAAATTGTTTAATCCTAATCTTTATCTGATTCCTAATCTCAATTGTCATTTTAAGTTTATCATCAACATCCCCTGCCAGAGAAGAGGGATCGGCAAAACCCCAGTGAAGTCTTTTCCCTTGTCCTGGGAAATAAGGACACTTTTCTGCACTCGTTTCATCACATACAGTTACACTATAATCAAATTGTATATGACCATCTATATATTCATCTACAGAGTTTGTAGTATTTCCGGAAATATCAATTCCATCCAATTTTAGTGCTTCCACAACAACAGGATTTAGCTTTCCAGGTTCTATACCAGCACTGTAGGATTCAAATCTGTCATTTGCAAATTTCTCAATATATGCTTCTGCCATCTGACTTCTGGCAGAATTGTGAATACATACAAATAGAATTTTTTTTCTCATAGTTCAAACCTCACTGAATTATCAAGCAGTTCAGTTCAGATTCATCAACTGACTGACAAAATTGTATTCTATCTGTATTTCCAATACTTTCAATACATTTTGCATTATTTACCCGTTGATCAGTACCAGTAATCAGCTTTATTTTTACCAGTACTGAAGCATGAATTCCTATCTTTAGCCATATAATAGAAATAGAGAGCAAAAAAGAAAAAACTTTTCGCAAAATGGGCTAGACAAGAAAAAGAACTATTTGATACTATAGTCTGGGAAAGGAGAGTACTACTATGTCCCAGAACGGAAAAGTGAGAATAGTTCAGAGTGGAAGGGAGATCAGTTCAGAAGAACTTAATGAAATTATTGAAACATTCCGGATGTTTCCCGGATTAGGACGCAGCGAATTAATTGAAACCATCTGTGAAAACCTCTCATGGTTTACCCCCTCAGGCAAACCAAAAATAGATGCTTGCCGGAAACTGCTAAAAAAACTAGAAGCAGAAGGGAAGATAGAGTTTCCGCCAAAGAAAAAGGATCCTCAAAATAAAAATTGTGCTGCCAGGAAGATAACAAAAACGAGCAGAACGGATCCTCGACCTGAGTTGATTGGACGGCTCAGTGATTTCGAACCTGTCAAACTGGTAATTGTAAGATACAAAGAAGATAGAGAATTATTTGATGAATACCTGTTTCGTTACCATTATCTTGGCTACTCAAAGCCATTTGGCTGCTATATACGTTATTTTATAAAATACTATAACGAAATACTTGGATGTGTACTGCTTGCAGGAGCTGCAAAATCTCTTGGAGTCAGAGACAAATGGATTGGATGGACAGACAATCAGCGCTTATCGAACCTTTCATGGGTCATAAACAATACAAGGTTTTTGATATTTCCATGGGTGCAAATAAAGAATCTTGCCAGTCATGTTTTAGGACAGATTGCACGGCGCATAGGTGATGACTGGTACAGAGAATGGAATTATAGTCCTGTATTAATGGAAACGTTTGTTGATCCTGAGTACTATGCAGGAAGCTGTTATAAAGGAGCAGGCTGGCAACATTTGGGCATGACAACAGGAGAAGGCCTTGCGCGTAAAGGAAAATCCTATAAAACTACACCAAAAATGATTTTCGTTAAGCCGCTTTCAGATAATTTTGCATCATTTCTTCACGATAAACATACTGTTAATGAGAAACCCTATGAGTAAGCCAAGCCGACGTCCAAATCGTGAAGAGATAAAAAGACTAAAAAAGGAAAAGAAAAAAGCTGAGAGGAAATTGCGTAAGCATCAGAGAGCCGAAGGACTGGAACCGCGTTCCCATACAACTACTCCAAACAGAAAAAGTGAATATGAAACTGTAGAAGAAGAAAAGAATGATCGCAGGATAGCGGTTATCGAACAAGTCAGAATTTTTAGAGACAAACTACCTGCTCTTTTACGACAGTTGTCAGAGATTAAAGATCCCCGGAACCCTAAGAAAGTAAAACATAAACTTACAATAGTTCTGATCTACGGAATTCTTTGCTTCATATACCAGATGTCATCCAGACGCGAAGCCAATCGTGAAATGACAAGACCAATGTTTTTTTCTAATCTACAACTACTATTTCCTGAACTGGAAAGCATCCCTCATAATGATACACTCATGCGGCTGTTATCGGGTATTGATGTTGATGAA
>JAOZRE010000554.1 GCA_029940215.1 bacterium | reverse complement strand
AAAAGTCCGAAATTTGTAATGAAGAGGATCAAAATGAAAGACATAAAACTAAGTGTTGAGCAGATAGAAACAGATGTACTTTGTATCGGCGGGGGGCCCGCTGGTTTGTGTGCCGCGATACGCGCCAGTGAACAAGGTGGCAGAGTTGTGGTTGCCGATAAATCACATACTTTGCGAAGTGGCGATGCGGGTATGGGAAACGACCATTTTATGTGCCACATACCGGACATCCAAGGCAAGAGACCCGATTTCTATAAAAATATTGGGAAAATGTCCCAGGCGGTTGCCAAAGCGTTCTGGGAAAATGCTTATGAGATGGTGAAACTCTGGGAGAGCTGGGATATCCCTATGAAATATGAAGGTAAGTATCACTTCGACGGACATTCACTCCCCGGGCAACCTAGTTTCATGTTGCATTTCAGCGGACAAGATATAAAGGTAAAGCTCACCAAACAGGCTAAAAAAGTAGGAGTTAAAATCATCAATCGGGTAATGATCTTTGATTTGATTCATGATAACGGGACAATTACAGGTGCGCTGGGTTTTGATGTCAGGAAACCAAGGCTCTTGGTTTTTAAAGCCAAAGCAGTCATTTTAGGAACGGGGAAATGCATGCGTCTTTTTCCGTCAAATACCGGATCGCTTTTCAATACCAGTACCTCGCCGATTAATACGGGTGATGGCCGGGCAATGGCATATCGAGCAGGTTGTGAGCTCACTGACATGGAACTAAACGATCGCTGGTCCGGGCCAAAGTATTTTGCAAGAAACGGACGGGGATCATGGAAGGGGGTTTTTAAAGATCCCAATGGTATTGAGATAGATCCCGGGGATGAAATGCCTTCACATTTTTATCCGGAATTGCACGAAGACTATCAAAAATCTGGAAAAGGACCTTTGTACATGGATTTCTCTGATATTTCAGATAAAGATTATGAATACATGAATCACTTTTTGACACATGAAGCAAACAAATCCATTCTCGATTTTTTTAAGGAGGAAGGTGTGGATCCCAGGAGACACCCATTTGAATTCATGACCTATGGCCTGATTACTCCTGGTGGAATTAACTACAATGAAAATTGTGAGACCCCTTTAGCAGGTCTATATGCTGCGGGGGATGAGTTTATGTCATTTTACCTTGCGGGTGCCGCTGTTTTTGGCAGCATAGCTGGAGAGAGCGCTGCCAAATTTGCGACCCAGGCGAAGGCAACCGACGAAGAGCGTTCGCAAGCTTTTGTTATCAAGGCCAAGGAGCTGTTAGAGTCTATTTTGAATCGGTCGGATGGTGCTACCTGGCAAGAAGCAAATATTGCGATTCAACAGGTAATGACTGATTATTGCGGACTCGTTCGATCTGAGACGATGCTTGCAGCCGGGTTGGAACATCTGAGGCGGCTGAAGAAAAAGGTACCCCAGCAACTTATGGCACAAAATCCACATGAACTGATGCGTTGTATTGAGATATTGAATCTGTTCGATATTGGTGAGATCACATTCGTTGCCGCTAAGGAACGGAAGGAGACTCGGCTGTACCACCGTCGGACAGATTTTCCTTTTACAAATCCTATTTTGGGTTCTCAAACGCTTGTTGTCAAAACAGAAAATGGGCAGCCAGTCCCGAATTGGACCATGAAAGCGTAAAAAAATGTCTTTAATTTGTTCAGAATTGTTAATTTATAAATGGAGAGAAAATGACAAATTTAAATGGTGAGTGCGAAAGTCGTAATATGGGGAAAATTGGATTCATTTTTCTTGTCATATTTATGACATTCATGGGCTGTTCTTCCGGCTCTAAGCCATTAAAAACGTTTGATGAAAACATAAAAGCCCCTCAGTTAATTGTGACACCTGAAACACTTAGTCTTGGCGCTGCGACTGTTATGGGGACAGATATTATGCTCAAAGGAACTGCTTTTGGGCCTGAAGAAAAAATTATGCTTGTGCTAAAGGGAATTGAAGAAAAAAATAGTGATATAGAGATAACACTCGGCTTCGGAAAAACAGGGAATGACGGGAGTTTTACCGATGAAGTGGACGCAATGTCAAAGCTATTTAACATCCTGCGGGCAGATGTGGAATATCTGGACAATGATAACAAAGTTATGATCATTTCCCAACCACCAATCCCGGGGGGGATTTATGAGGTAGTGGCAGTGGGCGCCGTATCAGACCGAAAAGCAAAATGTACCTTGATACTCCAAGACCCAACTTTTATAGACAATATAAAAGATTTTGTGGGGCGTGTATTTATGGGAAAAATGAAGAAAGAAGAGGAGGAGTAAAAATATGCCACCGGTGATAGAGGAAGAAGATTGTGATGCGTGTGGCATTTGTGTCAAAATCTGCCCCACAGATGTTTATTGCGGTTCAAAACCAAAAGAGATACCTGTGGTCGCATATCCAGAGGAGTGTTGGCATTGCAACGCATGTGTACATGACTGCCCACAAAATGCAATTCGTTTGAGGGTACCTTTAACGATGCAAGTAGTCTATAAGAACTAAAGTTATCTAGTGATCGGCCTTTAATTAAAATTTGGAGGATTCTGTTTCGCGATATTATTGTTAACAAAAAAAGGAGGAGTCACATGAAAAAGAAACTTCTGGGGATCATTTGTCTAAGTATTTTGCTTGCCGTTGGCTCAACAGCCACAAGTTATGCAAAAGTGATTAAACTGAGTCTCAATTTGGCTATCCCATCCT
>JAOZRE010000553.1 GCA_029940215.1 bacterium | reverse complement strand
CCCGGTTGGTGTTTCGTATCAGTTGATTGGAACTGTAACGCCACTGAGGATTAAATGGGATTCTGAAAAATGTTCAAACTGCAAGCGCTGTCAGCAGGTTTGTCTGGTACCGCATGTTCTTACAAATACGGTGAACAAGGGGGAAAAAACCTATGTTGATTCTGGGGCCTGCACACGCTGCGGGTTGTGTGTCGATATCTGTGATGATGAGGCATTGAGCTACGGCCTGAAGTACCTGGATCAATTGATTTAAGTGCTGGTTATATCCAACTCGAAAGGGAGAGGTTGTTATGTTTAGAATGTTAAGGTGTCTGCTGATAACGGGTATGCTGGTTATCTTTCTTGTGCAGCCTGTTCTGGCTGTTGATGGGAAAAAGCTGTACACAGCCAAATTTTGTATCACCTGCCATGGGAAACAGGGAATTTCTGTCGCTCCGAATTATCCAAATCTGGCCAGGCAAAATCCTGAATATATGAAAATTCAGGTCAGGGATATTATTGATGGAAAGCGTAAAAATAAATTGACCCTGTTGATGACCGGCAATCCGGTTGTCATGAAAACAACGGATGAGGAAATTGCTGCAATAGCAAAATATCTCGCAACGCTTGAATAGGAAATTCGGGTTATCTCATCCGGTGTGGTAAGCTGTTGGAAGTGGAAAGGGCAAATTTATGTGATATTACGACGATTCAGCCAGCAGCTTATAGATTGTCTCGAGAATTAAGCCGGGTGTCGTCTTATAGGGGTAGAGGTATCGAATTATCCCCTTTCTGTCGATAAGGAAGGCATAGGAAGTGTGGTTGATGACATAAGTCCCGTCTGCATCCAGAAACTTCTTCCGGTAACGGATAACATACTTTTTAGCAATTTTAAGGGTCGCCTTTTTTTCTCCCCTGAGTCCAATAATTCGATCATCAAAAATACTAAGATAATCCAGCAACCGTTTTTCCGTATCTCTTTCAGGATCCAACGTAATATAGAGAATTTGCAGGTTTCGAGCGCTTTCGCCCAGTTGTTTCAACACGTCTGCCATAACAAACAACGTATTGGGGCAAATATCCGGGCAGAATGTGTATCCAAAGTACAGGATGACGATTTTTTTGTTGAAATCCGACAGCTGCACCGATTTTCCATTCATGTCTATCAGTGTGAAATCACCGCCGATCTTCGAAAAGGATCTCAGCTTAATCGGTTTGGCTTGAAGTGTTCCGGTGCCGAAACATAACAACAGCAACACTATCCAGACGATTCGAGCATAACGTTGGTTAACCTTGATAGGGGATGAAATCATGGCCCTGATATTTGAGAGGTTGAAAATCACTTGATTGCAGGTGGAAGGTCGAGAGTTGCCTGCCTTCGGTAGTAAAACCAGTATAATTAAAAAGTCCCATGAAAACAATTGCCTTTATATTGAAAAATCTCTTTTGGACCGGATGCCTTCTTTTATTTGGATTCTCTGCTCTTGCGGTTTCCCTTCCAAAAGGTGATTGCAGTGCCCCTCTCCCCAGAACAGATCTTCGTCACTGTAAATTCTGGGGAAACAATTTCACTGGACGGGACCTGCGAGGCGTCAACCTTGACGGTGTCGAATTCAGAGGGATCAATATGGCAGGTTGTAACCTTTCAGGGGCCAGTTTAAAAAATGCGGATTTGCGGTGGACCAACCTGAATGACTGCAATCTGACCCGCACCAATTTACGAGGTGCCAACCTCTTTCACACTGGTTTCAACGGAGCCAGGCTGGACTATGCGATCCTGGCAGATGCATACCTGTTTGGCGCATCTCTGAATAAGGTCCAGGCAAAGGAAGCGGATTTCACCAAGGCCTTCATGAAGGATATCAATATTTCTGAAAGTTCCATGTTGAATTGTACGTTTAACCAGAGCTATATGATTCGGGCAGTGATGATAGGATCGGACTTCTCAGGGTCCTCTTTCTATCAGGCAAATCTGGTGGGCAGTGCCCTGGAAGATGCAAACCTTTCAGGATCCAATCTGAAAGAGGCGGTGTTGAATGGTGCTACCTTTGACGCCACATTGTTTGCTGGTGCAGATCTTCACAGTGCTGAATTTAAGGATGCTGTCTTTAGCAATATGAATCAAAAGCATTTTAAGCGTATCAAAAACCCACCTCTTATTATCTTAAAACGGTTCAAAAACTAAACGATTAACAAGAATTGTCAGATTGCCTGAGCGGTGTTTCATTTCAACCCCTTTTTACTTAACCAGTTCCCGGTCCAGGATGGATTCCACCTTCTTCATTTTCTTGGATAGTCGGCTATTCACATCCTTGCGAGCATCTATTTTTATGCCACAGGAGACTCTACGGCAGTCTTCACTCATTCGTTTGTAACACTTGCTTACCACTTCCATCACCTCGTCCCATTCCCCCTCCAAAATGGTCCCCATGGGCGTGAATTGATAAGCAAGGCCAGAACTGTCAATAATGTCCATGGACCGGGCAACATACTGACTGAGGCTCTCTCCTTTATCCATGGGTGACATGGCAAACTCCAGTAATACAGACATGGTATCTCCTTTTGATTTTTGGTTGTTGTTTTACTTAATGTTTCGCTTAATCGTAACCCCCACAAAAAACTGTGAAGACAAAAGTGACGTGAGTACGATTAGGATTAAGATTAAATATTTATACCCTTTGGAATTCCTTTCTCGCAGGGGACCTTGGTCTGACAAAGGCCGCAGC
>JAOZRE010000155.1 GCA_029940215.1 bacterium | reverse complement strand
TCAGACAGTACCTGCCTGGCGATGAACTGTTTTTCAAAATCACTGATCAGCTTCTTGCGAATGGCAGCTGAGTTTTCTCCGTTTACAGCAGAACTGTCTGAATCGATTTGCGAAACAAGGTACTCTCGAAAATCCTCCCAGAGGTATCTCTCCTTGATTTTACGAGCGATGGTGGTCAGCTGACTTTGATATTTTCCATGCAACAGGTGTTTAAGCTCTTCTGCAGACGGATCAGAATGGCGTATCACCTTCAGAAGTTTATGCAGCTGAGAAGCAAGCGAATCAATATCCCTCTTATATTTGGAAAGCGATGTCATTGAAATATTGTTCTTTTGTTAGTATTGCAGACAAGTGTAATAGAATTTGAAACAACCGTAACTATTGGAAATGCAAACCTGAAGCCTTATCCATCAGCAATCGGGAAGTTTTCATCCCCTCAGATCAACATCCAAAGTTGAAAGCGCCTTTTCGAAATGCCTGTGAGATGACTGCCGTAACCACCTTGAGGGCTACTGCTGTATACCGGATTTGAGGAGAATCAGTCAGGGTACAGTTGGTTAAAGATAGGTCTTTTTTTTTCTTTAAGAATAGCCTATTCTAAGCACATAATAAATAGGTACATGGACTTTTCTGTTCCTGTTTTACTAACAGAATCTGCAGTGGCTGACAGAATAAAGCCGGGGCAGGTTTTTCTGCAAACAAAAAAGAGGTATCAGATTGGAAGTTCCCTCGAACGGTTCAATTCTCACTTACCTGAAAAAGACCCTGTTCTCTTCGTTCCGCAAGTCCGAAAAAAGCAAACTTCCGTCTGAAAAGATTGATCTGATTAATAATCTTGAAGACTATTTCAGCAAGACGATCCGTGAGGTGATGGTCCCTCGAACGGATATGATTTCTATTGATAAGACGCAAAATGTTTCAGACGTCATAGATCTGATACGCGAGACCAGCCACACCCGGATTCCAATAGAGGACGGGAATCCGGACAACATCATTGGGATTCTATACGCTATTGATCTGTTCAGCTATTTTGGTCAGTCAGATAATATCCCTCCCATCGTCGAGATCATGCGGAAACCTTTTTTCGCATCGTACAGCCAGCAAATCCATCATCTGTTGGCAAACTTCAAAAATAATCGAACCCATATGGCAATTGTCATTGACGAGCATGGCGGGGTTGATGGACTGATTACCATTGAAGATGTCATCGAAGAACTTGTTGGTGATATCCCTGATGAATTTGACAAGGACGATGAGCCAACCTACACCCTTCTCGGTAAGAACCTTGTTTCCGTGGACGCTAATTATCCACTCACGCAGTTTAATGAGGTTTTTCATACCGATTACCAGAAAGAGGGTATTGAAACCATTGGGGGATTCGTTTGCCACAATGCGGGAAAGATTCCTGAAAAAGGGGAAAAGCTCAAATTGGGGAAAATCGAGTTTACCATAACGGAAAGCAACGATCGGAAACTGGAAAAATTGACGGTTATACCTTCAACCACCATAAATGACTAACGGGACCAAGCTATCCAACAATGTCATTTAACACCAGAGGTCTGTTCCCAAACCGAACCTGAAAGACAGCTAAATATGTGCCGGCCGGAATTCAGATCTTATAGGGGATGGTGCCTTCCCAGGTTGATTCAACGGGTTGCATGGATCGTTTTCCTGGTAGCGGCTCTCTCAGCTCAAGCTCTCGCCTTCACTTCTGCTCTTACGTCTGATATCAAGGGAGTCTACACCAGCGAATCTAATCTATTTGATGGGACAGCAAGTTTTCAATTTGATCCTGACCAGGGAAAAGAGCTGCTCTTTCATCTCCCACCGGCCTGGTATGACGGTTATGACAATCGGGTTTCCTACAACCTGCGATTTGATGACAAACGTTATCAGTCCGTTTCCCGAGATAAACTGAATGCGATTGAACCCCCGACCTACGAAAACGTCCACTTTCCACAAGGCATTCAGATCAGGCAGGTCATGGTCAATGGCAGTCCGGCCCTATTTAAAATCATCAATAACCCGAAACTGTCCCCGCTGAAAAATTACCGGAAAGCACTGCTGGCGGTATCGCTTCAAAAACAGGCAGGCCGACGGTCAGTCATAGTGGATATTCAGTTTAGAACCCGGTTCAACCGGATGTCCCAGAGATTTCGCCATCTGCTCTGGGATTTTACACCCCGACCTTTAGGCGGCAGCCCCGAAGATCCGGATTATAAAGGGGTTTTTTCTCCTCTGATTCGTTATCATATTGACATAAAGCTGGTTGATAAAAAAGGAGTTGTGTCGGGAGTCGTCAGTGATGAATATAAATCCACCATTCCGTACCTTTTACTGGATCAATGGGATTATCAGTCCAGGCAATTCAAATTGTCCTATGACCCATATTGCTCTTTATCACAAAAGGATCTGGTTTTTCGTATTAACCGCATCAGTAAATTCCTCAAACGGTATCACCTGCTTGAGCCTGACCAGCCGGATCTTCGGTTTATTTCCTGGGGCGGTCCGCTCACAACTGCAGGTCGTACCGTGTTTTTACCAAGACGTCTGTTCAGGTATCCGAACATATTTTATAAACAATTTGAGACCACTATTTTAAACGGTATCGTACAGGCGCAATTGAAAAACCGCTATATGATCGACAGCAACCGACATCCTTGGATACTGCCGTCGGTTCAAGCCGAAGTTCTGAGGCAATTCTTCAAGGATCGCTTCAAAAACAACACACGGCTGTTTCCCTGGACGAACTGGCTTAATCCGGAGTTTTATGCTGAAACCAGTGTTAGACCTTGGGTTGAGAATATCCATGAAAAAGAGGTTATAGCAGCAGATGTCCCAACTGATATCTCCTTCTATTCCCACATTTACCACCCGGGACTGGAAAAAGGGGTTCATCTGCTCTGGATGTTGAATGACGGAAGGCTGAACTACCGGAAACATGTGATGAAGCAGATATCAGATCTGCTTCACACAGCAGGTAAAGAACGGTTGCATCTTTCAAGGGCGAAATTCCTGGGGTTTTTTGTTGAAACCGGTCTGCAGAAGGAGATCGCTGAGATATGGCTTTCCACAAAAGGGCGTGTGGATTATGCCATCAGAAATGTCGATATTTCAATAGTTCATGGTGAATACAGGGTTCTGATCGATATTGAGAACAGTGGTTCCCTTTCACCGGTTTTTGAGATCGTATTTTTTTTTGATACGAGTGGGCCTGTCACAAAACAGGCTGTAGACGGAGCCGGGCAGTATGAGTTTTTTTTCAAGATCAGCCCTGACCAGATCGTGCTGGATCCCTCATCTGATATTCTTGATGATGACCCGCTTAACAATAGATGGCACTTTCCAGTCAAAACGCGAATAATCTGGGATTTTCCTTCTCCTGACAATTGGTTGGTCACAATTTCACCTCTGGTTGGTGAAGGAAATACCTTTGATAAGAATATCCTGGGATTAAACATAACCACCGGCTATCTGACACGAACTCTGATGGAGTTGAATTTTTGGAAAAATAGCGATAGCCAAATGCTCTGGACAGGAAAGTTCACGCACTTGAGCAATTGGTTTCAGGGGGGGCAGTTCTACATGGAGGCCGGCTACCTCGGAGCTGTCAGTTCTCAGACAATCGGAGTGAGACAGGAATCCTTTGAAGACTATCCTGACTTACAGATCGACTTTTCTCTGTGGACAGAAAAACTGGATGATCTTGATGACCCCGGCTTTTCAGACAATCAGCGCCGTTGGGCGGGAAGTTCCTTGTCTGCTGAGTTTTCACCGCTCGAATATGCCCTGAGCATATGGCAGTTGAAACTGCTTTTACATGCAGGCAGGAGCCTTTTTCAACCAGAGGCTGAATACCAACAGCTAATGGTCGGGCAGTTTTTCCGTTATGATTTGGGAGGAGCTGATATTCACCTCGGATTTGATCAAGGTTTTTCAAAGGGGACAGTGCCCCTGCAAAGGAGATATCCGATGGGAGGAACTGAAGGGATGTCAGGTTTTCCGCGATCGACCGACCTGTTATTTCACGAAAATAGAATATTGAAAATTGGCACCACTCTCCCCGGGGTGCTAATTTACACAGACCTTAATCTCCTGAGGCTCATGTGGTTACACCGGATTGTACCAACCCTTGATTTTCATTTTGGGCAGGGGGTAACGGAGGAGAGCGAAACTGAGGCGTTTACAGACGTTGAGTTCAGCCTGGCCTTCATAGGGGAGTTTATAAATCGCTTTCAAGGGGAAGGCCGATTTGCGATTGCCAAACCGCTGGGACATAACACGTACAAAGACTATCGCCTTATTCTTTTCACGAATTGGGTATTTTAAAATGACCGTAATTGATTTCAGGGTGAGGCTTTCAGGGAATCCAAAAAAAGTGAAAGCGATTTTGGTTTTATTTCATATCTCTGAAGCAGGTAGTGATTCAGGCAAAGAATTACCTCGATCATGATTGAATCGGGGATGGTGCCGGTACCCGGTTGATCGGACGAATCCGTGTCCATTGTCCACATCACCTTCAACATGGATGGGGTGATAAGATCCTCGGGGTTGGCGACAGGGCTGCAGTTACTGCAGAGCAAGGCTCCGCTGTTTGAAGAGAACTGATAGTTCTCCTTGCGGAAAGAGGGCTCCAGATCCTTATTGAATCGCATGGTTGGACGCTGGCATTTTCCACAAGTGTGATAGTCGATCCCGAAACCCCCATGCTGAGCTAACATCCAGATCATTCGACCGATCAAATAAAAACTCTCCTTTTTTTTCCATTTGCACTGATTATTGGTCAGCAGAATGTCAAACAGGTCGTCAGATGGGTTACCCGGTTGCGATATTTTCGATATAACCTCAAGGAGATAGCTGTGGAACAAAAAGCGGTTATACGAGAATTTGTCGGTACTGAGGGTGGAAATGGATGAAATGTTAATGACCTTAACAAAATCATTTGATTCTTTTACCTGGTACTCCACTTCCAAAAGATCACCAGTTTGGAAGAGAAAGCTGCTCGTTTTGCCGATCTTTCTACCACTGTAGATCACAGAAGAAAGCTTTCCATGTTGAGAGGACAAAAGATTGACGACCAGGTCTGAATCCCTGTAGGGAATGGAGCTCAGCAGAAATAGCGGTTCTTTGGCTGTTTTCACGATGTTTGTCCGAAACGACGCTGATCCTATTCGATGCCGGTCTGCAGAATGGTCGAAAGATCTTCCAGACTGCCGGTATAAAAATGGTCGGTATTAGGCAGAATTTCAAGCCGTGCCTCCGCATTCAACACTGCCATCCTTTGTTTCAGCTGCTCAAGATCAGCGAAATCATCTCGATCTCCAACCACCGCCAACGTCAGTGATGGAATTCGTGATATCGAGCTGAAATCCATGAAACTGACAGGTGGTGATACCAGTACAACCTGGTTAAACAGATCGATCTGGCATGCAAGAGAAGCTCCGACCAATTAACCGAAGTAATTGCCGGCCATATAAAAAATTTGTAATCCATTTGCTTATAAAATTTCATGAGCAGATTTAAGGTATTTCAGTTCTCCAATCCCATCGTCAAAACTGCCGCCGCTGTTACCAACACTTCTGAAATTAAAGCGAAGTGTTGAGAAACCTTTGTCCCTGTATGTTTTGTGAATCATATATACCACACTGTTGTACATATCTCCGCCATAGAGTGAGTGCGGATGAGTGATGATGACAGCCTTTGAATCTGAATGTTGTTCGAATAACCCTTCAATGGTGATTCCATCTGATTCAAATGTTATCAGATCTTCCATGTGTTCTCCCTTTCAGTCAGTCAATTCTCTGAATGATGCCTCTGATAGTACTGGTAAACCCGTGAAAAAACACCAAGCGCTCTATCTGAGGATTGGAAGTAGGGAATACCGGCTTCTGCAAATATAGATGCAAAGTTGTTTTGGATATTTGGAAGCTCAACAATCAGAAACGGCTTACCTGTTTCTCGTTGCGTTTGGATGATGGCATCAGAAAACCGTTGGTTGGATTCCGCATCCAACCCCATGCCAATCACCAGAACCGTATCAACTCCAGGATCATCTGCAACGGCTTTAATGCTTTCAATATAAATGTCGATTTCCAGTGATGCTGTCAGCCCGACATCAATCGGATTTTTCAAACTTGTTCCAGTCGGCGGTACCACTGTTTGCAAAAACGACCGCGTTTCATCTGATATCTGCGCCATTGTTAATTTCTCGCGACCAACCGCTTCAGCAGCTGAGACTGCAAGGCCTCCCGGTCCTGAAATAATCGCAATACGATCTCCTTTGGGCTTTGGTAACAGGGAGAAACCGACCATCGTATCGGCCCACATTTCAAAACCGAACACAGGGGTTATGCCACTCTGGGCAACAATGGCGTCCCAGATCTCTTTGGGACTTGATAGTGCCCCAGTATGAGAGTTTGCGGCAGCCAGCCCACTGGGATTCAATCCCACCTTCCAGATGATCACTGGCTTTTTTTGTGCTGCATTTGTCAGGGCCTGTTTAAAGCTGGTTCCATCTGAAATTCCTTCAATATATCCGCTGATGATTTTCGTGTTCGGGTCATCAGCATAGTAGTTCAGGAAATCTGTACTGTTGAGATCACACTCATTTCCGAGGCTGACGGCCTTGTTGAAGAAAAGTCCCCTGGAAACTCCGATGCCACAGATAATATTTGCCAGTGATCCGCTGTGTGAAATCAGTGAGATAGGTCCTGATATACGCGACAAGTTGGGAAAGAAGGATACACCGCTTTCAGGGGCATACAGTCCCATCCCATTTGGTCCAATAAGCCTCATTCCGGTTCGCTGGGCGATTTTGACAATTTCTTCCTGCCTTTGTGCCCCCTCTTCGGTTCCGGATTCCTTATAACCCGCGGTAAATAGAATCACGCCCTTAACTCCTTTTTCACCACACTCTTCGATAACCGGCAGAGTATGGTGATGGGGAGTTAAAACGATGGCTAGATCGATACTGTCGGGAATGGCGGCGATGGACGGATAGCAGATCACGCCATCTATTTCATCCGCTTTTGGGTTAACGCCAACTATTTTACCTTTATATCCGAGGTCTCGAAGCGCGAGAAGATAGAGCTTTCCTGTCTTCATCTCTCTCGGTAGTCCGACAATGGCAATACTTTCCGGATGGAATAACGCATCAATTTGTTGGTTTGTTTCAGTTATACTGATCATTTTTTCTCCAGCAGTTGCGTTTTTTGCAACATGTGAAAGTCAATTTTAACTGGGTTTACCTGAAAATCCCTGTACCACGGTACGCCTTGTTATCCTTCGGCTACCTGTATTCATAAACGGAAACATCCGTCTTGGCAAATGGCTGATAGTGTCTATGGGAAAAAACCAATTTGTGTATAAAGTGGTGTATTTCCGTTTTAACGGGGTTAACATGGCTACTGCAGGGTATGCTTTATATTTCGGCTTGTGTATCCTGAGAGTGAGAAGGTAGAATTAAAATTGTGTGTTTCATCCTTGGATATGCGCCTGCAACTGGAAGCTCAATGAAAACTGTTTTATATCTTGATGCTGTGGAATACCTGGAATCAGCCCTTCGTATTCCAGCTCAGGAAGTCGTTCTTCAAACCCATAGCTTTTCGGTAGCAGGTACCATATCTGACAATGATCTGGGCGGTGTCATTGGACGTTTTAACAATAAAAAACAAAGAATAATACTTCTGTGGGACACTATTTGTAATGACGATAAGATTGATCAGCTCATCTTAAATATCAGCCGGTTTAGAGACCGAATTGACGCTGTTCGATTTGTGGATCCGGGGGTCGGAGCCTGCCTGAAGCAGCAATTTCCAGATCTAAGTCTACAGTTTCTGATGTGGGATGCTCACCAGAATTGGCGTGGCATACAGGAGTGGGTAGAGGTTTTTGAACCTAACCTCGAGAGAATCATTCTCTCGAATCAGTTGACAGAAACCGCACTCCGGGGGTTACGAAAAGAAACAGGGGTCTCCATGGAAGTAAAAGGGCTGGGAAGGATGCAAATTTTTTATTCGGCCCGCCATTTGTTGACAAACGGATTTTCAAAAGATGAGAGCAATCCAAAAGAAATCAAGGTAGCCAGCTATGACCGCAAGTCTCAGGTTTTTCCCGTTATCGAAACAGCTCATGGAACCGTGATCTTCAATGACACTGATCTATCCCTGTTAAAGCGTATTCAAAAACTGGAAGAAATAGGTATTGACTACCTGGGAATAGAGCCTTATAACGCTGAACAGTTTCAATTACTGGAAAACGTAACTGATATCTCCCTGGAAGTTGTAAAAATCGAGACCTCCTGGCCCAAGGCAGTATATGCAGGCTTTTTTGAGAAAAACCAGACAGATGCCTTGCTTGATAAACTGACAAACACCTTCCTGAAAGATGAAAAACAGTATCAGGTCGGCACCGTACTGGAGTCATCCAAAGGCTCACACACCCTTATCCAAATTTCCAAAAACCTGCAGTTGCCCTGCCAGGTCCTGTTGTTGACCCCTGAGCGAAAAACAATATCTCATCAAATCAAAACATTGAATAGCCTGGCAGGAGCTGACACCCTGAAGGTCGTCAGCCAGGGATTTTATCTGTTGCCCTGGATTAAGTTTGCTGTACCAGGTACTATTTTGAAACTAACAAGCCCGAATGAAAATGAAATAGATACCTGATTTGTTGCCGTAATATTCATTTTTTTAAAATATAAAACCTTTTTCTCCTGAAATATTTACTTTACAACTTTTCAACCGATGGAAATAACACTGGACCTGTCAAAGGTTTGCATAGAAACAGCAGCAAAACGTGCATATAATTTGAGCCTTTCCCGCTATTTCAAATCAGACGTCTCAGAAAAACAAGAGCTTGAAAACGCGATTGAAGTTTTAGTCAGCTTCCTGGAACAGGGAGATTTTATGAGGCTGAGAAGTGAATACGTTGACCTGCGTGGCGGTACAGATGCCGATGTACTACTGAAGAGTTCCAAATCCAAGGCATTTGAGCTCTGCTGTAATGGATGCCTGATCAAATCTTTTCCGTTTCCGAGCTAGAAATTTTGCCAGATCTGACTGAATTGTGGAACGGGTTGTGAATAAATTGTAACCGATTTCACTTTGACAATACCAGCTCTGATGAGTTTCAACTCATTGGACCCAATCATGATTGGTCAGTCTTTTTATGTCCGAAACAAAAAGATGGTAAAGGAAATGGGCCGAAAATTTTACAAAATTTTGATATTTTGTCTTTTATTTCCCGTGTTGGGATTGATTATTCAAGGATTTCTCGTTAGACAAAGCTTTGCAGCTGAGAGATTCAGTTATCGCGAGAGGCAAAGTCTGGTTCAATTGTTTGAGGAGTCTGAATTTGATTCAACCACTATTAGAAAGATATTTTTCGACCAAAGGTTGGAAAAAATGTCTGTCATTGTGAACCGGAATGTCAATAACAAAGAAATAAAACGAAATTACGATGAATTTCTGAGTTCCTACTCGATTCATCTAGCCAACCGCTTCTCCAGAAAGTGGCGAACCTTACTTGCCAAAGCCAGCCAAAAATTTCATGTAGATCAAGAGATTTTAGTCGCAGTACTGCTCGTTGAAACCGGATTTGGCAATATACTGGGGCGATATCCGATTGTTTCGGTTTATTCATCCATTATTGTCGAAAACAGTAAGCAGCAGAAATGCCTCCTGAAATATTTAAACGGCTGTATGGATACAAAATCTCTAAGCAGGCTTGGTGAGAAATCCAGGTGGGCAAAAAAAGAACTGAAGGCACTGATCAAGATTTCAGAAAGTTCAAACCGTTCCCTGTTTCGGCTAAAAGGTAGTTATGCAGGCGCTTTCGGTATTCCCCAATTCCTCCCTAGCAGTTACCTGAAATGGGGATATGATAGTGACCGTAACGGTTCTGTGAACCTGTTTCTGTTCCCGGATGCCGTTTATTCAACGGCAAATTATCTTAAGGCCCACGGATGGCAAAAAGGGCTCCACCTGGAATCAAACCGTGATGTGGTCTGGAAGTATAATCACAGTCGGCTTTACGTTGATACGATATTTAAAATCGCACAAAAAGTCCGGGTTTATCCGCGCAGGCCGTCCGTTTCAGGCAGCAAACCTTCAGAACCCAGGATAACCCTCAATCTCAGCAGGCAAAAATCAAATAACCCTTCCTGATAAGAATCGATTCAGAATATCCATTTTGACTCTTTTCCTCGAGCGCTTTCTGGGTTATTATAGAAGTCAGGGA
>JAOZRE010000552.1 GCA_029940215.1 bacterium | reverse complement strand
ACGACTCTATTTCCCAGTGCCCATTCCTGTCGGTTCCCACTCGTTTGATCTTGCCTGCCGATTTTAGATTTGCAATATGTTCTTTTATCGTATGACGAAATTTAGGTCAGTGTTACTTGCCAGATCAATCCCGGCGACCAGCCGGGTGTACTCCTTCGAAAGGGGGAGTAGCGTGTTGGTCGCGTTTAAATTCATTCCTTTTCCAGCCATTGCAATATTTGCCGCGCATATTCCTGGAATTCTTTCAAGTTTTCTCTAATAATTGAATAGACAATTTCCCAGCTGATACTCCTATATTCATGAACCGCGATATTGCGGAAGCCAACACTCTTCTTCATTCTTTCCATCAGTTTTACGTCAATTATTCTAATCTCATTTAATATTCCAAAACACTCCGACATGCTCATTGGCGCCTGCACATCCTGTTCAACACTGGTCTGCACCGCTCGCTCAAGATTTAGTACAATGATGTCTTGCCGATCCAAATCGGAACTCAAAGCCTCCAGGGAGTCAGGCATCTTTTCCTTGATTCTATCTATGCAACGTTTCAATGAATCCAGTTTAGAGAATAGAATAAGTTTATCCATTGACGAACCTTTCACAATGGCTTTTTAATATCATCAGCGTATTCGGCATCATATCCGCCTGATTATACAACATTTTCTTTATCAAATAGGCCAGGCTTGCGGGCGATGTTTTCTTCACCACAATACCGGTACAAAGCGCTTGCTTTAAAATTGGACCTGAAACCCGGTTTAAGTCGATCAAATCAACCGGATGAGAAAGCACACTGTTCAATGAGTTGACTAATTGCAGATAGAGCCCTTTTTCCAGAGGTTTGTCAGCTGCAACAGCACAATCTATATCACTCGCACTTGTAAGTCGGTCCTTGACTGATGATCCAAAAATTGCAGCATAGTGTATTTCCGGAATTTCTTCTAACACCTCTTTTAATTTTTCGATATTTGCGTGAAGAAGACCTTGTGCCATTTCAATACCTTAATAATCTCTTAACCTATTCAGGAACGCTGACTCATGCCTGCAAACGCCACGGAGACGCGGAGAGCACTGAGTTTTTTCTGTTTAAAACGAAAACGGGGGGGAATTAATCAGCCAAAATCAGGCCGTTATCATCTTGGACATACTTCTTCTGACAGGCCGGGCATTCGTTATTGTCCGCCAGCCGTTCGCCGCACTCGCAGACCCAGCCGATGCGTTTTGCCGGGTTCCCTGCTACGAGGGCATGGTTCTGAACATTTCGATTAACCACCGCTCCCGCGCCGATGAAGGCATAGCTTCCAATGGTTGTTCCACAGACGATGGTCGCGTTGGCGCCAATCGTGGCGTCCTTTTTCACCAGGGTTGGACGAACCTGGTCCATCTTGCGAATGTCTGCGCGGGGGTTGTAGATATTGGTAAATACCATGGAAGGTCCGCAGAAGACCCCCTCCTCCAGCGTCAGCCCCTTGTACACCGACACGTTGTTCTGAATCTTGCACCCTTTTCCGATAGACACATCCGGTCCAATCACCACATTCTGCCCAACGTTGCACCGTTCGCCTACCTTCGAGCCCGAAAGGACGTGGGAAAAGTGCCAGATTTTCGTGCCGGAGCCAATCTCACAGCCGTCATCAATGATCGCCGTATCATGGACGAAATAGTCGTCCTTCTCACCGGAGGTCCTGGTTCCATCCACCGATTCCTGGAGGCTGATTTTCACACCGTTCCTGTCCAGGGATGCCTGACTGGCATTCAGAACCCTCAACACATCCAGTCCCTCCCGGCCATCGGTTATGGGTCGTGAGCCGGATGAGATACAGTCCAGAAAATGCCGGCACTCCTCCCGCAGCGGCTCTGCCTGGGGAATCTCTACACGCTCAGCCTCTGCCTTTTCCGGTATGGGGATATTGTTGTCCCAGCGAATATGGTGCGGATAGAGCAAGAGCTTATCTTCCCAGGACAGGGTGTCATCAAAAACCGCCATTTTTTCATCGCCCACCACCACCAGCTTCTGCTCCTTGAACGGGTGCAGCCAGGATACAAAAATGTGGGCTCTGAGACCGGATGAAAACTCCAGGTGTGTTGTCGTTACATCAGCAATTTTCTTATGCAGGTAGTAGCCGCCTGTGGCAGTGACGCTCTCCGGATTCTCGCCTGCTAACGACAGGATCATGGAGATATCATGCGGTGCAAAGGACCAGAGTACGTTCTCCTCCCTGCGAAGCTTCCCGAGGTTCAGCCGGTTGGAATAGATGTAGTTAATCCGACCGAGGTCACCTTTTTCAACCATCTGCTTCAATACCTTGAAAACCGGATGATATTGAAGCAGGTGACCCACCATCAATATTTTTCCGTGTTTGTCAGCCAGAGAGATCAGCTCACGGCCCTCCTTCTCGTCCAGTGCCAACGGCTTCTCGATATAGACATGCTTGCCCGCCAGAATCACTTCACTTGCGATGGTATAGTGCAACTCTGCCGGAGCTGCGATCACCACACCGTCGACCTTATCATCGTTCAAGATCTCGTTCAGGGAAAAGCAAGTGTCAACATCGGGGTACTGCTCTTTGAATCCGGCTATAACGGCTTCATTCTTATCACAAATCAGCCGGAGAGCACCCAGACTATGGAAGTTCCGAACCAGGTTTTTTCCCCAGTATCCGCTGCCGATTACTGCGATGGATGGGTTGGTTGTCATATTTTGATTATGAGTAA
>JAOZRE010000551.1 GCA_029940215.1 bacterium | reverse complement strand
GAGGGGTTTGATCTGTACCGCCGATATTGCACCTGGAAACATCAGTCGGAAACCAGTGAGGAGAATTATCGGGATTTTCTGATTGCGACAGCTGTCGACACTTTCATGATGCGTTATTACTTAGGTGAAATCCTGGTGGGTATTGGCTGGGTGGATCTGTTGGAGAATTCGTTGAGTAGTGTCTATTTTGCGTTCAGTCCAGACTATGCCAAACGGAGCCTTGGCGTCTATTCTGCTTTAAAGGAGATAGAATTGGCGGCGAAGATGGGGAAGCCGTTTCTGCATATGGGATTCTGGGTAAAAGAGTGTCAGGCAATGGCTTATAAAACACAGTTCAAACCATACCAATTACTGGAAAATGGGCTGTGGCTGGAAGGGGCCTCCGCAATAAAAAACTGATGTGGAGAAGGAGCTATTTAAGCGGAACTCTTTACCACAATTTAGCTTCGCTGGAACCGCTTAAAATCTTGAATAGTACAAATAATTCAATACGATGAATATTTATCGTTGCTTTCTGATGCTATTTGTGTATAATCTGACGGCTTAGAAGAAAGATAAACAGTCGATCTTTTCTTGTTCAGAATTGAAATAGTTATATTTTGCAGTTTTTAAACAAATATCTAACAGCCCACTATAATGAAAGAGATCAAGGGAAAACTGCTGGACATGCAGAAAGCAATTATGGACGATATCGAAGTTGAAAGGAATAAGTCGGCGACTGCTGTAACCGACGATATTGGTGATGATATCGATCATGCAAACGAAGAACGTAACCGGGAACTATACCAGTTACTCGCCGAGCGCGATCAGCAGAAGTTGAAACAGATAAAGAATGCTATCGACAGTATCGATGCAAAAACATACGGTATTTGTGAAGACTGCGGAGATAAAATTGGTAAGGCGCGCTTGATTGCCCTGCCATTTACCAAGCTTTGTATTGACTGCAAAAGTGAACAAGAGCGACTGAAGGGTATCGAAAAAATTCCTGACTCACCTGTGCAGAATTACACCAGCAGTAATGATGATGTTTGATTGAGGGGCGAGGAACCGCCCCCTGGGCAACAGCGTTCACATGACGAATCTTCTCAATTTCAGTCCAGAGCTCTATTTTGCCTTCTTCCTTATCGTCCTCCGTGTTTCCGGTATTTTTGTTACAGCACCAGTTCTAAGCGCCGGTAACGTTCCAGGCGTTTTACGGATATATTTCAGTGTTATCTGCTCATTTATCATCCTCAGTATTATTCCAGTTCCCAAAGTTCCACTCAACGCTACTGTTATTGACTATCTTCTTCTCGGGTTCAAGGAGTTGATGGTTGGCCTGATGCTTGGGGTGATTCCCCGGGTCATGTTTGCAGCGGTGAACTTTGCAGGAACCATCATCGGTTTTCAAATGGGACTGAGCATTGCCAATGTTATGGATCCCCAGACCGATCTGCAGGTGTCCATCATTGCATCCTTTGAGACGATCCTGGCCACTCTGCTGTTTATTGTTCTTGATGGCCACCATGTTTTCTTTGAAGCACTGATTGTCAGTTATCAGAAGGTACCCATCCAGGGGTTTTTGTTTACGCCTGGAAAGATCGAATTCCTGTTGCGGATCATGGGCGATCTGTTTATTGTTGGAGTCAAGCTGGGATCTCCGATTATCATTTCCATGTTGCTGGCGAACGTGATCATGGGCTTTATGGCACGGAGCATTCCCCAGATGAATGTTTTTATTGTTGGATTTCCGTTTACCATCGGGCTGGGGCTACTCATGATTATTATCGGTATTCCGCACATGGTGGATGCACTAACCAAAATCTATGGATCGTTTGGCAGGCAGACTCTGCAAATGTTGGACTTGATGGCAAAATAGGGCATGGCTGAATCATCAACCGAAGAAAAAACCGAAGCGCCGTCGCAGAAGCGGCGAGAAGATGCCAGAAAAGAGGGGCAGGTGGCCTTCAGTCGCGAAGTGTCTGCCGTTTCTCTGCTGGGCAGTTTTCTGCTGCTGTTTTATTTTCTGGGCAATACCATTCTTGATGCCTTCAAGGAGTCCTTCGTCTATGCCTTTAATAATCTTTCGCAGTCAGAGTTGACGGTCGTACTGCTTCAACAGCTGACAGATATTTTCCTCAACGAAACAGTTCTGGTCGTCGTTCCCTTCTTCGCTACGGCTATTGTGATGGGCATCATGTCCAGCGTGGTGCAGGTTGGCTTTAATATCACCTTAAAGCCTCTGGTTCCGAAATTTGAAAAGCTAAGTCCTTTGAAAGGGATTGGCCGGATTTTTTCAAAGCAGGCCTTCAGTGAGTTTCTCAAATCGATGTTCAAGATGGGGGTGATCGGGTACATTGGATACTATACCTTTAGCAACAGCCTCAACCGCATTATCAGCCTGATAGATACTGACTCCAGGGACTTGATGGACGCCGCCGCCGGAATTGTGGGGGATTTTGTCTTCCGTCTCTTTCTGGCGTTTCTGATTCTGGCGATATTTGATTTCATCTTTCAGAAATGGGATTTGGAGCAGAAGCTGAAGATGTCCAAGCAGGAGGTCAAGGAGGAGCACAAGCAATCGGAAGGAGATCCCACTTTGAAGGCTCGGATTCGGCAGATACAGCAGCAGCTGAGCCAGGCGAGAATGATGCAGGAGGTGCCGACTTCGGACGTGGTCATCAATAACCCGACCCATTTTGCCGTGGCACTGAAATATGATCGGGAGTATATGT
>JAOZRE010000550.1 GCA_029940215.1 bacterium | reverse complement strand
AACAGATGGTAGCGTAGGATACCTGAAGAAAATCAGCCATAATAAATGCGGTCACGCCCATGATTGGAGGCATCAATACACCACCGGTTGATGCACAGGCTTCAAGGGCGGCGGCATAGTAAGCCGGATATCCGCTTTTTTTCATAGCCGGTATGGTGAAGGAGCCCGTGGTAATCACGTTTGAGGTCGGACTCCCTGAAATGGAAGCAAAAATGGCACTTCCCAGAATAGAAACCTTGGCGCCGCCGCCCCGATATCGACCCAAAAGAGAGTGAGCCAGATTAATGAAGAAATCACCGCCGCCAAGTACCAGCAGGGCAATGGCAAACAGCAAAAAGGCAATTACCAGCCGGCCGAAAACATGGCTTGTAATGCCAAACATACTTTGAGACCCCAGGAAATGGAAACCGACCAACCTCGAAACTGAGTAAGATTTAGCGCAGAAAATCCCTGGCATGTATGAGGCTGCCAACGGATAAATGGATACCAGGAAAACAATAAACGCCAGCGTCCCTCCTGCAGATCGTCTGATCGCTTCAATAACCAGCAGCCAGGCGACGATTCCCATAAAAACCCCCAATGCCGGCGGCATAATGCTCCAGCCCATGAGTTGTATTTTATCAGCATTTAAGAAAATATAACCTGCGCAGGAGAACATCAGGATGGCAGCGATGGTATCATACCAGGGAATCGGGTTGAAAACCTTCTCGTGGCTGGATGGGATGACCAGGAATATCAGTGGAATCAGCAAACCCATCAACACAGCAATATAGCTTTTACTCAGCAACACATGCCCACCAATGACAATGTGAAAAATCTGAATCACTGATATTAGAATGGCAGCTGTGGTAAACAGTAGAAAAATTACCTGATACCCTTTGGTTAATTTCCTGTATTTGACCCTTTCTTCAGGTTGCTTTTTTGCTTTTTCCATGTTTGTGATTTCACCAAAATATTATAGATCGTGATTGATCGGATGATTTATTGATTGGCGTGCAACTCCAGTATCTCCCGGGCATCGTCCGGGGTTGCTATTTCAAATCCAAGCTCTCTGGCTAACCGCACGGATCTGGCAACGAGTTGTGCATTGCTTTCTACAGGCACACCCTTTTTGTAGTAGATATTATCTTCCATCCCCACACGAACCATACCGCCGGACAACATGGACAGTGTGGTCATGGGCAGTTGAGTTGCGCCAATGCCGGTGACGTTAAAAATGGAATCCTCAGGCAACAGTGTTTTCAGTGTTACCAGGTTGTCAGCGGTTCCATCCACTGCACCCTGGTAGGCCATTCCCATCACAAAATTGATATAGTAGGGTTTTTTTATCAGTTTTTTCTGGATAAGATTGTGGACCTCTTTAAGCATCCCGTGGTGGTAAACCTCCATCTCCGGCTTGATATCTCTTTCAAGCATCTGTCTGGCAAAATACTCAATATCAGATTGTGAATTGATGAAGACAGAACCGCTATGCTTTCCTATAGTTCTGAGCATGGACCCCATGTTCAGGGATGCTAACTCAGGATGGGCTTTCAGGCATTCTGCTTTCTGCTCCAGGTTCAGGTTAGCACCCCCCCCGGTACTGTCCTGAATGACAATATTGCATCTCTCCCTGATGCGGGCGTGGATATCTGAATATACCGCCAGATCTCCAGTCGGAACACCGTTTATATCCCGGGCATGGAGATGAACGATGGCAGCTCCTTCATTAAAGCAGTCATGGGCGGCTTCTGCAATTTCGTCCGGCTGTTCAGGAAGATTCGGATTTCGATCTTTTGTTTGCTGACCGCCGGTCAGAGCTGCTGTAATAATAATTTTTCTCATGAAACGAAACTCCAATGCAAATGATAGGAAGGAAGGTGGCTCATCCCTGATTTCATGATGCATGACCAGGGACGAGACCTGTCTGGATTTATTTTAGAACACTGCTCTGGTATTGATCCAGAGAGCCATCCCAGACACCTGCTTCCTTGTAGTACTTCACTGCACCGGGGTGAAACGGAATGATAGCAGCGTTTTTAACCATGTTGTTCAGTTTCCACTGTTTGAGCCAGGGGTGAGATTTGTTGAAATAGCCATATCCCTTGTCCAGCGCCTTTACCACGTTATAGGCGACGGCTTCATCTAACCAGGGATAGGCGTACAGCGCGTAGGATATGCCAAACAGCTCAACCGGCTTGTCCAGTCCTGCCACCTTGGCCTGGGTTGATGGAAAAATCGCCGGCAGTATTTTCTGGGCACGTTTCCAACCCGTTTTATTCGCAGCTGGCATTTCCAGAAATTTACAGCCATGGGGGCCGCTGCACAGCTCCTTGACTTTTGATGAAAAAATAGATGCCATGGACGAGTCAACATCCCCATCCAGCACGGCCTGCATGGCAGCTCCAAAGCCGGACACCGGAATTTTTTTCACATCTGCAAAGGTAAGGTTTCCAAAAGCCAGTATGGCCTCAATTTCCCTCATCACTGTTGGATTGCCCTTAATATCAGGTACCCGTTTCCCTCTCAAATCCGATATGGAATTGATACCGGAATCCGCGCGGACATACATCCCTGGACTGATTGTGTTTCCCATGGCAATCAGGCGCAGAGGCTGCGGACCCCACATGGCGAATTCATCATACCCTTTATAGGCCAGCATGCTGGTTACATTGGTGATCAATGTAAATTCTGTCTGCTCGACTTTTAGTGGCGCAATTCTTTCGATTCCAGTACCAT
>JAOZRE010000549.1 GCA_029940215.1 bacterium | reverse complement strand
CTACAACATCAAAGACTTTAATTGGCCGTTTTATTAAGGGTCGGCTCAAAAATTACTCAAGTGTTTTCCATTCGAGTGATTCCCATTAATGTCAAGGAATCGCGTTGCAGGTGAAAAGAAAACACGTTGCCATGGTATTCTGTCGGCAAAATGTCTGGTCTTTATGGGACTTTTGCGGACAACTTATGCCAAATTATTTTTGTACGATCCCTAAATGCACTGAAGCCGCTGGTTTTTTCGATCGGTAGTAGGTTGAGACCTAATGTGAGGAGATAATAATGTTGTTTAAGATTTTCCCGTTTTTGCTGTGGTTTAAGGATTACGATGGCGGTAAATTTAAGATAGATATCGTTGCAGGAATTACAGTTGCAATGGTTCTGATTCCTCAGTCAATGGCGTATGCGCAATTGGCGGGACTTCCCCCCTATTATGGGCTATATGCGGCCTTCCTGCCGCCCATGGTCGCAGCACTGTTTGGTTCAAGCCGTCAACTGGCTACCGGACCTGTGGCAGTGGTATCAATGATGTCTGCAGCCTCCCTGGAACCGCTGGCCACCGCTGGTGGACCGGAGTTTATCGCCTATTCTGTGATCTTGGCGCTGACTGTGGGTTGTTTTCAACTGTTTCTGGGTGTCTTCAGACTGGGACTCATCGTTAATGTTATTTCCCACCCGGTTGTGAATGGTTTTACGAACGCTGCAGCTATTGTGATCGCCTCTTCTCAGTTTTCAAAACTGTTTGGCGTATACGTTGACAAAGCCCCTCACCACTACCAGACAATTATCAATGTCGTTAAATCGGCCTTTCACTATACCCATCTGCCCACTCTGGGGATGGCTGTGCTGGCCATCGCCATCATGGTGACTTTGAAACGGGTAAATCCCAGGATTCCCAATGTTCTGGTGGCGGTGGCTGTTACGATCCTGCTCTCCTACTTTACCGGCTATAACAACGACAAATATATATCAATTGACAAAATCCAGGCCCCGGGTGTTGAGACGACAATTGATGCCTTTAACAGTGATATTAAAACGATTGAACGATTGGGAACCCAGCGGGCTAATCTCAATAATGTCATAAATACAGTTGACGATAAGGCCAAAGCTGAAGGTCATACCATCGCTACAGCCGAGCAACTTGATCTTAGACATCAACTGGCGGTGCTCAACGCGCAAATTACTCATGCAAAAGAATCGGCTCATGTCAAAAGAGAAGGCCTGCGCCTGATTCACTTCCTGATTGCAGAAAATGCTGGTGACAATCCCATTTTCTATATCGAGTCGACGCTGCCGAAAGGAATGGAGACGGACAGCCAAAAATGGCGTCTCAAGGTTAAAAACGGCCTACTCAATGTTGAAAAGCTGTACATGATGGGGGCTGGGGCTGTCGTCGGAACTATTCCGGAAGGACTTGTGTTTGGTATTCCCAAAGCACCAAAAAATACAAGCTACCTGTCTGCGTTTCTGCAACTGTTGCCCTTTGCGATCATCATATCGCTGGTGGGTTTTATGGAAGCCATTGCCATCGCGAAATCAATGGCAGCTAAAACCGGTCAGAAACTCGATCCCAACCAGGAACTCATCGGGCAAGGGCTGGCAAACATCATCGGGTCTTTTGGTCAGAGCTACGCGATTTCCGGTTCCTTTTCGCGCTCCTCCGTCAATTTATCGGCGAATGCAGTGAGTGGAATATCTTCCGTCGTTACCAGTCTGATGGTCGCTGTAACGCTGCTTTTCTTTACACCTCTTCTTTACCATCTGCCCCAGTCAGTGCTGGCGTCCGTGATTATGATGGCGGTTATCGGGCTGGTGAATGTTGAGGGGTTTGTACACGCCTGGAAAGCCAAACGGTCAGATGGTATCATATCAGTGATCGCTTTTGTCTGCACCCTTTACCTGGCACCACACGTTCATGAAGGCATCTATGTTGGGGTGGCACTGACTTTTTTCGTATTCTTATACAAAACGCTTCGTCCCAAAGTTTCAAAAATTTCACAAACAGAAGATCAGGTCTTTAAAATCATTAAAGAGAATGAAGCAAAATGCGCGCACATTGCGCTTGTCCGCTTCGATGGGGCGTTAATTTTTGCCAACGCAACTTATCTGGAAGACAAGGTCCTGGAATATATTGCTGAAACACCGACTCTCAGGCATATTATCATTGGCTGTTCAGGAATCGTCGACATTGACGCCTCTGGTGAGGCAGCCCTTTCCATTTTGGTAGATACGGTCCGGGGTAGCGACCGCCATATCTCGTTCTGTAGAGTTAAGGAAGAGGTCATGGCGGTGATGGAGAGAACGCATCTGCTGGAGAAAATCGGCAAAGAGAACATCTACAATGATGGACGTCATGCAATCAATGCTGCCTATGAGGCAGTTCATGAAAACAATGAATGCGACCAGGATTGTCCGATTGACGATATTATCTTTTAAGCAAATAATAAAATAAACGCTGCGAGATTACTGAGTTCCCAATGATCCTGCAATCAGTAGTGACTTTTTGAAGAGCCCGGTCAAGTGATGTTTTCTTTATCCCTTTCGAACCGCAGCAATAAATGAGTTATAACTTGATAAAACGTAACTATTCAGTTCCCCCTCCGTCGAAGGTATTATGATACAAAACACGCATGAATCCATCCCTGGAGCTGTTGGAAAACGTCCTGTTTTCCATCGTTTTGAATCATAATACCTTCGACTCCGAAATGTGGTGAATAGATAC
>JAOZRE010000154.1 GCA_029940215.1 bacterium | reverse complement strand
TATCTGGAGTGGGATCAATTCAATTTTTCGAATGGGATGACACGGAACATGCTAGCTTCTGTTTTTCATCAAGCTGGATTCAAGAGAATATAACGGGTGCCCCTATAGTTGATCAGGCGAGCATCTCTTTCATTTCTTTCCGACTGCCTAAAGATCCGGTATTCAGAGTCATACCTCCATCGATGGGAATAGCGGCACCATTGATATAGGCCGCATGATTGGACGCAAGAAACGCGACCAGTTGAGCGACCTCTTCTGTTTGCCCTGTTCTTCTTGCTGGAATGGCCAATGAGGTCATTTTCAGCATCTCCTCCGGCATCATCTTTACCAGTTCGGTTTCGATTAATCCCGGAAGAATGGCGTTGCAGGTGATACCGTCTCGTGCATGTTCAAGGGCGACTGTCTTGGTCATACCCAACAGGCCGGCCTTGCTTGAAGCATAACCAACTTGTCTGTGCAAACCCCCTGTAGCCGCACCTGAAGACATATTGATAATACGCCCCCATTTTTTTTCAACCATTTGGGGAATGACTTCCTTTATCAGGTAAAAGGCCCCCGAAAGATTGACATTAATTTCCTTTTGCCAGGCATCAATCGACATTTTGGTGAGACGGGCAATATTAGTAACAATTCCAGCGTTATTCACCAAAATATCGATGTCTCCCAGCTGGTCTCTGATCTGTTGTACACCACTCTTTACCTGGTTCGGGTCGGAAATATCGAATACAGCAAAGTGAGATTTTCCACCGGCCTTTTCTATTTCATCTGCGGTTTGGCTAACCTCATCCAGAATATCCGCCACCCCAACTTTGGCGCCCTGTTCTGATAAAATTTTTGCGGTTGCCCGGCCAATGCCGCGGGCGGCACCGGTTATCAGCACAACTTTTCCCTTAAGCAACATGGAATATTCTCCTGATTAATTCTGATATTTCAATCAACATGGAATTCGCAACAATAAAAAAAGAGAAACCCAGAAATGCGCTGCTGCTTTGGCTAGGGATCGTACAAACCCTTAGCTAGCCAGAGACTTAATGCTGTTTACGATTTCTGTTTTATCGATTCCAGCTTCAAAAACCCCGGCAACACCGATTGACAGAAGCTGTTCCTTGTCTTTGGCCGTGATAACCGACCCGCCGACAACGACTGAAATGTCTGAATTTTTTTCCTTTAACAATTTGAGAAGGTCCGGGACGAAGTTCAGGTATTCCCAGGAGTGGCACGAGATGCCGATAACATCTGCGGCTTCATCAATCGCCGCATTGGCCATGCTTTGGGGGGACTGAAACCTGCCCAGGTAAATGACTTCCATTCCGGCCTCCATTAATATCCTGGAAACCGCAATGGCGCCGACTTCATGCTGGTCCATTCCCATCATACCGATTACTATTCTCACTTTTGTCATGGTGTGGTCCTTAGGGATCCAAGTGTTTCTCATTAGTCGAGTGTTTCGCCAGAAACACGTTGCTGACACATAATCGTTTAAACGACCTTTTTCCTTTCGAGAAAATCTATTACAATTTGGGCGAGTGCTTCGGGTTGTTCAAACATCGGGTAGTGCCCAAATTTTTTGCCGACCCGCTTTTCCGCTAATCCGTCCGGGATCTCAGCGATAGTCATATCCAGCAGCTCCTCTGATAGAAATATATCGGCTTCGCCCATGACGACCAGATACGGGCAGCGGATATTTTTTACTTTGTCGAGGACGTTATGATTGGCCCAGCATAGCATGTCACTAACGGCAACCTCCTGGCTGCTGAAGCGATGCATCCATCTCAGTTCAGCTGCCTTTTCTTCGGATAACGGCTTATAACTGGATGCAATGGCGGCTTGCTCCATGATGCTGTGCCAGCCGGGGCAAGCGTGAGGCTCCTCGTAAGCATTCAGCTGATAAAAAGGCGTTATGGCTGCGCCTTCGAAAGCGAGTGCCGCCAGCATTTCTTCCGAATGGTAGCAGGCCAGGTCAGTGACCATGTTGCCACCAATAGAGCAACCGCTGACTACCGGTTTTTCACCACCACTGATTATCCCAATTAATTTCCATACAAACTCTGCATATTCGTGCATCACCTGAAAGGGCTGCCAGTTGACGGGATAGGATTTGCCATGACCTGGCAGATCGATGGCGATGGCCCTGAACCCTTTTTGGACCATCAGTGGCATAAAATCATGGAATTCAAGTGAGCAGGCCCCGGCTGTATGAATGCAAAAAAAAGGGACACCGCTTCCACATTCCTCGTAGTAGATTCGGGTGCTGTCAACAACCGTGTAGTGTCCGGTAATTTCGCAAATATGATCTGTTGTCATCACTCTCTCCTTGCACTGGTTGGTTCAAGTCGTTAGACACCAGGCATGATCTCATCAACCATCACGCTCAAAGCCTCATGTAAGCGGTTGCACTCAAGCATATTGCCGTCTCTTTCGATCTCACCTAAAAAGGCGAGTTGCAGAAATGGATTCTGCTTATCCAGAATCTTTTGCCATACGTCTAATTCGGCGCGCAAAATGATATCATAGCCCAGTGCGTTGGAAAAGGGTTGATAGTCCATAACATCAATGATTTTCCCCCGGTACAGCTTGAGGTAAAAACGACTGCTCCCCATGACCAGAACGACTTTGGTATCCGCCCATGCGGTGGCTTTGCTGAAATTCTCGCTGGTATTGCATTTTTCCTGGAAGGCATTTATCCAGTCCATACTTGGAAAATCCATGATCAACCTCCTGCTGAAGGGTTGTTTCACCACTACATCTCAATAATCTCGTTTTTCAACACAATTCCCTCATATGCTTCTGCCCGGAATATGTCTTGTCCAGCCATATCCCTGCCGCTTTGATTTAAATGACTGATGTCATCATGCCGAGCGGGTCGTAGGGGTGACCGTATGCCAACCGCATGGTTCCTGCCATTTCCCCGATGGTCGCATCTGCTTGTAGAGCCTCCATGATGACCGATGCTAAATTTTCTTTTCTGTTTTTGGTCGTTTCCAGGAGTTTTTGAAGCACTGACCTCAGCTTTTGAATATCCCGTTTCCTCTTAAAGTCTTTGATTTTTTCGATATGTTCTGTGTAAGGCTCTATTTTCTGCTCGGTGATATCTTTCAACAACCTGTCTTCTTCAGGGGGTATCTGCAGACAGTTCAGTCCAACCTTGGTAATTTCACCCTCTTCAACCATTCGGCTGTAACGAATCATGGCATCTTCAAAAAAACGCTTGAACCAACCGCCCTCCGACAATGCTGCAGGATCGCCCATGGCCTCAATCTCATCGACCTTGGCCAGGATCTTTTTCTCTATTTCATCGGTCAAAGATTCCACGTAGTATGATCCAGCCAACGGATCGATGACTTTGGTCACATTGGTTTCCAACCCGATGATCTGCTGGGTTCGCAGACCCACCAGATGAGATTCGGGGCTGGGTGTCCGGAACGCCTCATCAAATGCCGAAATCTCCACCGCCTGCACACCGCCCAGTACCAGAGAGAGTGCTTGGGTGGTTCCCCGTACGATATTGTTAAACGGCTGCTGGGCGGTCATCGACATCCCCGACGTGTGACTGGTGATTACTGGCGCCCAGGAACGACGATCCTTGGCCCCAAACTCCTCCTTCATCATCTTTGCAAAGATTCTCCGGGTAGCCCGAATCTTAGCGATCTCTTCAAAGAAATCCATGCCACAATTAACCAGAATGGCGATGCGTGGGGCAAAACTGTCAATATCAAGACCCCGTTTAAGAAGATCTTTGACCAGATAGCGGATTTCAATAAATCCCAGTGCCATCTCTTCAACAGCATTTAAACCAGCCTCACAGAAGAAATAGGTGTCTTCGACAAAGGAGTGGAATTTGGGCATCTCTTTTGTACAAAACTCAATACAGTCTGAGGTCAAACGGACTCTCAGGTCAAAAGGGAAGTGAGTGGAATACCCGCATGGTTCGGAGTAAAACGGGGCCTGAATGACACTTCCTCTCAGATTTTCTGCAGAAAACCCGTTTTCCCTGGCTACCAGATAGAGGGCACAGGCAGTGATCGTGCTCATCATGGAGCTGGACACCGTGATGGAATCTAACGGAAGGTCCTTCCATAGTTCTCGAAAGTCATTCAGGCAGCAGACGGAAACACCCTGGGTTCCCACAGCGTTAGCGGCAAGCGGGTGATCCGGATCGATCAATGAATTGGATGGTGCGTCTGCAATCACATCCACGCCCATCTGTCCCTGCTCTAAGAGGTATTTCAACTGTTTGTTGGATTTTTTGGCATCACCCTCCCCGGATAACTCCCGCTGAATCCAGGTCCAGAATCCGACTGGTCTGATGCCACGCGTGTAGGGATATGACCCGGGGATACCCAGTTTTTTGTCGAAATCAAAACCTTTCAGGTCATCGGGGTCGTAAAGCGGCTTGATGGGAATTTGCGATCGTGTACGATGCTCCGTCATGCGACTCTCCTAAAAAATACAAAGAATTACATCCTGATGAGACCATTTAGACCTTCTGCTGTATATTGGTTGCTTATTTGATTTACTCATAGTAAAGTTAATTGTCAAGTAATTATTTAAATGCTTGCGATAATAGAATCAGGTTTGGTTTTTTCAATGTCCTGTTAAATATTGATAAGATAAATACGTGAAGCTTTTTTTAGATTCCAGAAAGAGATTGAAGCTATACCAATGCCGGATCAATTCATTGACATATAGGAATTTCCGCCATAGTATATCTTTTTTATTAATAGTCATTTAAATTTATTGACTGGAAATTATCAGTAACTGACAGATATACAGATGCCCACTAAAGATTCCCTCAAGAAGGCCATTGAAAAACGTAAAGAGCGTGAAAAACAGCTGCGCATCAAAGATATCCTGGCTGCTGCCCAGACTGCTTTTCTGGACAATGGCTTCTTTGGTGTAACCATGGATGACATTGCCATTGAGGCCGGTTTCACTAAACCGACCATATACAAGTATTTTAAAAGCAAGGAGGAGTTGTTTGGCAGGTTGATCATTCCCGTTATCACGGAACTCCGTGATCAGCTGGTCTATGTTGAACAGCAGATTTCAGAAAAGCGGTATCAGTCGGCGGCGGAGCTCCTCCATGAGTTTTTTCAAGCAACCTACAATGGCTATTGTATATCTCCGGAATCATTCAGGATAATACAGATCTTTCAACAATCCGGTGATATCTGGAAAATATCGACAGAGATGCGATCGGAGCTGAATGAACTGGGAAGAACAAACGCCAACCGGGGGCGGCAGATCGTTCGCTTGGCCATCGAACAGGGGCTCATCGTGAAATACGACGAGATAGAGCTGTTGGATGTACTGTACAGCGTATTTACCGGTTTGATCCAGGTGAGTGATATCAAATCTCACCGGGGTGGTTATCGTCAGGAAAAAGGAACAACCGAAGCAGGTTTTCTTAAAAGATTGGCGCTCGCGGAACAACTTTTGATCAATGCACTTTCGACTTAACAAGGGTCGGCTAAAAGGTTACTCAATTGTTTCCTTTTCAGGCGACGTGTTTCTTTAACGCTAATGAGAAACACTTGGTTATTTTTTAACGATCCCTAAGGGCAGGAGCGAAATGCAGATGAGCGTTTCTATAGATAAAATTCTGGCCGGGGATGTTCAGGCTGTTTCTCGACTCATCCGCATGATCGATGACAATCATCCCGCTGCGGTGATGATATTAAAGCAGCTGTTTCCCCATACCGGGAGAGCAGTGATTATCGGATTGACTGGACCTCCTGGCGCGGGGAAAAGTACGCTGACCAATCAGCTCATCAGGTCGATTCGAAAACAACAAAAAACAGTTGGCGTCCTGGCAGTGGATCCGAGTAGCCCCTTCACCGGTGGTGCCATTTTGGGTGATCGTATTCGTATGCAGGAGCATTTTAATGATGAAGGGGTGTTCATCCGGTCTATGGCCAGTCGGGGGGAGTTTGGGGGGATAACCTCTGCGACACGGGGGGCACTTACTGTTCTGGATGCCATGGGCAAGGATTATATCTTGGTTGAGACTGTTGGCGTCGGTCAGGATGAAATTGATATTGCCAGGGTGGCCAATACCACCGTGATTGTACTCGCACCCGGGCTAGGTGATACCATTCAAACACTCAAAGCGGGTATTCTTGAGGTGGGAGATATCCTTGTCGTCAACAAAGCCGATAAACCGGATGCGAATGTTGCCATTGCGGAGTTAAAGGCCATGGTTGCCTTGGGAATTTCAACCAACCTGGGAACAGAAGATTGGCAACCAATGGTTGTTTCTGCGATTGCCAATTCAAGTCAGGGCATTTCAGAACTTTGGTCTGCCATTGAAACGCGTTTGGCATATCTCTCCCGTGAACCTTCTCCACATTACAAAAAACGCCGGTTTTATTTTCATAAACTTGAACTGGTCGATTTGGTCAAGAAACAGTTTATGGAGAACATTTTAAAGGACCTGAACCAAAAAGGTCGCCTTGATGACTATGTCAACGCGATCATTAAAAAAGAGATCGATCCCTATACCGCTTCAGAGCAAATTCTAGCCAATCTTTCCAAAGAGAGTTGACATCCTCGTCAAATCCGTGAAAACTTCGTTTGTTGAAAATTCTGTTCTTAAAGAAATTAACCAGAAAAGCAGAGGAGAATAATCGAAATGAATATTGGAGACCTACTGATCAGAAGGGCCCGATTGATGCCCGAGAGCGTCGGACTTGTTTGCGAGGATGTTCGGCTGACTTATGGTCAGATGAACGACCGCGCCAATCAGTTCGCGAACGCTATGACCGACATGGGAGTGAAATACGGCGATAGAGTGGCGATCGTTGCCAACAACGTCATTGAATACTACGATATTTATTTCGGTCTGGCCAAGATAGGGGCGGTAATGGCTGCGGTCAACTATCGCCTGGCAGGAACTGAAATGGAATATATCCTGTCTGATTGTGATGCCAACGTCTTTTTGTTTGGTGAGGAGTACACAGATGTCGTGGATTCCTTTCGAGGAAATATCCCAACTGAGAAGTTGATCGCGATGACAGACACGCCACCTGAATGGGCGGACTCTTATAATGCAATCCTCAACAGTGCTGCTCCGAACGAGCCGGAAATGAAGGGCGGCGGCGATGATACCATGACCATCCTCTACACATCCGGTACAACAGGCAGGCCCAAAGGCGCGGAATTAACCCATGACTACTTTTTCTGGTCTTCCGTCAACATGATGTCAACTCTGGGTTCTATCGGAGATTCCACCCTGATCGCCCTGCCACTGTTTCACATCGGTGGATTGGCCGGGGTACCATTGGGGGTCTATCAGGGCCTGAAAGTTGTTTTACAGAAAAGCTTTGATCCCCAGAATTTTCTCGAGATTATCGAAAAGGAAAAGATCTCAGGGTTTGGAGCGGTTCCTATTATTCTGGATTTTCTAAAACTGGTTCCTGATTTCGAAAAATACGATTTCAGCTCCGTCGGAACAATCCTTGTTTACGCGGCCCCAGTACCGGTTACGTTGATTGAGGAATATGCGAAAGCCGGAATTGAAGTACGGCAGCTGTACGGGATGACTGAGGGTTGCACGGGAACCGTATTGGATTCAGTCAATGCGCTCAATAAAGCTGGATCGTG
This sequence comes from bacterium, assembly GCA_029940215.1. Classification (GTDB taxonomy): domain Bacteria; phylum SAR324; class SAR324; order XYD2-FULL-50-16; family XYD2-FULL-50-16; genus JAHJRI01. Next base: position 2,674 of record JAOZRE010000154.1, on the reverse strand, counting down.
TGGTCGACCATTTTTTCATACTGAAATCAGGGTTGTTGACGAGAAGGGCGACGATGTGAAACCCGAAGTCAAGGGAGAAGTCCTGATGCGATCTCCGGTGACAATGAAAGGGTATTGGAACAAGCCGGATGCCACCGCAAATACAATCAAGGATGGCTGGTTGTATTCAGGCGATGTTGGCCGACTGGATGAAGACGGTTTTTTATACATCATGGACCGCAAGAAAGACATGATCATTTCCGGTGGTGAGAATATCTATCCAGCAGAAATTGAGGACTATCTTCTGAGAAACCCGAAAGTGGCCGATGTTGCTGTGATTGGATATGCAGATGAAAAATGGGGAGAAGCGGTTCGGGCCATTCTGGTTGTACAACCGGGAGAAACTTTAACCGAGCAGGAGTTGATAGATTGGTGCCAGGACAAAATGGGCAAATTCAAGATCCCCAAATCAGTGATCTTTGTCGATGCTATTCCCCGGACACCGACCGGAAAGATTCTAAAAAAAGATCTCAGGGCCATTTACAACACGTAATCTTTCGGCAGTGAGGTGGCCCAGCTAATGTGGACACCTCTCTGGGATTTAATGCGGTAGCCAACAGAATTATAACGTTCAGATTATAGGATTGGGATTAAGTTATTTTCCCGTTGCTGGCAGTATGTGCAAAATTTGCACGTACTGAATCACAGGTCTGAATGCTTTAAAGGACATTTCATGTATCGCTCAGCACTTCGTGAAAATCTGTCTGGAGATTTAAGGCGAATAATGTGTTGGAGCGACTAAAATGGTTTAAGGACCAGTTCATTTTGCGTATGGGCATCAATCTCCTTATCACTGAACCCGTGTGGTCAAAAAAGTATTTTCTCTCCAAATTCCCTATTTAAAGCTGCTCCAAACATTCTTGTCATTTTATAGTCCGACCACAAAAAAACACAATATGTTCCAACAAGAACACCTCAAAGCTGGTGGAAATTCAACCGTTTTTCAAACTTGATTGTGGACGTTTAATGATCTGCCGATCAATCTCCCTCAAATAGGCCGGCAATCCAGCCCCCTAATTTACATTTGACAGATTGGATCGGGATAATTAAACTCGCATGCAAGTAATATGTAAGCTAGTTACTTATCAGCATGGCCTGCCTCAATGAATTTTCTTGCAGTTAAACACATTTTTGGAGATCCAGGTGGATCCAAATGATTGTATTTTTTTTCATATGTCCAAAGCGAACCAGTCTGCGAGTAAGGTTTGGCGGAAGCATATGTCCCGTTTGAACCTGACGGCAGTGCAAGGGATGGTATTGAATTTTTTAAGGCAGGGAGACGGGATTACTTCACGGGATCTGGGAGAACGGACCCAGTTGGACAGCGCGACCATGACCGGCGTTTTGGACCGGTTGGAAAAACTAGAGCTGGTGGAGCGACGCTCACATCCATCGGATCGCCGGGCGATTGTGGTGTGCCTGACGGATTTGGGAAGGGGGTTGACTGACCAGACCGATTCCATTGCAGAGGAGGCCAACCGGGAGTTTCTGGGGGGCCTGAATAACTCGGAGCAGAAACAATTAAAATTATTGCTGCTTAAATTAAGAGTAGAGCCGGAACAACGACAGACCTTGTAAATCAGGAGGAGAGGAATGACAGAGCAAGAGATTTATCACCGGTTTATGGACTGGTTGAAACGAACATGGATCGGGTTACCCGATTCAGAGTTCAAGGAGGAAACAGTCAGAGCCCGTTACACTGTTGAGGAGGCCGAATTTCTGACAGGGTTTCCCTTTCGCAGGACACCGCTGGAGGAACTTGCCACCTTGAAAGGGATGTCTGAAGAGGAGCTGGTTGGAAAGCTGGATCCAATGGCAATAAAGGGCTTAGTCTGGAGGGGAACAAAGAACGGGAAGGTCCGTTACGGTCTGAACGATATATTTTTCTCGCTCTATCGCAGCGCCTTCTGGCCCATGCTGGCAAATGATCACATGAGAGCGGTTTCTGTGCCTTCAAACCAGTATATACTGAACGGCATGATGGAAGGTTTCTCCAAATCGGAACATCAGGGGTTAAGGACCCTGCCAATCGATAAAACCATCCAGGCTGGTACGACTGTCCGTCCCTATGAAGACGTGGTTAAACTGTTGGACAGTTTCAGGTACTATACCGTTTCAGCCTGCCCCTGCCGCCAGCGTAAAAACCTGGACCCCACTGTCGAGAATAGCAAGAAGCCCTTGGAGGTGTGCCTGCATTTTGATGACCTGGGGCACTACATCGTAGACAATGAGATGGGGCGTGAAATAACCCGGCAGGAAACTGAAGAGATCCTTCTAAAGTCTGCCAAAGCAGGCCTTGTACATGGGATGTCGACCTGGCAGGAAAGGCCGGATACTATATGAAACTGTGACAAAGACCACTGTATGTGGTTTGAAAATTACCATCAGCAAGACAGTCACAAGTCAATAGACGCCGCAAATTTCAAAGTGCAGACAAATTCAGAGACCTGCAAGGGGTGCGGCCTCTGCGCCAAGCGCTGCCCCATGGAAGTCCTCACCATGGTCAGCTATAAGGAAGCAGACGCTTCGCTGAACAAAAAGGCCCAGGTTCCGAAGTTGATTTCTAAAGACTGCCTTGGTTGCGGTGTCTGTGTGGTGAAGTGTTCAACAAAATCGCTGAAACTAGTTGCTAAAG
>JAOZRE010000153.1:5435-10282 GCA_029940215.1 bacterium | reverse complement strand
GGGGTCGTGACGGATATTTACGGACGGACCGATATCGGACGCCTTTATGCAATTGGGGAGACAGCCTGTACCGGCCTGCATGGAGCGAACCGGCTGGCAAGCAACTCCCTGCTGGAAGCCCTGGTTTATGCGAAAACAGCAGCAACAAAGGCTGTTGAAGAACTGACGGGAAACCGGCACATCGATGACCCGCTGCCCCCACTTTGGGACTTTGTCGGGACCACGGACAGTGACGAACGGATCGTCGTCTCACATAACTGGGACGAAATTCGGCGGATGATGTGGAACTATGTCGGTATCGTCCGTTCGGATAAGCGCCTGGTCAGGGCGGAAAGGCGTATCAAGAACATCCAGTCGGAAATCAAGGAGTATTACTGGGATTTCAAGGTGACGGGAGACCTGATTGAGTTACGTAATATCGCCACTGTAGCGGAGCTGATTATCCAATCAGCCCTGCACAGGAAAGAGAGCCGGGGACTTCATTATAATCTTGGCCACCTGGAGAGAAATGATGCCCTGTGGCAGAAGGACACAATCCTTAGACGATCCTTTGTGGGGTAGCCGCTATCTCTCACTGTCATGGCTGATCGACCTACATGGCTGCCATGGCAATGGCTCCCTCAACCTCTGTTTTTACAAGGCCGCTGGTCTCTGGTAGAAAGCCCTCAAGAGCTGTCCGGGACTCCTCTCCTCCCAGTCGTCCCAAGGCCCAGACAATCATACCCTGCGCTCGCTCATCCTCATTTTCACCGAAGGCCCTGATCAATTCAGGAACATATTTCCGGTCAAGGGTGTTGCCGATGGCGCGGGCTGTATTCATCTTCCACAGCCAGAGGCTTTTTGGCTAGATATAAAACATGTGAGGCCAGATGTGGGTTTGGAAATAATCCACATCCATGTGCAGCAGCCGGGTTAACTCGAATTTTTCGGCCTTTGCCGCCACCCTCGGGTTTGGCTGCAGGGCCCTGGCTCTGGCGGGAATATTGCGGGGACAGACATCCTGGCACCGGTCGCAGCCGAACACCCACAGACCCATGGGTTCACGCCACTCCAGTGGCGTAATTTCGCGGGCGTAGTAAGTCAAAAACGAGATACAGCGTCGAGGATCCAGCTTGTTGGGTCCCTTGATGGCCCGTGTCGGACAGGCGACGATGCAGACATTCTTGCACCAATCCGGGCATCCGACTTCAATCGTTTCACCATCCGGTTCGAACTCCTCGTTGACCACTATGGCGATGGGAAGTGTCCAGGAACTCTGTGCCGCCAGTTTGCGGGAGTAGAAAAAGTTGTTTTTGCCGAAAGACCCCAGACCGGCCCTTGCGGCGGACAGGCGATGGGGAAGATTAAAGGGGACCTTTGAGTCGATGCCATTCTCCCTCAGGTAGGATCTCAGAGCCTTTACCCTGAGGTACAGGCCGTCCTTCGTAATCCGGTCGTCATCCAGGTAGCAGCGACCGAAATGAGGCTCCATGGAGGGGGGGAAAGACTCCTGGAAATACTCTTCGATCAGCACAATAATCGACTGGGCGTCTGGAAGAGCCAGTTTTGGGTCGATTCCACCTTCCAGATCCAGGAGGGAAATGGGCTTGTTGTATCCCTCCCGCCGTTCTTCCAGGATATCCTTTTGGGAGTTAAAAGGGTCTGCTGTTGTAAATCCGATGTCCTTAAACCCCAGTTCTGTTGCTTTTTCTATCACATCTTTTTTGGTAATCATTGAACTGCTTCCATGTAATGGTTGAGCGGTTTTTCCAGCAGAGTTATAAAATGGCCCTGTCCTGAGACCCCTTGAAGATAATCAAAGGAGCCGGATCGCCGGCGTTTTTCAGAAGGGTCAATTCTCAGCTAATTGGGATGGGGTTGTCAACCGGTACCGGTCTTTTATTCTGATGGACCGACAGGTTTCATTCCAGCAAGCCAATGTGACAATTGACGAATGCAATCAGGGTATGTTACTTCCATCTCATGGTAGCCTGCGCCCTGTCTTTTCAACCGGAAGCCTGTTTGACCAGCCTGGTTGGCGACTGACTCATAAACGGAAATGTTCGGTATGATTGGAGGAGAAAATGGATCAAAACGAGCTGATTGTTTTGCTTAATAAGTGCTGGATGACCCATGATGGTGCGTGGTTTATGCACTGCTGCAGTGAGTTTGGTATTGAGGTTGGTAACCGCCTGAACAAATCAGCCATTTCATCACTGGCCCCAATGGAAATCGCTCGATTTAAAAAGGCGCTGGGATTTAATGATCAGGAGATCAATACGTTTGATCAATTCAAGGCGTTCTTTACTCAGGCAGCGAAGCTGGTTATTCCCGATTTTATGGGCGGTCGTTTCATTTTTGAGGATGGTCAGGTCCTGTCGATGGAAATGGAGCCACTACAGTGCTTTGCCTACAAAGGAATGCAGCGGATGGGGGTGATTGACCAATATGAATGTGGTGTCATCTATCGCATCGAGTGCTGGCTGGATGCACTTGGAATTGAATTCCAGACGGATCCGGATGTCACGCATTGCACTATGCACAGGGAAGGGCACTGCGTGAAACGGATCCGGCTCTCTTTTGCCTAGTCTTCTCCAGGGATCAGCACACCTGGATTCATCATGCCCGTGGGATCCACTGTTTTTTTAATTTTTTGCAATAATGCCACACCTGCCTGCCCCAGTTCTTCAGCTAGCCATGGGCGCCGTATTCTGCCAATACCATGATGGTGGGATATACCGCCGCCGCCTGCCAGTGTTGCTTCCATTACCCGACGCCAACAATCCTGATAAACAGCTGCCATATCGGCTGGATCGTTTGGAATGGCTGCAAAGGTAAAATAGAGATTGATTCCGGAGCGGTAACAGTGAGAGCTGTGGGCGGAGGCGTTGGCAATGTTCTCCACCTCTCCAAGGGACGCAACAGCGGATTGATAGATCTCACTGATCTTGTCCCAGGTGGCCGCAATCTCAATGGTGTCTACGATGACGCCCTGTGATAGAAACTCATCAAATGTGGGTACATGATTACGGTCCTCGAACCATTTCTCAACCACTGTCTCTGACGCAGGATCACAACCAAGATCTTTTGCAATCTCCAGACATTCGGCGATCTCTGCATCCACCTTTCCGGCAGGTCCCTCATGCACCATGATCAACAGGCAGTCCTCTCCCCGGGCATGATCAGGAAAGAGCCGCACGACTTCGGAGGCGTCATATTGCCGCATCACCGGCGGTTCCCAACCGTGCTGGATGATGTTGCGCTGCAGCTCGAATCCATTGTCCATGTCAGGCATATAAAAGGCTGTAAAGGACTGCTTCTGGGGTTTCCATCGCACGGAAAAGGTAACAGCTGTCACAATGCCAAGAGTGCCCTCACTACCAAGGAAGATCTCTTTCAGGTCCGGACCTGATGCGGCACGGGGGGTAGGGCGCGTTTCGATGATCTCTCCGTTGGGAAGAACAACTTCCAGGGCGAAAACCATATTCTCTATGGATCCGTACGCAGTTGAAAATTGTCCGCAGGCACGGGTTGCGACCCATCCGCCCACTGAGCTGACAGAAATGGACTGTGGGTAGTGACCCAGCATCAAGCCCTGTTTGTTAAGAGACGCTTCGGCATCAGACCCCCGAACCCCGGCTTCAAAGGTTGCCAGCAGGTTAAGGCTGTCAATTTTTCGGGTTCGGTTCATCTGGCTCATGTCGATCAAAACAGCATCTGGATGGGCAATGACACCACTGACCACACCGGACCCTAATCCAAACGGAATCAAGGGAACCTGATTTTCCCTGCAGGTATTGACGATTTTTACCACGTCAGCAGTCTTTTTCGGTTGGGCGACACAGCAGGGTCTTGGTGCCGGGCGTCCCTGAAGATCGTTCAGCTCACTAATGACGGAATAGTCGTGCCGGCGTTCTTCAAGAAGGTTTTCATCTGTTGAAATGATGTCGTTCCCGACGGCCTGTCGCAGGCTGTTGATGATGGATGGTTTCATGAGGTGATCCTTGCTATTAAGTTAATCAAATGGTTATAACTGCTTAAATAGAGTTTAACAATGCCATTTCGGCGGCTCGCTGGCTGCGGCAGGTCTCAATCTGCTCCTGGCGCTCCTCGTCACTCCAGCCCAGGTGGGTGGCCATTGCTGATGCTGCAGGCTCCAAGGAATCCAGACCGCCATTATCATCGAAATAAGCCCGGGAACTTCTTCGAATCCAGTAATCCTCCAATGTCAGGGCCCCTTCCACTTTTACTGCATACTCAGCTTCGACGGCAGGTCCAGTGCCGGATTTGAAGAGTTCCAGTGCTTCGCTGCCGTATAAATGGACGGCCCTCTCTGCATCTTCGGTGCTGAGACCGTTCTCCAGAATTTTTTCCCGGAGGGCGTCGATGGATTCGTTGATATCACCGCCGGGAAGGGATTCATCTGCTGTGGTTGACGGCGTGTGGGGTCTTCCTGTCTTTTTTTCACAGATATCCACCATGCGAACGGCCATAGAGCGGTAGCTGGTCAGCTTTCCGCCTGCAATACTCAACAATCCACCAGTCCCCTCCATCACTTCATCCCTTCTGGAAATTTCGGATGGTTTCTTTCCTTTTGTTCCCAGCAAGGGTCGAATGCCTGACCAGATCGAGGTAACGTCAGCGGTTGTCAGGGGATCTCCTGACAGGATTGTGTTGAACGAATCCATCAGGTACAACACATCTTCCGATGTGATCTGCGGCCAGTATTCGGGGTTGGCATAGAAAGTATCGGTGGTGCCGATGTAGACAAACCTCCCTCGGGGCAAAGCAAACAGCCCACGCCCGTCCGGTGCATTCCAAACAATGCTCCTCTGAAAGGGGAGTCGTTCTTTTTTAAAAAACAAGTG
>JAOZRE010000153.1:0-5425 GCA_029940215.1 bacterium | reverse complement strand
TAGGCATAAACGGCATAAAAGTTATAAAAACCCTGTTCTTTTTTAAAGACCAGGTGGATTCCCTTGGTTAATTGCAGTTTTGATTTGGCATCTCGGTTCGCCATTCGCCGTACGGCATCCACCCACGGTCCAGCTGCGTTTACAACCACCTTTGCGCGGACAGTGGCACCGAGTGATTCAGACTTGAGGGTACCCCTGACAGAGGCACCAACCACTTTGCCGTTTTCCATGGTCAGCTGCTCTGCCCTGGCATATGACAATACAACGGCCCCATGAGCAGCTGCGCTTCTGGCATTCGCAAGGGTCAGACGACTGTCATCTGTCAGGTATTCAGGATAGACGACTGCCCCTGAGAAATTCTCTGAACAGACGGCAGGCTCCAACTCTTTCAATTTTTTTTGCTGCCATGATTCATGACGTTCATGCCGATCCACCTTACCCATCTTTTCATATGCCCAAAGGGCCGTTTTAAGCACCGCCATACCTTTTTTGGATCTGGCAAGCACAACCATGGGATTCGTCAACGACAGGTGGGGCGCAAGTTGTCGCAGTACCCGGCGTTCGTTTGCCGCTTCGCGAACAACACCCATTTGTCCCTGTGCCAGGTACCTTAACCCTCCATGGATCAGTTTTGACGACCGGCTGGAGGTTCCGGAGCCGATGTCGCCGGCATCAATCAGGGCTGTCCGCATACCCCTCATGGCTGCGTCCCTGGCGATGCCGCAGCCGGTAATGCCTGCCCCGATAACCAGGATATCAAATATTTCACTCTCAAGTGCTGCAAATCCCCCGGACCGATTGCTGAAATCCAGGGCTGTTCCGTCTTTCATTTTTTTAACCTGTTCATATGCTTGCTATTAAGAAAAGTGTTTTATGCCAGACAGGTGGTTATCGCTACATACCATCTGCCAGCGGTTGCATGCCACTGGATAATCAGAAATTCCATGCCTGTTATGCTTCTGCAGGATATTCGGTTATCTCCTGAATTTCACGATACAGCGGTTGCAATTTTTCATACATCTGCAGATACACCTTGCGGTAAAGTCGGTCGTATACTTCCTGATTGTTCGGGTTCGGCTCAAATACCCGTTCGACACGGGTCATCTTTTTGATGGCAGTTGCAAAGTCAGGATAGATCCCGACCCCGACAGCTGCTGTCATTGCTGCTCCCAGTCCTGATGTCTCGTATGTATGGGGTCTGAAGGCCGGGAGCCCAAATATGTCAGCTGTCAGCTGCATGGCCGCATCACTCCTGGATCCGCCACCGGCAATCATCAGTTTTTCCACCTTGACACCACTTTTTTTCTCGATACGTTCCTTGCCTTCCCGCAACCCATAAGCGAGCCCTTCCAGGATGGCGCGATAGATATGGGCCCGGGTGTGCACATCGCCGAAACCGATGATGGCGCCTTTGGCCTCAGGCATACTGAGTCCCGGTGACCAGTATGGTTGCAGTGTCAGACCCATTGCTCCCGGTGGAACCGCTTTCACCAACTCGTCAAACAGGGTTTCTGGCTCTACGCCCTTTTCCTCGGCTAGCTGCTGCTCCCTGAGAGCGAACTGATTCTTGAACCAGCTGACCATCCAGTACCCCCGGTAAATCATGACCTCTGTGCAGTAGGCGTCAGGTACCGGGGCAGGATACGGGGGTATGCGGGGCGTCACTTCGAAATATTTGCTGCTGATGGTGTTGACGGTGGCAGTGGTACCATAACTGAGACTGGCGACGCCCGGGTCCAGACATCCAGCTCCCAGAATTTCACACCCCTTGTCTGTACCTGCTGCTATAACCGGTAACCCTTCGGGAATGCCGGTCAGCCTGGCGGCCTCCTTCGTAATCATGCCCAGCTCTTCCCCCGGTTGCACCAAGTCGGCAAGCATCCGTCTTTCAATGGGGGCAGTCTTCCACATCCATGATTTTTCGTTACACCACTCAAGTTTTTTGAAGTCGTAGGGTACAAATCCGACCTGTGCACTGGATGAGTCGCGATAGTGGCCGGTCAGTCGATACAGGTGGTAGCCTGAAAGGAACAGGAACTTATCGGTCTTTTCCCAGATGTCTGGTTGGTTTTCAGCGATCCAGTTGGCCTCAGACTCCGCCTGCAAGGTGCGGATGGTTTTTTCGGCTTTGGCCAGTTTAAACGCAACCCCCATTAGCCCGCCAATGGGCTTGAATTCCGTTGCTCGGCGCTGATCCAGCCAACTGATCATTGGACGCAACGGCTTTCCGTCGCGGTCCAGATTGACCATGCAGGCCCGCTGAGTGGTGAGGGAAACAGCAGCAATCGCCTCCCTGGAGACATCACTCTCCTGCCACAACTGCTGGCAAGCCTTGCACAGATTTTCCCAGAAGTAGTCCACATCCTGTTCAGCCCAACCCGGCTCAGTGGAGTAGTAGGGTTCCAGCTGTATCTGGACCTTCGATGTCAGCTCGCCTTTCAGGTCAAATAACAGGGCTCGGACACTCTGGGTGCCGTTATCAATTGCGAGAATATGGGTTTTTTCTGTCATACTGACCTCCTGATTAACGGTTCAACAGATTGGCTTCACCCGTTTGGTTTGAAGGGTGCCATTGCGTCTTCACAGATTTTGGTAAACATGGTTTCATCGCTTTTCCCAAAACGCTCAAGAAAGTTCCGATTGTGAAGCGTGATAGCGCCATGTACCATGCACCACATGCGGTTAATTAAATACGTGGCTTCGTCAGGTTGAAAAGAAGCGTATTGCTCCGAAATCTCCATCGCCACTCTCATGTGAATCGCACGGATTCTCAACGCAATCTGACGTGCCTTCTCCTTTTCGGTGATGGCAATCTTCTCCGTCTTTGTTCCCTTGAAGTCCTCTCCCCGGGGAGAGGTGATGCTGTACAGAATATCGTAATGATTCACGGATTGGAGTCCCATCTCGATCTGAATCCTCATAAAGGACTCCAGCCGCTCCAATGGATCCGAGTGCTGCTCATAAGACGTTTGAAGCTGAGCATACATATTTTCTGAAATGCGGGTCTGCATTGCCAAATTCAACTCATCCTTGCTGACAAAATAGTTGTACAGGTTGGCAGCTGTCATACCGATACGTGCTGCAACCCGGTTAATACTCATACGGGTATAACCGTCTTCACGTAGCACTTTCAATGCTTCGGCCAAAATGCCCTCCTTCTGCCTGGCAACTTCCTGTGGTGTTCTAAGCGGTCTGGACATAGGTTGTCTGATCCTGTTTGATCAATAATCGTTGGTAACCCCTCGCTGCAAAACTGAATTGTGATCATTAGCAAGAGGTGTCTGAAAGCTGGAAATGGCGTTTGTCTGATATTAAATTAAAGGTATTAAATAAATATGTCAAGGAGATTGAAAAGCTCAAAAAAGTTATAAAAACAAAAAATTAAAAGAAGTTAGAAATTGAATAGTTAATCTGAATTGATAGGTAACATGGCAATATTCTGTTTTAACGCGTTTAAAACCTTCTAAATTCGCTTAGAAAAATGTGTATAACACTAAATTACAGAGGAATACAATAATATTATTAAATTAATACCTGCTAAATAAAAGTCCCCCGCCGCAAGCAGCGGGGTATCACTCCGTCATTCCGGCGAAAGTCGGAATCCAGGATCATACTTGACTGGATCCCGGATCGGGGTCCGGATGACAGGACGCCGCAAACGACGGGGTATTAGACCCAAGCTTCGCAATAAAACATCAATCGAATGTAGCTGGACTGGATCTCGTTGTCATCCTGATGCATGAGATGAATACTGGTAAATTAAGACATCTGCGAGTAGCCTCTTTTGTATCTTGACAAAGAGTTTAGATTCGGTGGATTATAGGAAATATTTTCGATATTCTGCCGGCAACAAGATGCCCCTGGGAGTGTTAATTAAGAGGGACAGGGCTTTTAGCGTGTAGTATTGATAAACGATCCCTTTCAGCTCAATCCGCGGATTTTTGTCATGGATGGGTGACGGATTGTAACCAATCGGTGCTATTCAGGTCGGATGGATGTTTTGTAAGGCGCTGGACGTGTTGCTGGTGCTGATGTGTTTATACAGAAGCAGATTATTCAGTTAATTAAACATGAGAGGAATTATGTCAACTAAAGAAGTTGTTATTGTAGAAGCAGTACGGACTGCTTTTGGCCGTATGGGTGGAACGATTCGGGATTTCCATTGTTCTAAACTCGGTGGAATAGGCATTAAGGGGTTACTTGATAAAACAAAAATTGCTGAGAAAGCGCATGTCGACAGCGTCTTTCTGGGATCTGCCATTGGCTGTTCCAGTGCAGGCAATCCAGCTCGCTGGGCAACACTGGCTTCCGGTCTGGGTTATGAAACATCCGCATCCTATGTGGAAATGCAGTGCGGGTCTGCCATCGATTCCATCAATCATGCTGCCTGGAAGATTATGGCCAATCAGGCTGATGTTATCATTGCCGGTGGAATGGAATCCTACAGCCAAACGCCTGTTAAGTTTTCCATGGCGACCACTCCGTTTAAGCTGATACCGCCAATGCCAATGCCATCTACTCTGTCTCCGATTGCTGAAGAGTGTATCGGTATGGGATTGACTGCTGAAAATCTGCAGGTTCAATACAATATCCCGAGAGAAGCATCAGACGAATTTGCTTATAATAGTCAGATGCGCGCCAAGGCAGCGCAGGAAGCAGGTTATTTTAAGGATGAGATTATTCCTGTCACGATTCCCGGGACACGAAAAACACCTGAATTTGTCTTCGACGTGGATGAGCATCCAAGGGGTGAATCAACCCTGGAAGGCATGGCAAAACTGAATCCTGTGTTCAAGCAGGGTGGAACTGTCACTGCTGGAAACTCCTCCGGTCAGAATGACGGCGCGGCGTTTGTGTTGATGATGAGTGCTGAGAAGGCGAAAGAACTGGGTTACACACCGATGGCCAAATGGCTGGCTGGTGCTGATTACGGTTGCGATCCCAAGATTATGGGAATCGGCCCAGCATACGCAATGCCCCAGGCGATCAAAAGGGCAGGCCTGGGTCTGGCTGATATGGATGTGCTTGAGTGTAATGAGGCTTTTGCTGTTCAGAACCTGGCTGTTGCCAAGGAGATCGAAAACCAGATGGGTGGCACCATTGACATGGAGAAGTGGAACCCGATGGGTGGTGCGATTGCGTTTGGTCATCCCAACGGCGCTTCCGGTGCCCGCATTGGCATGTTTGCCATGCGTCATCTGATCCGCACCGGCGGAAAATATGGTGTGTTTGGATCCTGCTGTGGTGGTGGACTGGGCGTAGCAACGGTGATCGAGAACCTTCAGCGATAGTCCATTTCGTTTCTGCTGTAACAAGGCCGGCTGATTCATATCCGCCGGCCGTCTGCTATAAGGGCCTCTCGTGGTTATTCGTTTTGTGAGGACTACCCTTCAGTCTGCTTACCAGCCAGTTCCGCGTATTTTGA
>JAOZRE010000548.1 GCA_029940215.1 bacterium | reverse complement strand
GTGGATTTCAGTTCTGCGTTCTCGTTCGAATGCAATTTTGACGCAGTACAACGTCCAACGGTTTTACTTCTTTGGTGTTTTTCTGTAAGCGGTTGTCTGTAGGTTGGCAACCAGATTTCCGGCATCATCTGTCACACTGATGAGATAAGTCCCCAGTTTTCGATTCAAAGAGATCTCCCTGGCCTCTGCTGTCAGTTTTCCACTACGCACAGTATTAATAAATGCCACCGTCATATTAATCGCTACAGCGTCCACACCATGAGAGTTCACGGCAGCGGCAAAAGCCAGATCTGCCACTGAAAAAATTGCTGCACCATGAACCATATTCAATCCGTTCAGATGTTGATCCCCGATTTCCATCTCGGCTTTTGCATACCCATCAGACACTTCAAGCAGCTTAATCCCGACATGTTTTGCAAACCTATCGTTTTTTAATATCTTTTCCACACTTGTCATATCTGAATGATCTTCCATTTGATTACATCCTTTTTCTGATATATTAGGTCCTGATACATCGATTTATTCAGCGCAAGTTTATGTTATAAAGTGAAGTGGTAACTGTAAAGTGGACACCTCGTTAGGGTATACTGCACTCTGATATTTGGACGGAATGTTTAATTTCCGGTTGAGATTGAGCTTCATTTTTCCAAAATTGAGGGAGAGGGTCCGGGTCTGTTTCAGAAGGTGGCCAATCAATCCGACTAAAACTCAATAATCCACTTTTCATCTGGTATCCTCGTTTTGATGCATGAACGAAAAGCAACCCGTTGGTAGTCTGGTGAACTACCATAGTCGCCGATTCAAATCCGGATCCGGGATCCTCATAAACCATTTGCCATGAGCGCCGGAGGGGTGATACGAATGATGGTGGATTTTACAGATTATGCCAGACACTCGATGCAGCCTGTTCATTTCCGTGTACTCCTTGCTTCTGTAGTGAATAGCTATTAATCTAACATCCGATCTCAGGAACCCAATTTTCAAACCTGACGTAAAATCGAATAAAGAAAGAGGAACCGTGAAACTAATCGGAATCATCGGCGGCATGAGCTGGGAATCGTCCCTGGAGTACTACAGAATCATGAACGAAACCGTCAAAAAGGAACTGGGAGGATGGCATTCAGCGCGGGTGCTGATGTACAGCGTCGATTTCCACGAGATTGAAGCCCATCAACGGTCGGGAGACTGGAAAGCCGCGGCTGAAATGCTGTCAAAAGCCGCTGTCAGCCTGGAAAAAGGTGGAGCTGATATGGTGGTAATCGCTACCAACACTATGCACAAAATCGCACCGGAAGTGACGGCCGCTGTGAAAATCCCCTTGGTCCACATTGCAGACGCGGTGGGAGAAGCCATTGGCGAACAGAACTTGAAAACAGTCGGTCTGTTGGGAACGCGCTTTACCATGGAAGAGGACTTCCTCAAAGGATACCTCGAAAAGACGTATGCCCTCAACGTGATAACTCCGGAAGACCATGAAATGACGCTCGTACATGACGTTATTTACAACGAACTCTGCCTCGGAACCATCAACCCGAATTCGAAACGATCCTATATTGACATTATCAATAAGCTGGAACAGAAGGGATCCCAAGGCGTTATACTGGGGTGCACCGAGATCCCACTGCTGGTGCAACAGGCGGATGTCGGGCTGCCGTTATTCGATACAACGACCCTTCACGCAAAAATGGCCGTCGAACTGGCTATTGAGATGGAACCTGAAAACCAGTAAAAAAAGAGCGGATCATTTCACAGCAATGACTAAGCTTTCTACCCTCAAGACAACATCTTACAGGAGATATATATGACAGAAAGATTTACACCGACGCATCACGCGTTGATGACAGCCTGGATTGCGAGGGCTGTTGTAGAAGCTGTTGGGGAAGAAGAAGGGGAAAAGGTGTTTCGAAAAGCTATAGTAAAATACGGCAACCAGCGCGGCAGGCGAATGGCCCTCAGGGCAGAGGCAAACGGTCATCCGCTGACCATGGCCAATTACCTCGCCTACGGAGAATGGGCTGCCGAAAAGGGAGAGATGGTGATGAAGATCCAGGAAAAATCCCCCGATACGAGGGCTCATGTATTGAAATGCCCCTGGAACACCGCCTGGAAAGAGAACGGTCTGCTGCCCTATGGACGATACTTCTGCATGGAAGTGGACGAGGCCCTGGTCGAGGGTTTCAACAAAGACCTGGTTCTCGAGATCGGTGGTACCCAATCCAATGGTGCCGAATATTGCGACTTTAACTTCAAGGCCGCAAATCTCACACCCCTGAAACTGCTGAGTCTGGTCTGGAAAAAGTCGGTCAGCCCCGGGAAGACGGTGCAGATGCCCTGGGAATATCACACGGGACACCTGTATAAGACCTTGGGTGAAGTGATTGCCGAATATCTCGGCGAAAAAACTGAGGGTATCATGTCTGCTGCGTTAAAAGACTTCACTGATAAATACGGCGAAGAGGCCAGCCGGACTGTCACAGAGTTCGAAAACACCGACTTTAACCAGCTTCCCTGATTAGCAGTCAGGTGCACAATTTCATAGGTTTAACGTAATAACTGTCTGAGAATAATTATCAATTTTCCATTAATCTGGAGTTTCTCATGTCATCCAAAAAAAGTGTCGGCCTTGTGCTGGGCAGCGGATCATCTCGCGGATGGGCCCATATCGGTGTCATCGAAGCCCTTGAAGAAGCGGGGATTCCCATTGACTACATTGCCGGGTG
>JAOZRE010000547.1 GCA_029940215.1 bacterium | reverse complement strand
ACCTGGTGGTCAGGGCGAATTGACAATGCTAATGAGTAATGTCGCAGGGCGTCTTGATAAAGGTTTCCAGACAGCAGTGCATTTCCCAGGTAGAAATGGGCTATATAGCTTTCTGGATTCAATTTCAGGGCTTTCCTGTAATGAGCAGTACTTTTCTCGAGGTTGCCCTTTCGCGACCATACAGTTCCCAGGTTGATATAAGTATCGAGGTAAGCTGGGTTGAAAGTTAGTGCTTTCATGAAATAATCAAGAGCCTTATCGTTTTGTCCCTTGTCCAGGTAGACCGACCCCATGTTGTTCAATGCTGTATCGTTATAGGGTTCCTGCTGCAGCACCTTGGCAAATTGCTCCCGGGCTTCTTCTAATTTTCCCTGGTTAAGCAAATAACTCCCAAGGTTTATCCGTGATTTAATATATGTTGGATCAATTTTCAGGGCCTCCTTGAACATCAGGATGGCGTTATTGATCTGTCCCCTGTTCCCCAAAATATGTCCAAGATTGTTATAGGCAATGTGTGAATCGGGCTTCAACCGGATTGTTTCTGTATAGTAAAAGAGTGCTTTATCGATCTGGCCGCTGTTTTCGTATGCCAATCCAAGATTCAGATGAACACGGGGCTTTTGGGGCGCCTTTTTGAGGTTATCAGACCAGAATATAACGGGGTCATTCCAGATATCATTGCGCTGGTATGTCCAAATGGAAAAAACGACTACTAGCAGAGACAAGGCAATCGATAGTGTGCGGGATTTTGGAAGATTGGAATATAACAAGCGAATGAGACCGAAAAAAAACATCATGGAGGGCAGGTAAAGCCGATGCTCAAAAACCAGGTCCAGGGGGATAAAGGTGGATTCAACCAGGAGGTTTCCAAAAAACCACGACAGGCAAAAGAATGATATCCGATCCCTGCGGATCAGGAAAACCAGCAATCCTGCTACCAGAAAAATACCCATGACCGCTGGCAGTGTTGATATGGGCGTTATCAGGGAGGTGGACACCAAAAAGTCATAATCCAGATGCAACCGAGACGGATAGGGAAAAACGAGCAGGCTGAGGTAGTAGAAGATAACCCGGCTCTGGGTCATCAGCCGAGCAACTGGTAGAAAATCCCATTGTCCTGCGTTTGGAAAAGTACCTTCAGGTAGTTGAAAAAGGGCAATCAGCATGAAAAGAATGATGCCTGGCATAAAAGCCAGCAGAATCCATTTAACATTTGCAACCAACCAGCCTTTCTTCTGGTTCTGAAAGAAACACCATTCGTACAGTACAATAAAAACCGGGAGCACAACGGCATTTTCCGTGCTTTCGATAGCGAACAATCCGGCAATGCCGCATAAGGTGAGCCAATAGAAATGAGTATTATGCTTCCCGATACTGGACCCTTCGCTATCAAGTTCATATCTCTGCCAAGCTTGGCGCCCCTTAATATAAAATACCAGGGAAATGAGGTAGAACATGCTGGACATGCTGATCAATCGCTGCACAATATAGGTTACCGATTGGGTTTGCACCGGGTGTGTGAACCAGAGCAGTGTTGAAAACAGAATGATCAAGTATTTCGAAGAGCCGCAGGTGTTTTTCGCTTTCTCTGAAGCAAGCTGTATATTTAAGGTCAGCTTCAGCAACAGGAAAAGCAAACAACCGTTGATGATGTGGATGGCGATGTTAACAAGGTGGTATCCAGTAACATCATATCCGCCAAAGTAATAGTTCAACACAAAAGTCGCCATGGGGACCAGTCGTATAATACCATTCGTCTGGATACCATCTGCGAGTTTTTCCAGTGAGAACTCTAACATGCGAATGCGTGTATTCTCAGTGATATTATCGATGTCGTCAAAAACGAAGGGGGCATCCAGGGTATTTGAATAGACTAGAGATCCAACAAGAAATAGCAGGAGGGGTAGCCAGAACCAACAACTTGTTGCCAGCCTTGCTGAGATTTTTGTGATATCTTTTTCCATTCTTACCACTGGTTTACTATTTTTCCTGTGATTTAACAGTGTCAGAAAATCGAAACATCTGGGCAGAAGGGTTTTCTATTTTCCGTGACTGCATAAGTTTGTCAGGGTGCTAATTTTATTTTGGAGATTCTGAAAAAATAGGAATTTTAGTTAGATACGTGATAACCGGTGTACTTTTATGAAGTGGCTATCCAGAATTCACCGCCAAAATCGCTGGATGGGTTCAATGTCAGTGAAAAAATTAGTGGACAACTATATCAAAATGATAATTATCATAAGTCTCTGTGTGAAACAACCCACCTAGATACTGACTTTTTTCTAGGGCGGCCGGTGCAAAAGTTCCATTTTTTGCCAGTTCATTTGCAGCTGAGAGGCCATCTGGACATGCTCCGATTATATGTAGAGGTTTACTCATGGTTGTTCCTGCAAAACATGACATTTTTCATCCAGGTTACGAAAGTATCTGCAATCGCTATCTGAGGGTATTCTGCAAAGATCACGACTTAAGACGGGAAAACCAGTAAAATAGAGTTGCAGTTTGCTTTTTGTTTGTACAAAAAAAAGGTGACAACAGCAAACTAAATAGAACCTAACAGGTGCGAAGAACCTTCTTATTTTGCCTTATCTGGAACCTGAATTCTTACGCTGGTAGGGCTCTAGTTGTTTTGGATAAACACTTTCAGGTCTAGTATGTCGCTGAGCTATTCCGGGAATCATCCTGATGACTGGACTCCGCTATCATTGATAACCAGAACTTCATATTGACTAACCAG
>JAOZRE010000546.1 GCA_029940215.1 bacterium | reverse complement strand
TATTATGATTAAGATTAAGATTAAGATTAAGATTAAGATTAAGATTAAGAAAATCGGGTGGCAGAGCCAAATGTACTTGACCGTACCTCAGGGATACGGTTTTCACTGATAAAATAAACAGCAAAGAGTACCTGTCATGAATCGGAACGTCCAAAGACCTCGCCCATTTTCATCAGGAGTTCAAAATCGCCCTCCACGCTGTACTTCTGGTCCATGAACATCTGCTGCCCGTCAGCCTTTCGTGTCAGAATATCCATCCAGACATCAAAAGGGGTTTTGATGATCAAACCGGCCTCTGCGACAGGTCCTTCCCTGAAATCGATGGCACCGTTTGCAACTGCCATATGACAATCGCCCGTAACAGCACCCGAGAAACTGAACTGGATGGTAAAGTTGACGTCAACAGCCTTTTCCGCATTGAAGCCAGTGCGCATTACCGCCATAAAGGTTTCGATGGAATTCGGCCGCGGAACCATCTTCCGTTTCTGAAATTGCCCCATGGTCACACCTTCATCGATACAGGTTTGCCAGGCAAGATTTCCCATGGGACCCATCTTTTCGAAACTCGTCAACGGCTGCATCATGGCAGTCATTGTTTCAGGCGAGATGGACATCGATTTTGCCAGCTCCCTTCCCCCTTGAATCATCGCTTCCCGCACACTATCCAGTTTTTTAGGAAACATCGGCCCGGCCAACAATTCTGACGCGGTCCGATAGATCTCCGCAACCAGTCTATCCCTGTACAGAAATTGAATATAGGAGCTCAACTGATCAAAAACCGACATCTCCGGAAATCCGGCAACGGATACCACAACAACAGGAGGTGGTTCGTGTCTCAGAGGATGGCTTGTTACGCCGTTCCGTAAGACAAAGAAGGGCTGCGCCATCGGCAACGTCCGCTCAATAAATGTTTTCAGCTTGGCGTTGACCGTGAAGTGAAACAGAGGGGTTGCCATGATGCACAAGTCCGACTCAAGGTAAGCCGGCAGCAGCTCTTTGGTCATATCATCCTTGTACACACATTTACCAGGCGTTTTTGTCCAGCAAACAAAGCAGCCCTTGCAGTAGTTAATCCGCTTACGGTGAATATTGACAACCGTCACCTCGGCTTTTTCTTCCCGCATCCCTTCAATAAGCCAATCCAGGACAATTTCAGTCTTACTGATATCTCCAGTTCGAGCACTGGAATTAATGGCAAAAACCTTCATTTAGCTTCCTCTCAGATGGATTAAATTCTGTTTTCTCGGCTGTTATCCGCCACCGACAGATGGCATGATTTTAATATTATCACGGTCATGCAGCTGTTCAGTCCCTCGTATGATCGTGTTATCCCGTACGAACAAGGCGACAACCTTGTTCAGATCCTTCAGCTTAATAAACCGTATCAGGTCATCACCATACTCTCGTTCCAGCTGGACAATCAAATCTTCGATGGTGCCACCGTCATTTATTTCCACTGTGATTTCATCCAATCCAGTTTCGAACTTTATAAAGGAGTAGAATTTTATATTAATCTGCATGGAGGTTTTTCTCCTGGTTCCAATCTATTTCTGAACTCGTACCGCCCCCACATTATTCCAACTTGCGAGAGTGAATTGAAGCTCATCCTGCAAACTATGATTCCTTAACAAACTGATAATAGACAGCATACATGGAAGCCGTCACCAGCACAATTGAAAACGGGGTAGACACAAATTTTAGCATCCTGCCCCACCACCATCAAGAGCAGAGGGGCACAGGTTGAAACCCACCCCTTTCATTTTCGCTATTCATATTTTTACGATGGATTTATACGTTTTCCATATTTTTCACCTACAGTATTGCATGTTATTGCAAGTGCTATTATAATAACAGAACATATTTGATAGTGAATCCAATTATTAAAAACCCTCAAAACCGGGAAGAATCATGACAGAAAGCGGGCAGCCGTCAATCTCTACCGATCGTGTTCTAATCAACGGAAAACTCCTGACTATGGATACTGAGAACACCGTTGCAGAAGCGATTATTATTCGAAACGGCACTATTGTTACGGTTGGCAGCACTGATGAGATTACAAAGCAAATCAATGAAGGCGAAACAGTCACCGATCTTCAAGGAAAAACGGTACTACCCGGATTCATTGATGCCCATGGGCATTTCCCCGGTTCAGGATTGGAAGCAGTGGGAGTTGACGTCAACTGTCCCCCGATTGGGACTGTGACAACCATCCCCCAATTACTTGAAGCCCTCAAGCAAAAAGCCGCGACAACTGAAAAGGGAGCATGGGTATTCGGATTCGGTATGGATGATACCCTTCTGGAAGAGAAGAGACTGTTGACCCGGGACGACTTGGATAGCGTGTCCACCGATCACCCGATTTATGTCGGCCATATTTCCGGCCACCTTGGCAGTGTAAATTCCCTGGGGCTCGAAACCATGGATTACAAACCCGATACACCAGACCCAGAAGGAGGTGTCATCTGCCGCGATCCAGAAAGTGGACTTCCAACCGGTGTACTTGAGGAGGAGGCTAATTTCCCGGTGCATAGAGCAGCCATGGACTTTACGCCGGAAAAAATGATCCAGGTGGTGACATCTGCTGTTGCAGACTATACAAAGTATGGCGTCACAACTGCTCAGAGCGGCCTCTGTACCCAAGATCTTATCGATGGGTTGTCAGGAGGGTCCCAGATGGGTTTGATCCCCATCAGATTGATTACCTGGCCTGATCCTGAGCTATCCAGTCGAATCATTGATGGGGAC
>JAOZRE010000545.1 GCA_029940215.1 bacterium | reverse complement strand
CAGCGGCGTTCCGGTCAGCACGATCCCGTGTTTTTTGGAGATCAGCTTCATCGCTGATATCATAATCCCCGTAGTTTCCATCCACCTCGTATTCGAAATACCCGGCGTCAGGATCAAATTCCATGCAGTAATATCCCCCGTTGTTAAAGATCCTCATCCCTCTCTGGAATATCACATCTGAATCGGCAATCCGACCCCTGATAAATTCGGCGCTGAGCAGTTCCGTTATTTCCATCTGAATAGTCCTCTTATACGAAAAATTAATGAAATATTTAAAGGTAGCGTATCGAAACCCGAGAATTAAGGGGACATGATACCTTTTTCGTATCGTGTCCCCTTAATTACACATTGATTTTTGAATTAAGTATACTGTCCCCGAAACTCCCCGATTTAACAGCTTTGTCAAATTTGAAGATTCAGTTTTTTCAGTACTTGTGACAGGGACACAACCCATTTAACTTCTTTACGGAACGCGGAAAATCGATTGAACTTTTCATGATAAAAAGAGGTGAACAACTCTTTCGCTTTTCTTTTTTCTCCGATGGTGGAGTAGGTTTCCATTAACGCCCCTAAAACCTGTGCTGCTCTATCGTAAGCTCTTCTATGTTTGTTTGATACGATATGTTCAATTCTGCTTTGTCCGATTTTGTCTGCCCAGGCCAGATATTTCTTAAGATTTGATTCAGGAGGACTGTTACCAGTCAATCCTTTCTTAATTTCCTCCGAGGATTTCGTTTTCGGTTTTGTCTCGCTTGAACCAGACTCTGTATAATAGCCAAAGTACAGTCTGGATTCATCCGCGTATTGTTTCAGCATCCGGTTGACGGTGTTTGCTTCTTTGGCGTCAGCTGTTATGGAAGCAAGGACAGCTGCGAACACAAGACCCGTGATGTCATTCGACCACCCAATGCTTTTTGATTCCTGTACGATTTCAAAAGCCTCCTCCAGTTTACCGGAAGCCAATAGTACAACAACCAATAGCTGTTTTGTTTCCCATTTGTTCTCCTCCATCCCCTTAAAAAACTCCAGCACGACAGCCAGTTCTCTACTTCTGGCATCTTGCATGATCGCTTCATCTAGCAGGTGTAACATGGATTGCTCATTTGGCCGGGCAAAAAAGCGTTCCCGTTTCCCCATAAGAATCGTGTTTAAATCCCCAAGAGCGGTACCCGCCCCAATCATAAAGTTGGCAATTTGCCATCGAAATTCCGGTTGTTGAATCGCTGCCAGCGCTTCGCTGCCGATGTTAACGATCTCGCGCCAGTTTTCATCCTTTTTCAATCGAAGAAGCCAGAAGTAGTAACCGAACGGCTGCTGATCCTTCCATTTCCTGGCCAGTTTTTTCAGTCCATCCAGACCTTCAAATTTTTCAACAATTTCAGCTATAAGCACAGCCGTGCGACCGATGGGGTCTTCTCCAAGCAGCACTGATTTCATTTCACCCAGGAACTCGTCGAACCCCTCCATGGTGCCGGGCTTTGCGTCTATAACATCTTGCAGCGTCGGATATAATGGAAACAGGTCGTCAATTTGCCATTGCGGAAAAAGATCAACTTCCATGGCTGTCAGGAAATCATCCAGCAGCCTTTCCCGGGGAGTTGATTCGTAAACACATCGGCAATAGCGGGCTCTGGTCTCTTTTATTTCAGACTCTGAAAAAAATTCAGGATCGATGCCTGTTTCATCGAGCAATTCAAACAGTGACTGATACCCTTTACGTGCCAATTCAGTATTGTTCCTAAGAAACAGCGAGTCTACTGCCATGAAGAGGGTTTCGAGGTCATCGAGTTGTTCTTCAGTGGCATAATCGGGGTTATCGTCATCATACGAGTCATCCCAGTCATCAGGATCATCCCAGTAGCTGCCGTCCTCAATCGATTCCACACGCTCCCGGATCTCCTCCCTGAGCTCTCGGATGTCGTCGAGGATCCGTTCTTCTCCTTCAGCCCTGTCAGGTTTGTCATCGGAAATGACATGCTGAATTTTTTTTAAAAACGGCATTCGCTTGTCTGCTGAACAATCACCAGCCAGGGATTGAATAATATCTATCAGTTCTTCCCTGGATAGCGAATCACAGAACGCCGTGACCTTCTCCAGATACGGTTTCAATGCTATTTTTTCAGGATGATTCCCCATATTGGTCCTCCCAGCTTTTTCCTGTGTTAATATCCTCAATTAAAAAACGGATGCCCTGGTTATCCAACGGATTGAGCTGAAGCAGTCGTTCAAAGATTTGTCTCGCCTCTTCAACTCTACCAAGACGCCAGCAGCTCAGCCCATAACCGTGCATACAACGTAAAAAAGGTCGATTATTGATATGGCCCCACAACA
This sequence comes from bacterium, assembly GCA_029940215.1. Classification (GTDB taxonomy): domain Bacteria; phylum SAR324; class SAR324; order XYD2-FULL-50-16; family XYD2-FULL-50-16; genus JAHJRI01. The sequence continues at coordinate 428 of JAOZRE010000545.1, read as the reverse complement.
GTATGCCGTCATAGTCTGGGGGTAATGGCAACTCCCCGATACGTAACCCGACTTCAAAGTGACGAATTGCCTGCTTTGGTCTACGGTCAAATTCGCGGTTACCAAGGTGCGCATGCGCGTCCAGGCACCGCAGATCCGCCTGGCAAAGCTCGTTCAGGATTTTATCTGCCTCTGCATAATCACCTGCATCCATCGGCAAATCGAGATTATCTACAATGGCCCGGTGTAAAGCACAGAGTTGTTCATCCTCGGTACCGTCATCTTTAAGAATTTGATTCAGGAGTTCGTCAACCGCATCGTTGCTATCCATCTTTAGTGGGCTTTGCATGGCTATTTTCCATCTGATGTGATTATACAAAAGATGGCCGTACAAACCTCTTGAGAACCAGGTCGCCGGTTAAACAACAATCTGTCATGCCGGGTTTTGA
>JAOZRE010000544.1 GCA_029940215.1 bacterium | reverse complement strand
GTCGTGGCCGCTGATGCTTATGCGAGCTGGACTGGTCGTGCTATTTGCTTTTCCATTTTTTCGTTTTTTTGAGTTTTGCAGTCGCCGGGTGCAAGGGGAGTTCTTTCCTTTAAAGAAAATGCGGCTGCGATCCGGTAACCGGTACAGGGAGTAAGTAGTGGTTTGGCTGACACATAAAAAGCGGAATAAAAGACGATCCGAACCGCTCCTGGATGCGGAACGTAAAAAAGACATCGGGGTAACCCGGCTGATCCATCATGATGAGGGGGAGCTTGATTTTTTTCGTAAACGAGCACTGTACGCATCTTCTGTTATCATTATTTTTTTCGCCATCCTGGTCACCAGACTCTGGGTTTTACAGATTCAACAAGGGGAGAAGTTCAGTCGGCTCGCTGATAGCAACCGGGTACGTTACCTGGAGATCATAGCTCCCCGGGGAAATATTCTGGACAGAAAAGGCCGGGAAATTGTGACCAACCGCCCATCTTTTAATGTGGTCTGGGTGCGGGAAAATAGCGCACTTGATGATGTGCTGCTCAAACGAATGGCTTCGATTCTTGATACCGATGTCTCGGACCTGTTGGAAAGAATACGCAAAATGGCCGGGAACCCGGGGCATATTCCTGTTCGTCTGGCAGAAGATATTGATTGGGAGAAGGTCGCCTATATTGAAAATAATCGTATGGATCTGCCGGGGATCAAGATAGAGGTCGTGCCACTCAGGGTCTATCATTATGGTAATCTCGCCTCCCATATTATCGGATATCTTGGTGAAATTAACAAGAAAGAACTGAAGGCCGCTGAAGAGGGCGTGTATCGGGGCGGTGATCTCATAGGTAAGATGGGATTGGAAAGTCTGGAGGAAAAAGAACTGCGGGGAGAAAAAGGGCGGCACTATATGGAGGTTAATGCCCTGGGGTTTGAACAACGGAATCTGAAAGGCTTAGATCCCTTGCCGGGTAATGATTTGCAGCTAACCATTGATATGGATCTGCAGAGAGCGGCCGAGGAAATCATGACGGCTGAACAAAGGGCCGGAGCTGTAGTAGCAGTCGAGGTGAACAGTGGGCGCTTGCTGGCGCTGTCTAGTTCGCCGGTGTTGGAACTGGATAAATTCATCGGCGGCATATCCCATAAAAACTGGAATGCGATGCTGGAAAATCCTTTTCACCCGCTGCTCAATAAACTTGTTCAAGGCCAGTATCCACCGGCTTCAACCTATAAAATTGTCACGGCTCTGGCCGGGCTTGCCGAAGGGGTGATAACACAGGAGTCAATTATTTATTGTCCTGGGTATTACCGGTTCGGTAATCGAACCTATCGTTGCTGGAAACACAGCGGACACGGGGCTGTAGATTTAAAACGGGCTCTATCAGAATCCTGCGATGTCTATTTTTATCAAGTTGGTCAGCGCCTGGGAGTTGATCGGCTGGCAAAATATGCCCGCCTCTTTGGTTTAGGAACGAAAACCGGCGTGTTGATGGAACATGAGAAGCCCGGTCTTATTCCCACGGCGGCCTGGAAGAAAAAACGATATGGTAAGGTCTGGCAGGAGGGTGAAACTCTTTCCGTGGCTATCGGGCAGGGCTTTGATCTGGTCACTCCTCTTCAGTTGGCCCTGATGACTGCCACGGTGGCAAACGGAGGAACCTTGTATAAACCTGGCTTGTTGGAAAATGTTCGGGATCCTGATGGTCATATTGTTGAGCAGTTTGAACCTCAGGTAGTCTTTCGCCTGCAAGGGCAGAACCGAAATCTGCAGCTGGTTCGCAGCGGATTGACCGAAGCAGTGAATGGACGCCGGGGTACCGGGCGCAGGGCCCGGCTTAAGGAATTGGGAATTACTGTTGCAGGTAAGACGGGAACCGCTCAGGTTGTAAGATTGAAACAATATAAACATCTCAAAGAAAAAGATATCCCCTACAAGTATCGCGACCATGCCTGGTTTACCTGTTTTGCTCCGGCTGAAAATCCGGAAATAGCAGTTACCGTGCTGGTGGAACATGGACTGCATGGTGGTTCTGCGGCAGCCCCCGTGGCTCGGGCAGTGCTTGAGGCCTATTTTAAAGGCAAAGGGGTCACAGCTCAGGAGGTGTCTGTGCAGATTGTTGAAGGGAAAGCTCCCCTTGTGGCCGACATGCGGCCTAAAGGTCAATCCTTTCCAGGAAGATCAGAGGTGAAGGAACATGTTACGTTTTGACAGGCGTCTGGTGCATCATTTTGACTGGGTGATGTTGCTGATGCTGCTACTGGTGTCGGGAATGGCGTTGGCCAATTTGTACAGTTCTACCTGGAATGGTGGCACCACCGCCTCGCCAGTTTTTCTCAAGCAGTTGTATATTTCAGCATTGGGTATGCTGGTGATTTTTATGCTCCTGGCCATAGATTACAAGGAAATGGAAGTGTTGGGGTATGTTGCTTTTGTTGCTGTTATCCTTCTGCTTTTGTACACTACGTTTTTTGTTGGCACCGTTGCCGGAACCCAGCGCTGGATTAACCTGGGTTTTTTCCGTCTGCAGCCATCGGAGCCGGCAAAGCTGGTGTTGGTCTTTGTCCTGGCATCCTGTTATTCGAGAAAGGAGGTTTCCGGCGGCTATCGGTTGCGTGATTTAATTTTGCCCGGAGCGTTGACTGCGATGCCCTTTGTTTTAATCCTGATTCAACCTGATCTGGGCACGGCCTTGATGCTGGGAATTCTGTTTGTATCCATGACTGTTTTCGTCCAGCTTCGCTGGTCGACCATCGGGATCCTCGGGGGGCTG
>JAOZRE010000152.1 GCA_029940215.1 bacterium | reverse complement strand
ACATTCAAGATATACGTTCGAACTTTGGGAATGATCTCCGATGATCGGCTTGTTGCTGGTCGCTGCTGATCATGAATCATGTTTGAACCGATAACCATAATGATGACATTCTGGATGCCCCATGTTTAAGTCGATCAAAAGTAAAGTGAATTTCGCCCAGATGGAAGAAACCGTGCTGGATTATTGGGATGACAACCGAATATTTGAAAAATCCGTTGAGGATCGGTCGGACCAGAACACCTATTTTTTCTATGACGGCCCTCCGTTTGCGACTGGATTGCCGCATTACGGGCATCTGATTGCCAGCACGATTAAAGACGTGGTTCCTCGCTATCACACCATGTTAGGTAAAAAGGTCGAACGGCGATTTGGTTGGGACTGTCATGGGTTGCCGGTTGAGTTTGAAGTTGAAAAGGAGCTTGGATTGAATGGGGCCGCGGACATTGAGGCCTATGGTGTCGGTAAATTCAATGAGCAGTGCCGGGGGATTGTCCTGCGTTACAGCAATGAATGGAAACGTACCATTCGCAGGCTCGGAAGATGGGTGGATATGGAGAACGACTATAAAACCATGGAGGTGAACTTCATGGAGTCGATCTGGTGGGTCTTTAAAACGCTCTGGGAAAAAGAGCTAATTTATGTCAGCCAGAAGATTGTGGCTTTCAGCCCCCGTCTCAGCACACCGTTGTCCAATTTTGAAGTCAATCTTGGGTATAAAGACACCCAGGACCCGTCGGTCACGATCAAATTCGCCGCCAAAAACGAGCCGAACACCTATTACCTTGCCTGGACCACAACGCCCTGGACATTGATTTCCAACCTGGGGCTGGCTGTTCATCCGGATCTGACCTATGTGAAGGTTAAGCATGAGGATACCTATTATATCCTGGTCAAGGATCTTCTGAGAAAGACCTTCGGTGACGATGAAGTCTACACAGAAGCCGAAATGAAGGGCAGCGAATTGGAAGGACGTGCTTACGAACCGCTGTTTCCTTATTTTGCTGACAAAGCAGAAGAGGGCGGCTTTAAGGTCGTTCTGGGGACCTATGTGTCAACTGAGGCGGGCACTGGTATTGTGCATACCGCACCCAGTTTTGGTGAAGACGATTACGAAACCGGGAAACGATACGGATTGCCTCATATCTTTCCGATGGATGACAGTGGTTACTTCACTGAAGAAGCGACTGACTTTGCGGGCCAGTATTTCAAAGATGCGGATAAGCAGATAATGAAAGCCCTGAAGGAGCGAAAACTGGTTTTCAAGCATGAGACTATTGAACACAGCTATCCATTTTGCTGGCGATCCGGAGCGCCGCTGATGTACCGGACCATCCCGAGCTGGTTTGTGAATGTGGAGAAGATCAAAGAGAACATGCTGGAGAATAACCGGAACATTACTTGGTCTCCTGGTCATATTCAGAATGGGCGGATGGGTAAGTGGCTGGAAGGTGCGCGCGATTGGGCTATCAGCCGGAACCGTTATTGGGGAAATCCCATCCCGGTCTGGGTTTGCGACAGCTGTGGTGAAAAACACTGTATGGGAAGCAAGGCAGAGTTGGAAGAGCTCAGCGGCGAGACGCTGACGGATCTTCATTCTCATTTCGTGGATCACATCACCTTTTCCTGCAGTCAATGCGACGGAACGATGAAGCGAACCCCGGAAGTGCTGGACTGCTGGTTCGAGTCCGGGGCGATGCCGTATGGACAGCAGCACTACCCGTTTGAAAATCGTGAGAAGTTCGATACAAACTTCCCCGCTGACTTCATCAGTGAAGGGCTGGATCAAACACGGGGCTGGTTCTATACCCTTATTGTTCTGGGCTCTGCGCTGTTCGAGAAGCCGGCCTTCAAAAACTGTATCGTGAATGGGCTGGTCCTGGCTGAAGACGGGAAGAAAATGAGCAAAAGCCTCAAGAACTTTCCGGATCCCTGGGATATGCTTGATAAATATGGGGCGGATGTCGTTCGGTTGTATATGTTGAATTCGGGTGCGGTTCGGGCTGACGATCTTCAATTCTCGGAGAGCGGGCTGCAGGAAACCATGCGGAATGCAACATTGCCGCTGTGGAATGCACTCAGCTTTTTTACCACCTACGCCAATATCGATAACTGGCAACCAACCCTGGTTGAAAACGCAGCTGAGCTTTCCAATCCCCTGGATCGATGGATACTGTCCCGCCTGCATCATCTCCTGCTGGACGTGCAAACAGCGATGGAAGCCTACGACCTCAATGGTGCAGTCGCTCCTTTCGTCGGGTTCATTGACATGCTGACCAACTGGTATATCCGCAGAAGTCGCAGGCGTTTTTGGAAAGCAGGTGAAGGGGAGGATAAAAATCAGGCGTACGCGACCCTTTACACGGTTCTGTTGACATTCTGCCAGGCAACGGCACCCTTTATTCCGTTTATCACAGAAGAGATTTATCAGGTCCTGAAAGACGATTCCATGCCCGAGAGCGTTCATCTCTGTATGTATCCGGAAGTGAATCATGACATGATTGATGTGAAGCTGGAAGAGGAGATGGATATCATCCTTAAGAGTGTCAATATGGGTCGCGCGTTGAGGGCTAAGCACCAGGTCAAAATCCGGCAGCCGCTGCAGAAAATCACCCTGCTGACCAAAAACGAGGCTGTTCAGGGGGTGCTGGGTGACATGTCGCTGCTGATCACCGATGAGCTGAATGTCAAACAGGTTGAAATTGCGCAGAATGAGGAGGACCTGGTGGAGCTGACAGCCAAGCCCAACCTCCGGCTGCTCGGCCCTAAGTTTGGCAAGAAGCTGAAGGATATCCGGCCACAAATAGAAGGATTGACAGCCGCTGAAATTGTTGAGCTGCAGAATGGCGGCAAGAAGAAACTGGTCCTGGACGGTGAAGAATTTGAAATCGGTTTGGAAGAACTGTTTATCGAGCGACACCAGAAAGAGGGTGTTGTGACCGAAAGTGAAGGTGATGTGACCGTTGCTCTTGATATTCAGCTCAACGACGCGCTGATTGCTGAGGGATTCGCCCGGGAGTTTGTCAACAAGGTCCAGCAAACCCGGAAAGAGTTGGATCTGGATGTGGTCGATCGTATCGAGGTGTGTTTCAAATCCGAAAATCTCCTGAGAAGCGCCATCGAAAAGCATCAGGACTATATCAAGACAGAAACCCTGGCCAACAGCCTGGAATATTCAGAGAGCGGCGGAGAGAATTTTGCGGACTGGGTCCTGAATGAACAGGACTGCTCCATCAAGGTCAGTAAAGCGTAACACCAGATAGACCCCACCAGTTCCCCATATTCAGAACCCGCCCGGACAGGGCGGGTTGACACTTTCCTGTCTAATCCCTAATTTCAAAGCCCTCGCTCTATTCTGTATTTACTTGGAGAGATCCGATACCAGCGTTTAAAAGCTCTCGTAAAGTTTCCGGAGTCTGCATATCCCAGTTGAAATGCGATTTCAATAATGGAGTATTGTGGCTTTTTTATATACTCCACTGCCAGGTGTTTTCGAATATCTTCGAGAATGGCTCTGTATGTGAGTTTTAATCCTGATATTGAATTAACCCTGGATTCTGGTACCTGGGTTGAAATTGTGGCAGGGATACAGGGTTTTCCAGGAGCAATTGTCAAAGGAAAGCTGAAAGTGAAAGGGGGAATGACCCGTATTCCTGGTCTGCTGGGATTCCTAAGCAAATTTCAATAGCATGTAATTGAAATATACGGTAGTGAAGGTGTAGTTTTATCGCCAATTGCAATTAATCGTGCTTCTGCAGCACCAAATATAGGAGCTTGAGATGAACCATTTAAAAGGGAAAAAGGCAATCGTAACTGGTGGTGCCATGGGGATCGGACTGGCAGTCTGTAAAAGGTTAGTTACTGAAGGGTGTGATGTGACCCTCTGGGATTTGAATGAGCAGGCACTGGAAACAGCGAAGGGCCAGCTCAACACTGACAACGTCAATGTTTATGCTTATACGTGTGATGTTTCAAACAAGGAGCGAATTGGTGAGCTCGCTGACCAGGCAAGAAAGGATATGGGCCAAATCGATATCCTGATTAACAATGCCGGGTTCGTCAGGCATGGCATGTTCTGGGAACAACCGGTTGAAAATGCCGTTAAACAGATGGATGTTAATGTTAATGCACTTTTCTATTCAATTCATGAGTTTCTGCCTGAAATGATGGAACGCAATTCCGGGCATATTGTCAATGTCTCCTCCGGGGTTGCGATACAAAGCGCACCCGGATTGGCTGCATATACCACGTCAAAATGGGCTGTCTGGGGGATGACCGATGTACTGAGACTGGAAGTAATGGCAGCCGGTAAGACTGGTGTCAAATTCACCTCAGTTCATCCTGGAAATATTCTGACCGGTATGTTTGAAGGATTTGAACTGAACCTGCTCGGGAAATTGATATCTCCAGCAGTAAAAGATCACGATGTGATCGCCAAGGGTATTGTTGAATCCGGGTTGAAAAAAGGCCGTCATCTGGTTGTCAGGCCCCGACAGATATATATTGCAATGATTCTGCGGGGGCTGGTGCCGAACGGTATTCTGGCAAAAATGGCGCTGAGTGTGGGGCTTGGTGATTGTGTTACGAATTACAAGGGCCGGAAGGGCATGATTCATAGTGATGTGGGAGCTGACTATAAACCCTAAAAAGGATTGAGATGGGGACTATCCATAAAGTGTTGATCGCTATCCCTGTTGTGGCCATCCTGGGGACAGTTTCGTTTTGGAAATATGCGACATCCCCCAAATCCTACGATCCCCCTAAGCCGTCCGGTTGGATGTCTGAAACCCCGCGGGGCATCCTTAAAAGCAATGGGGTTGTTCCTCTTTCCGACAGTTTCAGAAGCCTGCATTGCGATGTACGTAATTCCGATGAACTTTTAGGGGCTGTGGGGCCGATGCCCGTATTGGACTGGACGGCCGAACCGGATATGTTCATTCCTGATGGACCTGCTGTCGATAGCCAGAACAATGTCTATTTTTCACCTGTCTTTCCAAAAGAACATGTTATTCTTGTATCGCTCGATGGAGAGACAGGAAAGCGGCGTTGGGCTATTAAGAGCGATCTCCCAATTTCGCCCCACGGTTCTGGAGGACCTTTGATACTGAATGACCTGGAAAGGCCGGGGGAGGAAATTGTATGCACGGGTTTGTTTTCCAGGGCAGTTGCGGTCAGGACAAATGGTGAGATAATCTGGGACCAGCTCACCGGGTTGCCCACACCTCAGGTGGGGCAGCAGGCTATATGGCACAATTATGGTTGAAATTATCATGCCCAGACCGATTCTGTGATTGGTGCCTTCATGATGGGGCACATGTATGCTTTGGACCGAAAAACAGGAAAGCAACTTCTGAGGGAGCCTTGGGTCTTACCCGGCAGTATGCCCCTGTCGATAACCAAAGAATTGCCGACGAAAGACCGGATAAAGAAAGTTGATGCGTTGATGGACGAAGTCTTCGGTCCAGCGGCAGACGGGGTGGGGCGTTTCACTCGGGTCATGGATGTGATTTTTGGTGGAGGTGCCAAGGTTGCGAATTTCTATGCCATTGATCAAATAATCGGTCGGATATTTATCGCAGGAACTTCACCTGATGAGGTTGATGGCAAGAAAGATGATCTGTCCGAGTATGGTGCCCTCTACGCTTTGGAACTTGTGCCCGATGGCGACGGGTATTATCGGTTTGAGATTGCTGCACGAGCAGATTTCAAAGGTGGTACCGGGTCGTCTCCAAGCTTGTCTGCAGATGGGAGTCGTGTCTATATTTCGGATAACTTCGGCGGGGTTCTCGCTCTGGATCGGGACCTGAAAAGAATATGGAATCTGAAGCTGCCAGAACAAATCGCTGCTTCTATTGCAGTTGCCTCAGACAGCAATGAAATGTTTGCTGTATCGACTCGCAATATATATAAAATGGTGGACCAGAGTAATTATGGGGTCTACGTCTGAACCGCTACTCTGGACATGTATCCGGAATTTCTCTGGCAGCAGAATATGAATATTCTTACCCCCACAATTACCGCTAATGGTCTGGCTGTGAGTGTTGGTCTTGGATTGAAAATGGGAACAGCTCTCCTGCCATTAACTATCGGGCGAGGACTGATTGATCGTGAAACCGGCAAGATCATGTATTTCTGGGAGTTAGGAGAAGAATCTGTATCGGCGACGGTTTTAGGTAGTAATGGTTCATTTTACAGTGGTCATTCGCCGGTTCGGAGGGCTCCGGTCGCTGCCCTGCTGCCTTTTTTAACAGAGCCTCTGGTGGGCGGTATCGGTCGATATAAGCCGGAACGGTACGACGTGTTTGCTGAACATGCTGTTTGTGCTGCTGCTCGTAATACCAAAAGGGCAGAAATCACACTGAATGAACACCCAGCCTCTGCCCACCATGAGCTGAAAATTGTGAAAATATTAATGCGGCAGGCAATCAATGCTTTCAGGACCGATGAAAAAGAAAATAAAACAGGGAACTGGTCTGCTGAAATTAGCGAACTAAAAAGCCTGATGGAATCAGTCGAGATCGGGAATATTGAGCAGATGCGGGCACAGCTGAATTCGCAATGTGACAACATTGTTAACAAGATTCATAACTGATGTAAAAAATGTTCTCATCATTTCCCGGAAGATTAAGAATGATGAGAACATGACTCTTCAACACTATCGGTCGATCCGCTCAATGGGCGGTAGTTTCCAACGGCCATCCAGGAATTCAGCCTTGGGAAGATAAAGGCGCATGGTAACAGCAAATGTCTCTGCAGGGGCTGGTAACCAGTTGCTGGTATCGCCGGTGGGCTGTTGGTACTGAATCAGGATATCCAAAGATCCATCGCTGTTGAATGTTAGGTTATCCCGGTCCCCGATCGTATATCGGCGAATAGGGTTTTCTATCAGGAAGCCCAGGTCATCATAGACCGTCAGTGACCAGAATGCATCGACCGGGGGTGTTTTGTTGGCTTCGAAATGGATTCGGTAGCTATGTTTACCCGATAACGGCTTCCCCTCTTTGTCCTTTTTTGAGTTGGGGTAAGCCGCTTCCCTGGGAGTCAGAGCTCCCAAACCGATCAGAGAAACATAAGCCCTGACCTGATAGTCAGTACCGTATACACCTATCCCACTGCGTCTGACTGCCCAGCCATTTTCCGAGGATAGGTCTGACTCTGAAATCTCCAGCAGTTTGCTGCGGGCTAGGTCAACTGATTTTTTTAGCAGAAGTCGCTTTACAAAACCCAGCTTGTTCATGTCAAACGGTTTGCCCGGAAGAACCCCGAATGAGGCCAGTGTTTCCAACATCGGTTTATCAGCGGCTGCGGGGGGGTATTTTCCCATGAGACGGCTCAATTCTGCAAAAAACTGGTCTGCCGGCATCTGCTCGACCCTTGATGACGGGTTGTCACTGAGTACCTCTTCACGACGGTCGCCTGCAATAAAGGCCTGATTAGCCTCTCCTTTTTTCCAGCGACTCAACGGGGTTAATTTGATCTGGCCCTGTAACCGGGCAACATTGCCAAAATCGCTTTCGGTGTTTGTTTGTATGCGGCCAATCAGCCAGCTCATATTGGTGGGAGAACGTATCAATTTGGTATCAGATGGGACCTTTCCCAGCCAGTCGGGACCCGCAACCAGATAGTTTCCAGGAGCAGTGCCGGTTGTTCGTTTACCGATGGAGGCAAAGACATTTGTCCAGGCATCCATAAAGGGCATCACATAATAGCGTCCCTTGGTATCGGGGACACTCAATACCAGCGGCTCAGTTGTCAGATCGATCCAGGCGGTGGAGTAGAGCGTATCGTTATTGGGACGGACCACCTGCCTGAAGTTATGATCGGGAAATGAACGGATATGCGCGAAATGGTTGATGGGAGCCTTGCCGTGGTCAGAATGGGTCATGGATTGTCGGGTGGTATCCATTAAGACCAATGAATATCCGAAGAGGTACGCTTGGGCTCCGTCCTTTAATACCTGAACTGAATATCGGACACCCAATCCGATGATCGCCAACAGTACAACAATAAAGATACTCCATTTGATTTTACCCATAGCCTCTCCCTCCACTGGACAGCATATTATGTTGTGCAACGCATATAATAAAATATGTGTGCAGCCTAAAAATCCCAGTTAAAACTGTCAAGCTGTTGGATCATGAAATCGCATTTAATCTTTCCGCACCCTCATGAAAGAGGCGAATTTCGGTTTTCCATTTTTGGTCAGGCCGTAATACTTAAAGGTAACGATTGATCCAACTTCTGGCGGCTGCCTTCTCAATTGATCGCTGAACCCGGATCCGACATTAAAAACGATCCCGTCGTCCAGTTTGATGGTCAGGCTGCCCATCATGTTTTCGAATTTCCCTTTTCCAGGATTAATGGATATTACAGTTCCATCCATATCCTTGGAGTTTTTTACCTTCAAAACATGAGAGCTTCTACCAGTGTGGTACTCCTGGTCCGGGTTCTTGATGATCACCCCTTCCCCACCTTTGGATTCGATCTCTTTTAAAAATCTCTGCAGGTGCTCCTTATCCTTACACTTGATTTGAGGAATGGTGTGAACAGACCTGTTTGGGTGTGCTTTGAACCACTTTTCCACTCTTTGAAGACGAGACGGAAAATCTCCCTTACTATTGGGGACCTCGAAAATTTGAAATGTAATTCGTTGCCAGTCATCAGACGGGATTTTATCGAGAACGGTGGATTGAATAAATTCAAACTCACCTCGATCGCTCCAGAGTTCACCATCGAGTTCGAATGGCGGGAAATTGACCAAAAACCACTCGGGTGGGTTGATCTGCTTCCCTTTTCGAGTCAGGAGCTCCTTCCCATTCCAATAGCCTCTGATGCCATCCAACTTTTCACTCATTAACCAGTTGGTGATATTTTCCTTTCCGACATATCGTTTTGCCTTTTGCAGGGAAAATTCTCGGGAAAAGGCACTTGTTGAAACAAAGGCTGTGATGACGGTAATTGCAGTAATGAAAAACAGACGTCTGATTTGAGATAGGGTTATCATGTGATCCTCCATCAGTTAACGATGTTGAAAAAATAAGCTGCAGGACAGACTGGGCATGAAAAAATCGCAGGCCTGGGTTGCTGTAAGGCCCTTGATATTATCTGTTCATTCAGTTCAATAACGGAAATTTCAGAGAGGAGGTACGACGGACTGCAAAGAGGATAATCCCTGATTCAGGATTTGTCTATTAATAAATACAGGAGTGACAAATGTCGAATCGATGGTTTATCTTTCTTAGTGTCGGCTCAAAAATTACTCAAGTGTTTCCCATTGATGAAAAGGAAACACGTCGCTGTGGCATTCTGTCGGCAAAATGTCTGGTCTTTATGGGACTTTTGCGGCCAGCTTATGCCAAGTTATTATTGTACGATCCCTTAATACGGCAATAATTTTTTTTTGAACGACTATACTAATATATATAGTCAGGGCAGGCATAATGCGTCGGTCCAATCCCCTGCCATGTTTCGCTGGTTCTGCTGAATTTTTATATAACTGTGTCTAAAGGTGTTTCAGCTGAAACCCTGTTATTGTGAGATTACAATGAAAGGTGGTTCATTTTTTAAATTGTCGGTGTTGAATGCAGTAATGTTTTTCACTCTGTTGGCTTTTCTATCCGGTTGTGCGCCATCCAGCTCGAAACCCGGGAAGAAAAAGCAGTTCAAGGTCCAGGAAAAGTCAATGTCTCTGGAGGTGGATGGGGCGCAGCGAGAATTCCTGTTGGTAATACCGGGCGACCATAAAATCGGCTCACCCGTTCCACTGGTATTTGATTTTCATGGAACCGGTAGTAACCCCAGACGGCAGATAGCGTACACAGACCTTGCCAATCTGGCTGGAGGTGAAGGGTTTCTTCTGGTTGTACCGGTAGGAGTATACTCGAATGGTGGACGCCCGAGCTGGAATGCCCCCGGGGATCCGACAGGGGTGGATGATATCGCCTTTGTTAAATCGATCATTGAGGCAGTAGCAACAGACTATCCCATTGATCGAAAACGGATATACGCCACAGGAATGTCAGGCGGTGGTCGGATGAGCAGTCGTATCGGATGCGATCTCGCAGACGTGTTTGCGGCCATCGCACCGGTTGCCGGATTACAGTTTCTGGATAACTGTACACCTTCCCGTGCCATGCCGGTTCTGACCTTTCATGGTAAAAAAGACTATGTAAATCAGTACGCCCACAGTGTTATGTCACCACCATACTGGAAACATGGTGTTGAGTATTCAGTGAATAAATGGGTTGAGAATAATGGTTGCGACAGCGAACCGGATAGTGACCGGATTTCGGATGTGGTTACCAAACTCAGCTGGTCAGGATGTAACAGTAATGCCGATGTGTTGTTCTACCGGATAGACAATGGTGGCCACACCTGGCCTGGGTCTCCGGTTATCCTGACGACTCCCTGGTCCGGTAAGACAAATACGGACATCGTTGCTTCGGATCTGATCTGGGCATTTTTTAGGGCC
>JAOZRE010000151.1 GCA_029940215.1 bacterium | reverse complement strand
CACACCGGCCTGGACTTTTACGGGCACGAGCCGGGTTGAGATGCAAAATTCCGGTATCTAATAGGGGACAGTGATGGATATTTATTATGTAGATGGGAAGTTTGTCGATGAGGATGAGGCGGCTATTTCAGTTAAGGATATCGTTGTCTTGCGGGGATTCGGTGTATTCGACTTCCTGATTACCTATAACAAACGGCCGTTCCGGTTGGAACAGCATGTTGAACGCCTCCAGACCTCAGCCAGGCGTATCGGTCTTGAGATCAAGATGACAACGGAAGAAATTTGCGCCATCACAGAGGAGACTGTCAAGCGCAATACCCATCATGACGAATCTAATATTCGACTCGTCTATACGGGTGGCATCAGCTCTGATGGTGTGACACCTGAAGGAACCGGTTTCCTGATGGTGATGGTGACTCCCAAGCACCAGTTGCCTGAATGGTGGTACACAGACGGTGTCAAAATTATCACCGCTGATATGGAACGGTTTATTCCTGGTGCCAAGAGCACAAACTACCTAAATGCTGTCTACGCCCTGGGACTTGCAAAGCAGCAGGGTGCTGTAGAATCCATTTATGTCGATCGGCAAAACCGGCTGCTGGAAGGAACGACTACCAATCTTTTTTTGGTCCAGGGAAACAAGCTGATCACAGCCAAAAATGATATTCTGCCGGGTGTGACCCGCAGTGTGATGTTTGAACTGGCGGAAAGCCAGTTTGAATTAGAGGTCCGGGATATTGATAAGAGTGAGTTGGCCAATGCCGAAGAGATTTTCATTACGGCTTCCAATAAGGAAGTGGTACCGGTGGTGACCATCGACGATATGACCATCGGTGACGGAAAACCAGGTCCCAAAACCCTGCAGATGATGCAGGTGTTCAGGGATCACACCACTGCCTACGGTCAGGGAAAAATCTAAGATGAAAACGGCTCGGGAATTTCCACCCCTGATGAAAGCGGAAATGAATCTGTCAGCTTTGGCGCACAATTACCACGAGTTGCGTCGCCTGGCTTCCCCTACGGCGGCGATGATGGCCGTTGTCAAGGCCGATGGCTATGGACACGGCGCTGTTCAGGTGTCAGAAACAGCCCTGGCAAATGGTGCCGACTGGCTGGCGGTGGCTCGCATGAATGAGGTGGTCCAACTGAGGGAAGGAGGTATTGAAGCCCCCGTGCTTTTGTTCGGATACTGCTTTCCCGAGTATGTCACTTACCTGGCAGCACACCAGACAAGCGCTTCGGTTGCCTCTCTGGAATCAGCCAGGTTACTGTCTGAAGAGGCTGGACGATCCGGCAGCCGACTTAAAGTCCATATCAAGGTGGATACCGGTATGGGACGGCTGGGCGTTGTGCCTGACCAACTGGTTGCGCAGGGAAACAGCAGTGAAGAGACGAACCGGGCCGTTCAGGAAGTACTCGCCATATCAAAGCTGCCTTACCTGGAGATTGAGGGAATTTATACCCATTTTGCCAGTGCCGACAGTTCAGACAAACGATATGCGCACAGGCAACTGGATCTGTTTATGGACCTGCTTGAGAAGCTGAAAGCACATGGTTTCGAAGTGCCGCTGCGCCATGCTGCTAACAGCGCAGCCACCATCGAGCTGCCAGAATCACATCTCGACCTTGTCCGACCAGGTATCGCCCAATTCGGCCTCTGGCCCTCAGATGATACGGATCGACAGCGCATTGACCTCAAACCGGTGATGTCGCTGAAAAGCCATGTTATCCAGGTAAAGGATGTCCCGGCGGGGTTTAAAATCAGTTATGGCAGCACATATGAGACCCGTGGGCAGGCACGAATTGCTACGATTCCTGTTGGATATGCTGATGGATATAACCGGCTGCTTTCGTCGCGGGGAGCCATGCTGGTTGGTGGTGTGAAGGTGCCCATAGTGGGAAGGGTCTGCATGGACTTGACCATGATCGATGCCAGCGGTGTTGAAGGTGTTAAAACGGGAGATGAGGTGGTTTTACTGGGACAACAGGGTGACCGGCAGATCTCAGCCGAAGAGATAGCCGGGCTGGTGGACACCATCAACTATGAAATTGTCACATCGATTACCTCGCGAGTAGAGAAGTACTACATCTAAGGGTCGGCTAAATGATTACTCAAGTGTTTCCCGTTAGTGTAAAGGGAACACGCTGCCTTCACATTCTGTTTGTAAAATGTCCGGCTTTTGGGACTTTTGCACACAGATTAAGGAAGTTATCATTTAACGATCCCTATGTGGACAGCTTATGCCAGGCAAATCGAAGAAAATAGAGATTTGTGGAAAGTTCCCGTTTTTGTCGTCAAACCTCTTCATTTTGCAGATCCGTTTCAAGATGGTCTAAGGTTCATGTACCTGAAATCCCAACTCGCTTTTCTCAGACAGCGGGGTTTCTGTCGCTCCATTTTACCTGAATCATCTAGGAAACTCCTCTAAGCAACTGAAGAGGCTTGACGTCAAAAACTCAGGTCAGTGAATTGGGCCTTTTACTTTGCAAACTAACAATAAACCAGATGTCGAGCGAAATGGATTGGAATAGTGGAAAGTGGCGCTCCGGACGTGGAGAGGAAGCGGTAGCTGAGATCATGGTAACCGGAGACTGGGCGCCGATCAGGAAGTTTGACCCGATCATTGCCGGCGAACCGGAGACGATATATGGGGATCTGCTGCAGGTTCTGCGACAGGTTGATCTGCGGATCACCAACCTTGAGTGTCCCTTGACAGATGGTGAGGGCCAGATCTGGAAAAGTGGTTCTATGCTGAAGGGCCTGCCAATTCATATTGGCGGGTTGACCTCAGTTCCCTTCGAAGTGGTCACGATGGCCAATAATCATGTGTTTGACTACGGTCTTGAAGGGTTCAGGGAGACCCAGCAGGTACTGGCTGAGCATGGTGTTCGTTCTGTCGGGTCTGGGCCGACCGGCGAAGAGGCCTGGAAACCCTTGATTGTCGATGTGAAGGGGGTCAGGCTGGGGATTGTCAATTTCAGCGAAGGTGAAGACCTGACAGCGGCCAATGGCGGCCCGGGTGTATGTGGCTGGGAGGTGGAAAAGGCCTGTGACATTGTCAGGGAATTGAAGCCGCAGGTTGATAGTGTCCTGGTGATCGGTCACTGCGGAGTTGAGTACGTTCCCTTCCCGCCGCCATATGTGGAAAAAGCATTTCAGGCTATGGTCAACGCAGGCGCTGATCTGGTGATTGGCCATCATCCACATGTGCCCCAGGGGGTTCAAATATACAAGGGGGTGCCGATCTGCTATAGCCTTGGTAATTACGTGTTTTACCAGGAAACCGAACTGATTTATCGCAAAACCGGTTACATGGTACAAGCAGGATTGTCGAAGAATGGGGTTGCGGAGATTGAGCTGCTTCCATACGAGATTCAGACGGATCGGCTGTCCCCGCTCCAGGGAGAAAAACGGGACTGGTTTTTTCAATCCATGGAACAGGTCTCCACCCCCCTGGCAAAGGCTGGGGGAGCTAACGAGGCCTGGAACGGATTTCTCTGTCGGTATGGAAAGAAGGGTTTCAAGGACGAGGTCCAGAGGCTCATGGACCGGATTGAATCCGAACCCAAAAAGGGGGCGGCCATGTTCAGAAACCGTGTGACGACGATGCAGCACCAGCAGCACTGGATTGATGCCTTGAGTCGAATGATTGATAGCACGATCGATCAGGCACCGGAATGGTCGCTGACGTTGCTGGAACAGTGGTTGACCGAGAAACGATAACGGCTTGAATCTCCCCGGGGAAACAGTGAAAACGCAACAGAACCAACATGATAAACTGTCGATTGTAATTGTCGACTCGGGAATGGGCGGATTGTCCATCTGTGCAGACATTGCCAACGAATTTAAGGACAGGCGGAGTTTTGGGCAGGTTGACCTGACCTATTTTAACGCATGGCCGGAACAGAATCGGGGCTACAATTCGCTGCCCGATACGGCCGAAAGGATTCGGGTCTTTAATGCGGCACTGGTAGCGATAGAGAAGCTGAACCCTGATTTGATTTTGATCGCCTGCAATACCCTGTCAATACTTTATCCGCAGACACCGTTTGCTGGCACAACAGATGTGCCGGTGGTGGGGATCGTTGATTTCGGGGTGCAGATGGTCTATGAACACATGGTAGCGACCCCTGACAGTCAGGCGATTATCCTGGGCACATTGACGACGGTAACATCAGAGACTCATAAGAAAGGGCTGATTGAAAAGGGGATTGCGCCAGAACGAATCATTGGACAACCGTGTGACCAGCTGGCTACACGAATTGAAAGTGGACCGGGTGAGGAGGCTGTTGGACAGATGATGGACGGATTTCTGACCGAAGCTGCTGCTAAAATCGACCGCAACGACGCCCCGGTTTACGCTGTATTCTGTTGTACCCATTTCGAGTACGCATGGGACCTGTTCGACCATTGGCTGGGGCACCATATCGGGGACAATGTGACCATCCTGAATCCCAACACCGCCATGAGCAGCTATGTGCTGGATCAGTATCCAGAAGGGAGGGTGGCTGAAACGAATGTGACACTGACAGTTCTGTCGCGCATTACCTGGCATGACAATAAGGTGATCGCGATCGCGGAGGCCCTGTCAACAGTCTCGCCTCTGACAGCCGAGGCCTTGAAAAACTACCGACAGGATCCGGAACTGTTTACCTTTTAGGGTTTAAAATCGCCGGGAGAGCGTCTTCGCATGTCAAAATCGAATGCCTGGGTGTGGCGAAAGAGGAGGAAACCATTTCACTGAACAATTACATATTGGCTATTGAATAAAATCAGAATAGGGAATTGACATGAAAAAAGTATTGATTATTACAGGTCCAGCTGGGGATGCCCAAGGTTGGGGCGATTTGAGTGTGACTGAAACCATGCGTGATGCACTGAATGCCAATGGCAAACAAGCTGAAATCGCCTGGGTGGAAAGCATGGATGATTTTCACAAGGTGATGAATGAAAAGACTTTTGATATTGCCTGGAGTGCACTCTATTACGCGTCTTCCAAGTCGGATATCATCGGAGTCAGCGAAGATGAAGATTCCTGGTTGGCCGACTATTTTGATGCAAAGGAAATTCCCTATATCGGACCCAATGCGCTGACGATGAAACAGCTGATCCAGAAGCACTGGACCCATCAGATTCTGAAAGAAAATGGTGTATCAGTCCCCTATCACCACCTTGTTGGGTCTGGTGATCCCACTCCAGATGTTGTCTATCCCGCATTCATCAAACCCAGTACAGAGTCAAGATCTGTTGGCATCGCAGACGAAAGCGTGGCAACCAATCTGGAGGAACTGGAAAAAAGGATTGGTTATGTTCAGAACGATCTGCAGCAACCGGCCCTGGTGGAAGAATACCTTCCGGGAGAAGAGTATACAGTCCTGATGCTGGGGAACGGCAACCGTCAGGAGTTCCTGACCTGCACCGTACACGTGGATGCAGAACACTACAAAAAATACCCGATTTTGCGTAGTGACCTGAGAGGTGTGGGCATTACCAAAATGCGTCTGCCAACGGAACGAATTGAAGAGGCCAGCAACCTTTGCAAGCAGGCGACGGACGTTTTGAAATGCTGGGACCATGTTCGGGTGGACATGCGGGTGGACAGCGGCGGGGCCTTGAAAATTATTGAAGTCAACGGTATTCCTGGCCTGAAACCGGTCAAGAGCTGGAGCCCGCAAATCTATACACTCTACCATCCGTCTCCTGATGGCGAAATTAAAGATTACCATAACCTGCTGGATCACGTCGTAGATTCCGCTTTGGCCCGTTACAACCTGATTTAGAGGCGATCGTGATATTGCCATTCGATAAGAAGTTGGTTGAAAAATTCCTTGCTGAGGAGCGTCTGGAAGGGGTTGATGAACAGGGTGGTTTTGGCTACCAGCTGGATCTGTCCGTGCCAGCGATTGCGACCGCAATTCATGCGGGACACAAGGTCAGGGATGAGCTTCTGCCTCTGATGGCACTCGATGAGGCGGGGCGCCTTTTCGAAGAGGATGCCGCCACCGACGAAATGATCAAGGGGCTTCCCAGCATCATCTGGGGGCTGGATTCCCGTGCGGAGTATGATCTGAACCGGCCGCCGGATCTGACCTTGCCACTGACCCCTGAACGTTTCTGGGGCACCAGGGTCTATGCAACTCAGCCCACCGAAGCCATGAACGAACAGAGCATGGCAAAGTTCAACTCTTTTTATCGTTTCATTGCCAGCTATATTCAGGCTATAGTCACCCGTCACGGTGGTTGCGTTGTCTACGATATCCACTCGTACAATATCTCCCGCCAAATTGAAAAAGGGTTTGAGCATCCGCCTGAGTTCAACCTCGGAACTGAGCGACTGGACAAGGCGAAGTGGGGAAAACAGATTGATGGATGGCTGAAACAGCTTTCCGCCATAACGATTCCAAATCATGATATTTCCGTGGCGGAAAACCGGGTCTTTTTCGGAAGGGCATATTTCAGTACGTCCCTGACAGAGAGCTTTGAGAACGTGCTGGTTCTCCCCACCGAAGTATCAAAGATCTACATGGACGAACTCCAGGGCGTTCTGGATCCTCCTGTGGTCGATTCCCTGAAGCAGGGGTTGCAGAGTGCTATCCGGCAGCACAGCGAACGCTTTGCGCAATGGTTGATATAAGCGAAGCGGTTTTATCCCTCCTGAAACAGTGAACTGTAAGCTGCTGATGTCCCTTGACACCTCCCGGTACAATTCCTTACCATTGGTTAGTTCACACCGAAACTATTCCCGAAAATACGCCATATTATCTCCCAGGAAAAAGTATGACCGCAAAAAATCCGTACCCGATAATGACTGCCGAAGAGGCGGTGCTTAATATTTCTGATGGCGATATGGTGGCTTTCAGCGGGTTTACCTCGGCCGGTTCTGCAAAGGTAATCCCCAAGGCACTGGCAGACAGGGCCAGGGAGCACCATGATATGGGGTTGCATTACAAACTGAAGGTGCTGACGGGAGCATCAACCAGCGCAGCGATTGATAAAGATCTAGCGGAAGCCGATGCGATCTCCTGGCGGGCACCCTACCAGTCAGATAAAGCTATCCGCAACCTTATTAACCAGGAGGAGGTGGAGTATGTCGAGGTTCACCTTTCACATCTGCCACAGGCGGTCTCTTCCGGTTTTCTGGGTAAGGTTAATGTCGCCGTAATTGAGGCCAGTGAGGTGACTGCCGATGGCAGGGTGTACCTGACCACATCCATAGGCGCCTCGCCAACCTTTCTGAGGTGCGCCGACAAGGTGATCATTGAGGTAAACCGGCATCATTCACCAAGGCTTCGGGAAATGGCGGATATCCGGATAATGCCGCCCCCACCTCGCCGATATCCCATCCATATCTTCGAACCGATGATGCGCATCGGTTGGCCATACGCGCTGGTGGATCCTGAGAAAATAGTGGCGATTGTGGAAACGGATCAGCCGGATGATGAAATGGGATTCGCCACACCTGATGACATCAGTAAGCAGATTGCTGGACACGTTATCGAATTTCTGCTGGGAGAGATGAGCGCGGCACAGCATCCCAACAGCATGTTTCCCTTGCAGGCTGGGGTGGGTAATGTTGCCAACGCTGTCCTTTCGGGACTTGGGGCACATCCTGACATCCCGCCTTTTTATATGTACTCCGAGGTCTTTCAAAATGCCATGGTGGAACTGATGATGGAGGGGAAACTGCTGGGGGCCAGTGCGGCCAGTCTCACAGTGACCCGTGAAAAACTGAAGGCCATCACCGATGACATGGACTTTTTCGCACCAAGAATTGTGCTGCGTCCCCAGGAGATCTCCAATCATCCCGGGATTATCCGGCGCCTGGGTGTTATCGCCCTGAATACAGCGATTGAAGTAGATCTGTATGGCAACGCCAACTCGTCCCATCTCTATGGTACCCACTCCATCAACGGTATCGGGGGCAGTGGAGAGTTCACCCGCAACAGTTACCTCTCTTTTCTGATGACCCCTTCCATCGCAAAAGAGGGGAAAATCTCCGCCATTGTTCCTATGTGCCCACATATTGATAACAACGAGCACTCTGTCCAGATCGTGGTGACGGAACAGGGCCTTGCAGACCTGAGAGGTCTGGGGCCCACCCATCGAGCCCAGGTATTGATTGAAAAATGTGCACATCCCATGTACAAGGACTATCTCCGGAAGTATGTCAGAGATTCAGGAAAAGGGCATATTCGTCACGACCTGACCCGATGTTACGAACTGCATCGAAACCTCATGGAGCATGGAACCATGCTCCCGGAAGCTTAGTCGTTGCAAACCATGTCTTGCCCCTGGAATCAACATGTCAACTGATATCATCGAACAACTCGACTCAATATTCAAGCCTGCATCCGTTGCTGTCATCGGGGCGAGCAGTAATATAGCCAAGTGGGGCGGCCGTCTCTTTGCCCGGCTGGTCACATCCGGTTTTCGAGGGGCCATCTATCCTATCAATCCCGGACATTCTAAAATCATGGGTGTCCCGGCATATGCGGACCTGGATTCTGTTTCCGGGTCTGTTGATCTGGCTGTTCTCTGCCTGCCGGCGATCAAAATTCCGGGGCTGTTGGCGGATTGTGTCAGAAAGGGGGTGAAAGGGGTGGTGATCATCACAGCTGATTTTGCAGAAACCGGTGAGGAAGGCGAGGCGTTGGAAAAAGAAGCATGCCGGACTGCCCGGGAAGGTGGCCTGCGGTTTGTCGGCCCTAACTGTATGGGGATCTGGTCGTCAGCGGTCGGGCTGAACCTGGCTCTTCCACAAGACCCCATTTCCGGACACCTGGCTTTTGTTTCCCAGAGTGGAACCTATGGGATCACACTGGCTCGTATTGCGGATGAAAAGGGGTATGGCCTCAGTAAGTTTATCAGCTTCGGGAACCAGGCGGATCTCCAGGTGTCGGAATACCTGGAATACCTAGAGCAGGATGAAGATACAAAGGTCGTTGCGCTCTATCTGGAAGGGCTGAAGGATGGCCGCTCGTTTTTTGAAACAGCCCGGCGGGTAACAAAAACCAAGCCGATCCTGGTTTTTAAGGGTGGCAGCAGCCCCCAGGGGGCCAGGGCAACTATCTCGCATACAGCCTCGGTTGCCGGTGAGGATCGGATCTTCAATGCCATGTGCCGCCAGGCTGGGATCATCCGGGTCCAGGAGATTGAGCATATGTTTATCATGGCAGAAGCGCTAATCCAGCAGCCGCTTCCTGAAGGAAAGCGGATTGCTGTCGTCGGCAGTGGAGGACAGGGAGTTGTGACGACGGACGCCCTTGCGTCTCACCAGTTGGAAATCCCCGATTTTGATGAGGTGTCCAAAGCAACACTGACAGCTGCGCTACCTCCCCATGCTCCGGTTCCTGGAAATCCGGTTGATTTTGCCGGCGGTATTCGAACCGCAGAAGAGGAAGCAGATGTTGTCCATATTCTGGCATCTCTGGACTACATTGACGGTCTAATCACCAACGTTCCCAAACATCTGGCCAGGGCAAAGTCCCTCGGGGACTACCTGAAAGGGGCGATTGAGGGGGCAGAGCGAATTTCTGACATTCCGCGGAAATACGGCAAACCGCTGATTACCCTTCAATCAAAAGGGATCGATAACCCGAATATTCTGGAGGTGCTGAAAAGTGCCGGCATTCCCATCTACGATACTCCCGAGGATTGCGCCCGCGCCATGTCTGCCCTCGTGAGATATGCTGAGATTAAGAAGAGGGTGGATTGAGCAGAAGGTTGATGGTTGATCTCTGCTCAATTGCAGGGATTATTCAAACACCTTGCGGATAACGGTCATCGCGTCTGTTTCATCAAATTTTTTGCGATTGTAGTAAGCGGCACCGTCGGTGACCGACACCTTCGCGATCTCTGCCAGCTTATCCTCTGTGACGCCGGCGGCCTTCAAGGTCAGAGGCAGTTTACAAAGTTCGTTCAGCTGTCTGCGCATCCCTTGAATGATTTCGATCACCCGCTTTGCCCGTTGTTCGACGGGTGTTGCGGCTGTTTCTTCAAGGCCGGCCAGGTCGATCAGCAGATCTCCCAGATCCTCCCCTATCATCTCAAGATTGTATTCCAGCGTGTCAGCCAGAAACAGGGACATGGCGGTGCCATGTGGGATGTGGCACACGGCGCCGCTGGCATGTCCCAGCGCATGCACCATACCCACCATGGAATTGGAAAAAGCGATACCGGCCATGGTGGCGGCATTGGCCATTGCCATGCGAGCCTCCAGGTTCTGCCCATCTTTAACCACCTTAACCAGATTTTGCCCGATCAGGCGAACGGCAGAGGATGCATAGGCATCACTGATCGGGTTTTTCTGGATGCCGACACAGGCTTCGATGGCATGAGTCAGGGCATCCATGCCTGTTGTTGCTGTCAGGATGGGCGGCAGCGAGGCCGTCATTCTGGGATCGATGATCGCCACATCAGGGGGGATGCGTGGATTAAGCAGAGACAGTTTGATTCCCTGTTCCGGATTGGAGATAACAG
>JAOZRE010000543.1 GCA_029940215.1 bacterium | reverse complement strand
TTCACAGAAGCCATGATGCCACTGTATCGCTTGCTGTTAATGAAAAGGTCTCCACCTCCATGCTTCTCGTGGATCAAAAAGGAGCACTGGTAGGAAGAAGCATTGCGGGAGAGAGGCAACTGTTGAAATCAGCTGAGGGAGTGATAAAGGAGGTCGGTTTTTGCGGTTTACAAACCATTTCGCCCCCGTTTTTCAGCCAGGTCAAGCCCCCCATGTCCTTTTCCATCATTGACGATTATATGAATCTGTTACGGACAGGCGCTTCCGTAATGACTTGGTCAATTGGGGACGCATACTGGGAAGATATCGGAACACCTGAGGCTGTGGCTAAAGCAAATCGTGATTTTCCAGGTTCTAAACCATCTCCAGTCAGATAGTTCGATTCAGGACTCCAGCCCCTTGTTTTCGTCAGCAATCGGACCTTTTTCCTCTGCATCAGATTTGGGTGTATCAGGACTTTGAGGCTCTGCTGTCAAGTCATCCTTTGGTATCAGGGGTTCAGAGTCCGAAACGGGTGTCGCAGGCATCTGCTCGTCACTTTCCGATTCTTCTATCATCTCTTTGACACCACCCTCAAGAGCATTCGCTGCTGTTTCCAGGTAGTTTTCAAGATTGGAAGACATGTTTTTCTGCTTCAGGTTCTGCGCCATCTCTGCAAGATCCTTCACTTCTTCACCTGCAACGTTTTCAAACTCTGTTGTAACCGTCGACTTAAATTCATTGGTGGCCTTGCGGAATTCTGCCAGTCCACGCCCGATCGCCCGGACCACACCAGGAAGCTTGGACGGACCCAGAACAATCAGTGCGATGGCACCGATGATCAGCATCTCCGTCATACCCATATTAAACATATTCCTCCCTCTCTGGTTATTTTTGGGTTAGTGACTTAAAAAAATCCTTATACGCTTTCCGACTCCATTTCGCTGGCCCCATCAGCTTGCCCATCAATCGCCCCTGCTGATCGATTATCAGGGTCGTTGGAAGTCCCTTCACGGCTAGTTGAGAACTGATCGCCTTTTCTTTATCCAATACCATATCAAAAGAGTAGGAAAATTTGTCAACAAACCGCTCCACGCGATCAAGCTCTTCTCCATAGTTAACAGCCAGTATCCGAAAAGGCTCATCCTTCAATTCTTCGGCCAGCTGTTGCATGTCCGGCATCTCTTTCTGGCAAGGATAGCACCAGGTTGCCCAAAAATTCAAGAATACAACCTTTCCATGATTCGATGACAACCGCTCCTCTTCGCCGTTCAACAGGGAGTATTTAAAGTCAGCAATTACCACTGGCTTATCTGGAACTTCAAAATACTGTTCCTTTAAGAATCTGGACAGCTCCTCATCTGAAGGAATTTTTTTGGACTCTGAAGCTGAATACTGATCGCAGCCAAAGCTGAACAGAGCAAGGAGGATCAGCGGTATTATACATAAAAACAGAAGAGAATGCCGAAAAGGACCGGGAATGTGATTTCTCATGAAAATAGAGCCCTGTCAGGGTATTTGGCTATTTGAGATATTGTATCTGTCTCGCTTTTGAATTCATTATCATATCATTTGCAGACGATTTACTCGGAAGCCTCTGGGAAATTTCATGAATGAAATCGACGGCCTTTCTGACCAACTCCGGATTTTCGTATACAGACAGCTCTTTGACAATCACTTTATACAGGGCAGCTTCTGTTTTCATGCGGATAATCGGATCTATGTTTTCAGCATTGCTTTTTGACAGGATTTCGTTGAACAGCCGCTTAGCCTCTTTTTCAACCTTCTTAGATGTGCTCAGTGTTTCCAGAATCACTGAATTCAAGCTTTCTTTAATAGCTGCCATCGATTTCTGATCGACCGCATCCATAATTGAACATTCATTCAGATATTGTCTCAGCAACTCATCCGCTTTTTCAGTCATTCCCCGATGGTCACTCACCGATGCAGACTCGACTGACAACCGATTCAAGTTATCAAAAATGGCCTGTTCCGTCGAACGGCTCAGCACAGAGGCATCCAGGGAGTTCATCAAATCTGACAACAGGCTCTCAACCTTACCGAGTATAATGCTATTATCATCTTCACAGGCAAACGTTTTCATCTCGCTATTGATATGCCTGGCAATGGTCTGTTCGGTATCAGCCTGAATAATTGAGCTGTCAAAATGCTTGATCAGGTATTGGGATAGATCACTAGTTTTATTTCTAACGTCCTTGTTGTCTGTCTGGCATGAGGTTTCAACCAGCATTTCGTTAATCAGCTTTCGAACTGCTTTGTCTGTATCCTGAGTAACAACACCTTCATCCAGTTTCTGCAGATAGGCACGAAAGATAGTTTCAGTTTGGGATGCCACCGTCTGGTTCTTGCTCTGACATGTCCACGCGACGCCCTGCTTATTAATGTAGGATACAATTGTATTCTTACTTCCCGAATTTACGATATCGGTAGATAGTTGCCCTAAATGCTCCTGCATCAATTCGCTTACCTTGTTCCTGACCGATTCATTCCCATTCTTACACGTTTTCGCGACCAATTCCTGATTGATAAAAGCCGCTATGGAACGTACGCTTTTTTCAGTAATAACCTGTTGCTCGGTCTGCTCCAGAAAATTAGTCAGCAGGTTCGCTACCTTGGCTATCATCTCCTGGTTTTCCGGATTCCGGGAAAGAGTTAACAGCGATGCATTTAGATCCTTTCTGATTTTAGAATCCACATCGTTCCTGACAACTTCGATGCCATGTTTCTCCAAACTGGCCAGGAGCAGTTCAAAAGCCTTTTTTCTAACGGCTT
>JAOZRE010000150.1 GCA_029940215.1 bacterium | reverse complement strand
CCTTCAAGGGGGCAAAGCAATACCGTACCCTTTGGGTGCGGATTCGTTTTATTAAAATAGAAAGTAGGAGCGGGGCATACCGAACCTGGAATCAGCCCGCCGAAAACACTGTCTGCACGGTGAAATAATCATGAAAAAAGCAGCGTTTATTTGGTTTATCACGTTATTACTTATTCTGACCTCTGTGGGGTACGCAATTGATTATATCTGGAAGGATGATTCCGGTATCCGGATATATGAATGCGGAGGGCATGCTGTTGGTGGCAGGGCTAAAATCAAGGCACTGGGTGCTGGTACCTATCGAGCGCATGGGGTTAAAATCAATCGGGTGATCCGCGCAGATTCCATCTATCATGCTGCGCAGATTGTGTGTGGCGAAAAACCGGAATTCGAGCCGGCTCCTGAAGAGCAGGAAGAATAAAAGAATTCAGGTCAGGCAGCATTTGACAGCAGGGCACATGTTCTACCTGTCAATGTGAAAAATCTGCCTGCTCTTAATTTGGAAGATAAGTGCTGGACACTGCCACAGGCTATACCGAAGATTGCCTACCACTCTCCCTGATTGGGCATGGAAAGCCATGGTTCCTGGGGTTCCAGAGCTTCTCCCTCCTGAAGTATTTCAACTGAAATCTGGTCCGGTGACCGAACAAAAGCCATGTGTCCGTCCCTTGGAGGTCTCAGAATTGTTACTCCTTTCTTCTGTAGATTATCGCAATACTCATATATATTTTCTACTCTGAAGGCGAGGTGGCCGAAATTCCGACCCTCACTGTAAGGCTCTTTTTCATCCCAGTTGTATGTCAGTTCCACTTGGGGTTCATTCTCTGCCGTTGCCAGAAAGACCAGGGTAAATCGGCCTTGGGGAAATTCATGTCTGCGAATCTCTATCAGGCCTAGTCTATCAACAAAAAAGTCCAGAGCCTGGTCAAGATCCAGCACGCGAATCATTGTATGGAGAAATTTCATTTTCGATCCTTGATTATAATTTCTACTAATCAGCAGGTCCACCGGGACTTAGATAGATACTGTATTCCTTTAAAACACCATTCAGAATATTTTCGGCCACCGTATCGTCAACACCCAGTATTTTTGCTAAAAATGGTGGTGGATACCCTGGATTGCCGAATTCATCTTTTGGGAACCGTTCCGCAATTTCCGGATACTTATCGCGAAAAAGCCTGACAGCGCCAACTGTAAGGGCAACATTTTGAATATCCTGAAGTACTTCTGTTACGGGAACCTTTCGCTCTTCAGCTATGATATCCAGTAACCCTTTAAAATCCTGGTCATCTTTAATGATAATCTCAAATCTCATGGCGGTACTGATCATAATGTCATAAAATATCCCCGCCGAGGTTTCTTTTGCTTCCTGGGCTGTATACCAGCCATCGGGGATGGTGTTGGCGACCCCCATGTAGTCAAATTCTTCCATTGCTATCCTTCTATTATTCTTTGAATATTAAAATCAGACTCTTCAAGCCCTTCTACTCTCTTTAAACAGAATATGTCCAGTAACCTTAAATACAATTGACGAAGGTTCGGTTAGCATCTAGCATTTGAGGTACGATAATTGTAAGTATAAACCGGAAGAATAGAACCGTAAATCTTTTTTTCAACAAGCCGATTTTACACCACGAGCTTATGATGGCCCAATTGAGCCTGAAAGTATTCCGGAATTACCCGCTACTTCGATCAGCAGTCTATCTGTTCGTGTTGGCAGGGTTGTGCTGGGCTATTAGTGGCTGTAAAGATACAGAGGCTACACATGTAGCAGGTGGACTTGAGACCTGTAAGGTGTTACTCGATGAGCGGCAATGGGCAGATGCTATTGATGCCTGTGATGATTTAGAGAGTGACGAAGGTAAGCATTTAACAGCTATAGCCTATATGGGAAGATCTGGCCTGACCATGGCATCGATACTGACAGAATTGTCGGATTCGTCGAGTTCCCCGACAGGGTTGCTGTTTGATTATATCCCTGATACTCCAACCAAGGTTTCCGATTACAAGAAAGCGTTGAATCTTCTCATGGCAGAAATTGGTGTTAAAGATCAGACCATATATATGGAGGGGATTCTGGTTTCCAGCCTGTTGATTTTTAGGGAATTAAAGACCCTGTTAAGTCTGACGAAGGTCTCCGGTCAGATTCAGACCTGTGCCGGAGACCCTGCTGATGTCAACAACTGCGGTTTTGCTCCCTCCATTGGGGTTGTGCCGGTGGACATTCCTGATTCCCTGGTTTTTGGGGGATTGGGAAGTGCGTTTTATGAGGGAATTTGTGCCGATATTTCGACGGATGTATTTCTTGGACAATCCAGTCATGACGGGACATCAACACTGCCCTTTAATATATCGGGTCATCCGCCATACCCGGACGGTGCTGGAAGTCTAACCTATGATGTAACCGTTGACAGTGCGATTATTCAGGCTGGCAGTCCACTCTATTACAATAAAGTTGCCAGCGAAGCCTATGCCCTGGTTGGAACTGAGGATCTCTCTTCACTCAGTTTTTACGGTAAAATGGATACGGGCAATAATTTTTCGATAACGGTGTCACCGTTCGATCCTGCAGCGTTCTGTAAGGCAGGAGGTATTTTGCCACCAGCGGCTGCAGATCTGGCGATTAACGATTGCGAAATTTTGAATTTTCTGGAAAACCCGGGGTTCTGATCCGTGATGATAAAAAACTGTCTGACATTATGGATGGCGCTATTGCTGACGGTCAGCGGTTCGACTATTGTCAGCGCGATTGAATATCGCAGGATTGGACAGGATTATCGCTCCCTGGCCATGGGGAACACCGGTATTGCCAGCGCTAACAACAGTGCGGCTCTCTTTTATAATCCTGCAGCCATGGCCAACATATTCAACTGGTGGGTTGATTTTCCATTTGTTCAGGCAGCCTATTCGGATGATGCCGAAGCACTATATGAGATGGCAAAGGACGGTTCCTTTAACCTGGATACCCAATCGGAACAGATCGATTTCATGAACGACTTTATCGGTCAACATCCCTACTTCAAGCTGGACACAGGTGCGAACCTGTTTATTAACATGGATAAAAAAGGGATGACACTTGGGGGGAACTATACCTATGAAGCAACGCTGGATGTCGAGGTCCGTAACCCCAGTCTCCCAGAAATTAATTCCTTTACGAGACTGGACCATATCCGTCAGGCTGGCATATCCATTCCTGTAGGGCTCGGGAAGCTGGTACTAGGTCTCAGCTATAAAGTGATCGAACGACAGGAGCTAGATTTCACATATGATTTGAACAATGCCCTGGCCAATGACGATTTTCCAACCCTTGACGGCGATGGTGTCAAGGGCTCGGGAAGCGGCTATGATATTGGGTTTTTATATCGGACGGCGACCAAATCACGGATTATGATCGGTGGTGTCTGGCGGAAAAAAATCTCGATGCAGGATGCAACCGATATTCCGGAGGAGTATGCTCTTGGAGCTGCGATGATACACGAATTCGGTATCTTCAAGTTTACCGCTGCCATGGACTGGCGTGATTTGACGAATCAGCAGGGATCAGAGGGGGATGACAGTTATGCCAGACGTCTGCACTATGGTCTTGAACTGGGTATTCTGCCTCTCTCAAGAACCACCAGTTGGATCAGCCTTAGAATGGGATCTAACCAAGGATACCGGGCAGAAGATAACTATGGACTGAGCGGTGTCGAACTGGCCCTGGGACACAGTATCATTCTGGGTTATTCCAAATATATTGAAGAGACCGGAGAATACGCCGGTCAGAAACCCAGCCTCCGAACTGTCTACTACCTCTCTTTTGGCTTCTGATCAACTAAAGAAATAATGCTCCAGCCGTTTGATTGCCTCATCGATATTTTCCATGGAGTTGGCATAGCTGAGTCGGATAAAACCCTCACCCCCTGGTCCGAAGTCGATGCCTGGTGTCATGGCGACCCTCTCTTTTTCAAGAATATCCATAGACAGTGATAGTGAGTCGATATCTTTTGGATATTTCAAGAAAATATAAAAAGCCCCAACGGGATTGTATCCGGGGTCTAGTCCACACTCTGACAACCGTTTCAGGGCAAATTTCCGTCGTTCGTCAAATGCCTTTGCCATCTTGGCGCACTCGTTTTCTGCCTCGGCGATTGCTGTTACGCCGGCTTTCTGCACAAATTCAGCGGCAGAAATCATCATGTTCTGGTGAACCTTGGCAGCTACTCCGGTCCAGGCCGGATTCATGATCATGTATCCCAGTCTCCAGCCTGTCATGGCATAGTATTTAGAAAGGCCGTTCAGGACGATACAATTATCTGTATAATTCAGGATGGAATAGATATCCCCCTCATAGGTCAGGTCTGAATAGATCTCATCGGATATGATCGGAATGCCGAGCGCTGCCAGTTCCTTCATGCAGGATTTGGACAGCACGGTCCCAGTAGGGTTCATGGGTGAATTGATAAGAATAGCGCGTGTTCTGGGTGTGATCGCCTTTTTAACTGCATTGATGTCCAATTCAAAGTTATCCTCAAGATGAATATCCACCCGTACCGGATTGACGCCTGCAATCACAGCCAGGTTGTTGTAGCAGGAGTAACAGAGATTGGTCATGATCATATCATCACCAGGAGGGATGAGCAGACGGATGGCCAGGTAGAGCAACACAGAACTGCCACTGGAGGTTAAGATCTGGTCCGGTGAAATGTTCACCCCGTACTGGCGCCGGTACTTATCCACCACTGCTTCCCGAAAAGGCATGATTCCCTGTGTGTGGGTGTACCGGGTTTCGGAATCGTTAATGGCCTGGATGGCGGTTTTAGATATCGCAGCCGGGGTTGGAAAATCGGGCTCTCCAAACTCAAGGTGGATAATGTTCCGTCCCTTTTTTTCAAGTTCCTGGGCACGGGCAAAGACTTCCATGGCCAGAAAAGAGCTGACATCGGATAGATGTGAAATCGCGTTGGCTACCATGATAAATACGGTTTATGTGGCACTGAGTGCTTTGAGATTCTTGTCGATTTTTTCAATTTTGGTATCAATTTCAGCCAGCTCTGCACGGTTTTTCGCCACTACCTTTTCTGGAGCCTTGGCAAGGAATTCCTCGTTGTTCAATTTCCGGTTAATCTGTTCCTGCTTTGCCAGGAGTTTAGCTTTCTCTTTCTCCAGACGACTGGTTTCCTGCGCAACATCTATGTTTTCGGCAAGGTCAATATAAACTTCAAAACCGCTGCCGACGCCGCCGGCAAGTCCTTCTTTATTGTCGATGCCTACCGATAGGTCGATTTTTTGCACACCGGCCAACGCCTTGATGATCTCCTGAAAGTCAGAGATATTGTCATTCAGGGCAGTCTGGTTGCTGACGCAAATGATGTCGATTTTTCGGTTGGGTTTAATACCGTTTTCTCCGCGAATATTGCGAACAACGTTGATCAGCTCGATTAGCTGTTCAGCATCACCCGCTGGCTCGATATCAGTTTCCAAAGCATCGGGAAAGGGACTTAACATTATGGTTTCACCAGCTCCGGGAAGCTGCTGCCAGAGTTCTTCTGTTACAAAAGGCATCATGGGGTGCAGCAGTCGAAGGCTCTGTTCAAGCACATGAAACAGAACGGACAACGAGGCTGCCTGTTGCTTGTCTTCAAGCTTGCCGAAAAGCATGGGTTTGATAATTTCCAGATACCAGTCACAGAACTCGTGCCAGACAAAAGCGTAGGTTGCTTTAGCTGCTTCATTAAACCGGTAGTCTGCCAGGTATCTGTTCACATCGAAAACAGCCTGCTTTAACCGGTTCAGAATCCAGCGATCAAATAAACCCGGTTCAACTTTTTCGACGGGAAGCGCTTCTCCCAGTCTTTCGATATGGCTGAGGGTAAAACGGGTAGCGTTCCAGATTTTATTGATGAAATTTCGGTTGCCCTCGATGATTTTTTCCGGCAGTTTAATATCTCTTCCCATCACGGTCAGGCTGGTCAAGGTAAAGCGCATGGCATCTGCGCCGTACTTCTCCACAATATCGAGCGGGTCTATGACATTTCCCTTGGTTTTGGACATTTTTTCACCGTTTTCGTCCCTGACCAGTCCGTGCAGGAAAACCTCCGGAAAGGGGACCTCCCCTGTCAGTTTGATGCCCATCATCACCATCCGGGCAACCCAGAAAAACAGGATGTCATAACCCGTAATCAGAGAAGAGTTGGGATAAAAATTACCAAGATCTTCAGTCTTATCCGGCCATCCCATAGTTGAAAATGGGAACAGCCCTGAGCTGAACCAGGTATCAAGAACATCGTTTTCCTGTGTCAGGCTGGCTGACTGACACTTTGAACAGGTGGTCACTGCCAGCTCTTCTGAGACATTGATATGCCCGCAGTCATCACAAAACCAGGCAGGAATACGGTGCCCCCACCAGAGTTGTCTGGACAGGCACCAGTCTTGAATATTGTTCATCCATTCAAAGAAGACCTTGGTCTGGCTCTCCGGGACAAAGCGTAATCGCCCATCATTAACAGCCTCAACTGATGCTTTGGCCATGTCTGACATTTTGCAGAACCATTGAGTCGAGAGTCTGGGTTCCACAATTGTTTTACAACGCTGGCACTGACCAACGGAATGGGGGTGTTTATCAGCCTTTCTGAAAACACCGGCTTCTTTCAGCATCTCAACAATCTGCTTGCGAGCTTCGAATCGATCCTTCCCCTGTAGCGGTGGAAATATCTCATTAATCTCAGCATTTTCAGTGAAAATATTGATCGAAGGCAGGTCATGCCGCTGTCCCATCTGAAAGTCATTGGGATCATGGGCTGGTGTTACCTTGACCGCACCAGTACCGAATTCGGTCTCTACAAATTCGTCCGCGATTATGGGAATAACCCGATCAACCAGCGGCAATACGACATTCTGTCCGATGTACTGACTGAAGCGAGGATCATCCGGGTTAACAGCAACTGCCGTATCACCCAGCATGGTTTCGGGGCGGGTGGTTGCGACGACCAGTTCTCCCTCTCCATTTTCCAGGGGATAGGCGATATAGGTTAAAGAACCCTCTCTATCTTCATGATCCACTTCCAGGTCTGAAAGGGCTGTTTTATCATGGGGACACCAATTGATGATATACTCACCTCTATATATAAGTCCCTCATTGTAAAGGTCGACGAAGCTTTTCTTAACGGCACGGGAGAGACCCTCATCAAGGGTAAACCGTTCGCGTTCCCAGTCGCAGGAGGCACCAAGTCTTCTCAGTTGTCGAAAGATAGTACTTCCGGATTGCTCCTTCCATTTCCAGATCTCTTCAACAAATTTCTCCTGACCAAGCTCTTCCCTTTCGATACCCTCAGCTCTAAGCTTTCTTTCAACAACCATCTGGGTGGCAATCCCGGCATGGTCCGTTCCTGGCAGCCAGAGTGTCTTGAAGCCCTGCATTCGCTTCCAGCGGATCAGAACATCCTGGAGTGTATTTACCAGCGCATGACCAATGTGCAGAGAACCCGTTACAGTAGGTGGCGGGATGACAATTGTATATGTTTTGTCCGCATTTTGATTGTCAGGGGAAAAGTATTTCTTTGATTCCCAATGTTCATACCATTTTGTTTCGATTTCCTGGGGCAGGTAGTTGTCCATGATCAGTTCGCTTGTTGTTCAGGTTCAAAATTGCTGAGTTCAGGTAATTGGGGATCGTTCATAAATAACTTGGCATAAACTGTCCACAAAAGCCTTATAAAGACCGGATATTTTGCCGACAAAATGCCAAGTAATTTTTGAGCCGACCCTTAGCTAACTAGATGGCTAATTCAGTTCAGGCTTACTGAGTGTCTTCTGCCATGATTCTCTCAGAGTAGACACTGGTTCAGTGATGATGGTTTCATCTCCAATAACGATAGAGATGGTCGGATCAGATGTGACTGTCCCAACGCAATAACAAGCTGATCCAGCCATCAGTGCTTCAAATTGTTCCCTGTTGTTCGGATCGACCGTCAGTACAAAGCGGCTCTGGCTCTCGCTGAACAGAAAACGGTCATTGGGCAAACGGTTTTGACTGTTTGCTGACTCGAGATTCAGGTCCAGTCCAAGGTTCCCGCCGATTGCCTTTTCAACAGCTGCAACGGCAATTCCGCCGTCTGAGCAGTCATGATTACTTCGGATCAGCCCATCTTGTGTCGCCCGGGATATTCTTTCGTAGCGATCTTTTGCTGTGTTCAGGTCGACACTGGGAACAATGCCCCCTTCAAGACCAAGCTCCTGATAGTATTCAGATCCGCCGCACTCATCAAATGTATCACCTACGATGTATACCAGGTCACCAGCTGCTTTCAGATCGGAGGTCACACATTTGCGGACATCCTCCAGCTTACCGACTGCTGAAAACAGCAAAGTCGGTAGAATGGATATCTTTTGCCCATCCAGGTTGGCATCATTTTTCATGCTGTCTTTTCCTGAAATGCAGGGGACACCAAAACCGGGGCAGTAATCGTAAATGGCCTTGCAGGCTCTGACCAACTGAGCAAGTTTATAGGCTCCGTCGGGTGTGTGGGACGATTGTACCGGATCCGGCCAGCAGAAGTTGTCCAGTCCGGCGATCTGTTCCAGGCTGCCACCAACAGCGATAATATTTCGAATTGCTTCATCAATAGCGCAAGCTGCCATATTGTAAGTATCCAGCACCGAGAACTTAGGGCAAATCCCATTGGCAACAGCGATTCCTTCCATACTATCCAATACCGGTCTAATGACACCTGCATCCGAGGGACCTTCGTTTTGAATACCGACCAGTGGCTTAATGACACTACCTCCCTGCACTTCATGGTCGTATTGCCGAATCACCGACTCTTTCGAGCAGATATTGGGCCGGGACAGCAGGGTATGCAACATTTTTACATAATCTGCAGGTTCCTGATGATTCAGAACTTCCTGAAGAGGGGGTGTCCATTCTGCCGTGAGGTTCATAGCCGGCAGACCGTTGTGCATGAAGGCCATTTCGAGCTGAGCAACCAGTTTATCCTCGTAATAGCACTCAAAATAGCCGGAATCAGTAAACTCCCCCAGAACCGTTGATTCAACCTGCATTAATTCCGACAGCTCCAGAAAACGGTCGAGCTTTTCAGGAGGCACAGAAACCGTCATCCGTTCCTGTGCTTCGGATATCAGAATCTCCCATGGCTGCAGTCCGTCGTATTTCAGGGGAGCCCTATCCAGATGCAGCTTGCAGCCACCGCTGAACTGGGCCATTTCCCCGACGGATGAGGAAAGGCCTCCAGCACCGTTGTCAGTAATACAGGAATAAAGGTTCTCCTCTTTTGCTTCCCAGAGAAAATCGAACATCCGTTTCTGGGTGATAGCGTCTCCAATTTGAACAGCGCTGACGGGTGAGTTTTCATCCAAGGCTACCGATGAAAAGGTTGCACCATGAATACCGTCTTTTCCAATCCGTCCGCCGTTCATGACGATAATATCACCGGGTCTGGCTGCTTTGTCCTCAGACGGTTGGTTGTCATGAAGGGCTGGCATAATGCTTGCGGTTCCACAGAAAACCAGTGGTTTTCCAACATAGCACTCATCAAAAACAATTGCACCGTTGATCGTGGGGATTCCGCTCTGGTTGCCGCCATGCTCCACACCCTGTCGAACCCCCTCATATATCCGGGACGGGTGCAGTAGGCGACTGGGAAGCTGTTTCTGGTAGTCCTGTGGTCCGAAACAGAAAACATCTATATTAGCAATCAGTTGTGCGCCCATGCCCACGCCAAAGGAGTCTCGATTGACACCAACGATGCCGGTAAGAGCACCGCCATATGGGTCAAGGGCAGATGGTGAATTATGGGTCTCCACCTTGAAGGCGATGCTGTGCTGATCATTGAATCGGATAATGCCCGCATTGTCCTTGAAGACTGAAAGGCACCAGTCCTTATCACCCAGTATTTTGCGAATATCCTGTGTCGACCGCTGAATACAAGATTTGTAAAGGGAGCTAATCTCCTCGGTGTTTCCATTTTCGTCTGTGTAGCGGATATTGGCGTTAAAAATCTTATGTTTACAGTGTTCTGACCAGGTCTGGGCAATGGTCTCCAGCTCGACATCTGTTGGTTGTTCCGGCAGATTTGACTGACTTCTCAGGTTACGGACCACCTCCTGACCAAACCATTCATAGATGATTGACGCCTCCTCCGGCGATAGTGCGAGGATACGTTGGTTACTGAGATTCAGAATTTTATCCACTGCAGAGCAATCAAGGGTCTGAACCTTGACTTCATCATCTCCTATGGGCATGGGAATCTGATTCAGAGCGGTCTTCCTGGTTTCCCAGTCCGCTTTGGAAATAACGTATTTCCGTTGAATCAGCCCATTCATCAACAGCTTATCAACCGCAGAGTGAATTTCTGTTTCACTGAATGCGCCTTCAATAAAGTAACCGGTTGATGCCGCTACTATCTCTTTGCCTGCGAATTTTTCAGGCAGTCTCAGTTCAAGATTTTCGCGAGCCACCTTCCCTGCATTATCGGTTACACCAGCCCTGAAACCAACCTCTACATACCAGTCAAAGGGA
>JAOZRE010000149.1 GCA_029940215.1 bacterium | reverse complement strand
AGTTCCAGGGTTTGTTGTATGTATGCGATCAAACAAGCCATGCTTCTCTCAGGCTCTCTTCCCCTGGCCGACATTACGATTTACTACATGGATATTCGTGCTTTTGGAAAGGGCTATGAGCAGTTTTTTCAAAACGCCAAAGCCATGGGCATTGAGTTTGTAAAAGCGAAAGTCGCAAAAATTGAACAAAGTGACAATCAATATGTAAAACTCAGGATTGAAAATCAAGAGGGAGATGGAGGAGTTGTACAAAGAGAGCATGATCTGGTGGTTCTCTCATTGGGGATGGTTCCTGAATGGAATCCCGCAGGTGTCTGCGACGTTTCCTGTGATACAGATGCATTTATTAAATCGATTAAACCGATGACCGCTCCATCAGTGACGGATATGGAGGGTGTTTTTGCTGCGGGTGTCGCATTGGGGCCTAAAGACATCGTTGATACAATCACGGAGGCGGGTGCTGCTGCTATCGAAGCCGCCAAGTACCTCACAAAAAAAAGTGCGGCGGCCTGAAGCGGCCTCACATGAGCAGGTCATGGATAATTGGTTGAAGTACAGGTACAGCCTGAACAAAGGAATTGAAATTTTCACAGTCACAGGAGAAATCTAAAAATGTCATCAAAACCGAAAGAAGATACGAGTGAAGACAAGGTCGGCGTATATATCTGTCACTGCGGTGGTAACATCTCTGATCATGTAGATGTAAAGCAGGTTGCCGATAATGTCAAAGGTATTGAAGGTGTCAGCATGGTTCATACAAACGTGTTTATGTGTTCTGACCCGGGGCAGGAATTAATCCAGGAAGACATTAAGAGCGGAAAAGTGAATAAGGTCGTTGTCGCATCCTGTGCACCAAGTCTGCATGAGACAACCTTTCGCGGAGCCATTAAAAGGGCTGATATGAATGCCTATCTGTATGAGCATGCGAATATTCGCGAACAGGTCAGTTGGGTCCATGATGGTGCCCCGGCAACAGACAAGGCTACTGTTCTGGTTAAAGCCGCGATTGCCAAAGCCAAAAGACTTGTTCCACTGGACCCCATCAGGGTAGATGCCCACAAAAATGTTGTTGTGATTGGCGGTGGAATGTCGGGACTTAGAGCGGCACAGGACCTTTCCCAAAAAGGTATCAAGGTCGCGTTGATTGAAAAGAGCCCTTTTCTGGGCGGTCAGGTCGCCAACCTTGACAAGCTTTTTCCTACCGGAGCCGATGCCGCTGATATCATCACTGAGATGTCGACCGCTGTGGTCAGTGACCCGAATATCAATGTGTACACGTGTAGCCAGATAGTTCAGTCAGAAGGGTATATCGGAAATTTCAAAGTCAAACTCGAAAGGAAACGTCCTGATTCACCTGAAGACTTTGAAAAGTTGAAAAGACTGGCAAACAGCGGCAAAGATGTCGGCAGCTACATTCCGTTTGCCGGTTATTATTCGGAAAAGGTACCGACGGAAAAAGAGGAAATCGTGATAGAAACAGGAGCCATGGTTTTTGCCAGTGGTTTTCAGACGTATACCCCAAGGCCAGATGAGTATGGGTATGGAGAAAATGCTCATGTTATTACGCTGCCGCAATTAATCAAAATCATGGCAGAGGACAAAAGCGAAAATGATGTTTTGAGAATTGACGGCAAAAAAATACGAAGAGCCGCCCTCATCCATTGTGTCGGAAGTCGACATATTCCCGGGGTTCATGAACCGGATGAGAATGGTAACTATAATGAACATTGTTCGCGGACCTGTTGTACAGCGACGCTTCAAGCAGCTATTGATATTCGCAAGCGACACCCAGGGACACATGTATTCGAATATTTTCGCGATATCAGGACTTATGGTCGGGGACAGGAGGAGTATTATGAGGAGGCCTCAAAAAACAATGTTGTCTTTATGCGTTTTGAGCCTGAGAGCAGCCCCGTTGTGGAACAAACCCCAGACAGTTCCTTTCCGATGAAGGTAACAGTCAGGGATACTCTGACATTCGGAGAAGAGCTAGAGGCAGAGGTTGATCTGGTGGTTCTTGCAGTGGGGATGCTCCCGAGCAATATTACCGACCTGACGGAAATGATGAAAATTCCTGTCAGCGCAGACCGTTTTCTGCAGGAGGTTCACCCCAAATTAAGGCCGGTGGAACTTGCTAAAACAGGGGTTTTGCTGGCTGGAACCTGTCAGGCGCCAATGGATATCGGCGAATCCTGTAACGCTGCACAGGCGTCCGCTGCAAAGGCATCAATTTTACTTTCCAAAGGCTTTGTGGAACTCGACCCATTTATAGCTCAGGTCGATTCACAGCGTTGCGTCGGGCATGGTGAATGTGTGATCGCCTGCCTGGTGGAGGGTGCGATCTCAATGGAAGAGGTGGAAGTTGATGGGAAAATCACAAAACAAGCGCAGGTCGCCGAGGCCGTCTGTACAGGGTGTGGTGCCTGTGTTGCGGTCTGTCCGGAAAATGCAATTGATATCAATGGTTGGAAGCTGGAACAATATGAGGAAATGGTTGATGCCATTGTTTCGGTATAATCTCATTGTTAGTATAAATCCGGTGTCTCTGCCTGCTGCTCGCCCTGTTGTTATTCAAAACAGGACGTCCTGGGGAAAGGGATGCCTTAAAAAATAAGAATTGGTGCTACTCATGGGCGAAAATAAAAAGGACGAAAAAAAAGAAGCCTTAAAAGCGCTTCGTAAAGAGCGTAGCGAAATAATTGAGCAGGTTCGAAATATGAATAAAGCTCAAAACAGCGACATTAAAAATATCAATGAGCAACTGCAGGCTGGTGGGAAAACGGTCCCTGAGATCGCAGAAGCAATCAACCTTCCCACTTCCCAGGTGATGCTCTATGTGGCCAGCCTGATGGAATATGGTTTGGTGTCTGAAGGTGAAAAGGCCGGGGATTATTTTAAATACGAATTTGTACCCCAATAACCTGCTCCTGAATATTTTTATAAACGAAAAACAAACGAGTTCTTGAAAATTGTAATTTTTGAACGGAGAAAAAATCATGAGTATAGGTGTTGATCCAGATTTTATTCTGGACTTGAAAAAATTTGGGGTTGCAGACGCCAGTACCTGTTTTAATTGCGGCAATTGTACTGCAGTCTGTTCGCTGTCAACCGAATCAACCCCTTTTCCCCGGAAAACGATTCGTTACCTGCAGTTGGGCGCCAAGGAAAAACTCCTGCAAAGTCCGGAGCCCTGGCTGTGTTACTATTGCGGAGACTGCACAGAAACCTGTCCCCGTGATGCGAATCCGGCGGAAGTCATGATGGGGATCAGGCGTTATTTGACGACAAAGTATGATTGGACGGGAATATCCCGTCTTTTTTACATCTCCAAGCTATTTGAGGTGCTGGCTATTCTGATCATTGGTCTCCTGGTTGGGGTTGGATTTTACTTTTTTCACGGACCGATGTTGACCGACCGGGTGGCACTGAACGTCTTTGCCCCTAACACGGTGATTGAGATTTTGGACCTGATTATGCTGGGCGTACTATCAGTCTTGTTGCTGAGTAACGGATATCGAATGTTCACGGCTGTGACCGGTGATCCGGCGCAGTATCTCCTGCCGGACGAAGATGGTAAGCAACCTTCGCGTGGGTTTTTGATTCGGGGGATTCCAGTTTCTATTTATCTCGCAGAATTCAAAGAATTTATCCTCCACCTGACGACCCAGAAACAATTTATATCCTGCAAGACAGATTCTCAGAAGATGCAATGGTTTGTTCACCTGTTGATCATGACCGGTTACTCAATCATTTTCTTGTTTGTAGTTGTCGGACTTCGTTGGTTTCAACGGGATGAGATCCTTTCTATCTGGAACCCTATCCGGTTTCTCGGATACTATTCGACTTTTGCTATTCTCTATGGCACCTCCTACGCTATTATCGGTCGACTAAGGAAAAGCAAAACAGTATACAAGCATACCCACTCTTCAGATTGGGCGTTTTTAGCGCTGCTCTGGTTAACGACTTTTACGGGTATCCTGGTTCATATTGGACGGTTACTGGAAATGCCTTTGTCGACCTATTACATATATGTCATTCATTTGATGATCGCGGTTCCCATGCTGGTCATCGAAGTTCCCTTTGCCAAATGGACGCACCAGCTCTACAGACCACTGATACAATATTTAATGAAGGTCCGGGAGCGCGCACTGGCAAACAATTAATAAAAAAAAAACGGAGACAAACGATGTCAGAAAATGAAGAGATGATTTTGTATCTTTCTACTTACGCAAACGATAACGCAGAAAAGGCAGCTATCCCCTTCGTCCTGGGAGGAGCAGCCCTGGCAATGGATGTTAAAGCGATAATTGTCCTGCAGGGGGCATCCGTTCAGATGGCTAAAAAAGGCTATGTGGATACCATGGATAAGCCTGGTGGATTTCCCCCGGTAAAGAAATTGCTGGCGGACTTTTTGGAACTGGGTGGCGAAATTAAAGTTTGTGCCCCTTGCATTAAAGAAAGAGGTATTGAAGAATCTGATCTGATTGAGGGAGCCGTTACGACAGCCGCCGGTCAGGTAAACCTTCTAGCTCTTAAAGCTGATGCTGTTATGGCCTTTTAACTTATTTTAGGTGCAGATCTTCTTTTGGAGTGACGGCTGGAAAGATCCAGTTAAAGACGGTGTGCGCCTGCAAAAACTGTGAGGTTTATCGATGAAAGACAAAACCATTCATTATCCCCCGAAACGGGTTACTGACTTGGTGGAACTCAAAAGATCAGGATCAGATGTTAACTGTCGTATGTCTTTTGAAGTACTGCCGGTGGATTTCGCCCATAGAGATAATCCATTTCGAGCCTATATTTTCCTCTGTCGGTACGCCGTTACTGTGGACGACGAATCGTTTATGTTCAGGAAGTGTTATGCCCGGGGCTGTCCCCATAACTTGTGTCCCCATGTGTCCCAGGCCGTGATGACTGCCAATCGTTATCTTTATCGGGACTATGCCAAAATGCGTGAAGTGGGAATTGAAGTTGAAGACAATCAGTTTAAGCTGGAGGATATGTTGATAAAATTTGACAATATCCAGGATGCAGCTGAACCAGCGCTGACAATTTATGATTACATAAATATTGCCAGGGAAGGAAGTAAGGTGAGTGTTAATGTTTCAACAGAGTATGTCCAGGCTGTCGAACATTTTGATAATAAGACAAATAAACAGTCCTTTCTCACCGGCTACTTTACCATAGAAACCCTTGGAAAAACAGGGCATTACCAACGCTGCCTGGGGTGCTACGCTACCGAGGAAGAAAAGAAAGGAAAACCGCTGGCCATTGTTGTAGCCAACCAGCGTCTGGCTGATCTCTACCATGACTTTGAAGAAGTGGGTATCACGTACAACGCCCATTTTTTTGAATATTGATTTTAGCAATAGTATCCGGGTCCTATGGCTCCGTCGGTCCCGCCTTCGCGAGAGCGACGGGGCATTTAATTGACGGCAGAGCCAATTGTTCTTGACCGTGCCCAAAGGACACGGTTTTCTGATTTGAATAAACCATATCTCTGGCGTGTCAATTGCAGCTATGTATAGCAAGTAAGTCAAAGAGACAAAAGGGCATGTTTTCAATTAAATGATGCATTGTCTCGTATTGTCGACTTTCTTAATTCATGTTTGTTCTGTCGCCCTATTAAAGCCAACTTTATCAGGAGAATAAGATGAATATTTGCTATCCAATTGAAACGGAACAAGGGAGCCTTGATGTACTGCATGGTCATTTTCGGTTGTCTCCCCGATTTATCGTGTATAATACAGAAACAAGTGAAACCGAATTTGTTGAAAACCAACTGGGGAAAAGTGACCATGGTATTGAAGTTCCGTTAAAATCTTTACAGGAAATGTCTGTTGAAGCAGCAATTGTTGGCGGAGTTGCAAAATGCGATTTGGAGAAGATCAACCGCTTTGGAATCAAGGTATTTCAAGCAGAAACATTGAATATCGAAGAGAACATAAAGGCCTTCGAAAAGGGTGAGCTACTTGAGCTGACCCAGAAAAACACGCATCGCGGTCAGCCTTGTTGAAAAGCAATCAAATAACCGTTATGTGCACCAAACAATCCCATAACGGTTATGCCTGGTTGTTAAGGCGGATTACGATTTGCAAAACACATTTAAAACTGGAAATTGAGTGACTACTAACCAGTACTTTAATCCATCCTTTAACAATCCGGGATAGACAATATCGGGAAGTATATGAAAATTGCGATTGCCAGCGGAAAGGGCGGCACGGGAAAAACAACCTTATCAACTAATTTAGCGAGTTACCTGGCTGAAAACGAAAAAGTTGTCCTGGTTGACCTGGATGTTGAGGAACCAAATTCGGGGCTGTTCATTGCGGGTCAACTTGTTCACGAGGATGACAAATACAAGATGATACCCGAATGGAAGCTGCATACATGCTCTTTGAGTGGCACTTGTCAGGATGTTTGTAACTTTCATGCCGTTATCCGGCTGGGTATGGAGGTGATGGTTTTCCCTGAATTGTGCCACAGTTGTTATGCCT
Source organism: bacterium (assembly GCA_029940215.1). Classification (GTDB taxonomy): domain Bacteria; phylum SAR324; class SAR324; order XYD2-FULL-50-16; family XYD2-FULL-50-16; genus JAHJRI01. The sequence continues at coordinate 4,042 of JAOZRE010000149.1, read as the reverse complement.
GTTCAGAGCTTTGTCCCACGTCGTCCCTGCCTATGGTTCCCCAGAAAATGGGGGTATTGAGGCACTATCAGAAGGGCCATCTTTCTTTTGTGGAAAGCCGCCTGGACATTGGCCAGGAGCAGGCAGTTCCATTGATATCGCAGACAATTAGCTATATCGATCAGGAATTTCCAGAAGATGTTATCAAACTATACGATTCCCCACCAGGGACGTCGTGTCCGGTCATTGAAGCAACCAAGGAAGCAGATTTTGTGATCCTGGTGACAGAACCCACACCCTTTGGACTCCACGATCTTCAACTTGCTGTGGATACGATGCGAGAATTGAACAAAAAATTTGGAGTTGTTATTAATCGTGATGGAATTGGAAATGATGGTGTCCTTGACTACTGTCACATCGAAAAGATACCGGTCGTCGCCAGAATCCCCAGTGACCGACGGATAGCAGAACTGTATTCCCGCGGGGAGTTGATTTACACAAAGATTCCGGAAGTCAAACAGCAGCTACTGCAGATTGGAAAATATATCAAAGATTTGCAAATTGGAGTCAACGAATGAAAGAGATAGTCGTCATCTCCGGAAAGGGGGGGACCGGTAAAACCTCCATCACCGCATCATTTGCTTATCTGGGTGGAAAAGATGTTGTCGTTGCGGATTGTGATGTGGACGCAGCCGATATGCATCTGCTGCTGAAACCTGAACACCTGCAGGCAGAAAATTTTTACAGTGGCGTAATTGCAGAAATCGACCAGGATAGTTGTACCAGTTGCGGGGAGTGCGCAGAGATCTGTCGGTTTAATGCCATTCCGGTCGCGAATGATATTTATACAATCGACCCCCTGAATTGTGAAGGTTGTGGATATTGTGCACGTATCTGCCCTGTTGAGGCAATAGCGATGAACAGTCAGAATGTGGGTGACTGGTATGTTTCAAATACAAAAGCCGGCAACCGGATGGTTCATGCGAAACTCGGTATTGGTGCTGAAAACTCCGGCAAACTGGTTGCCAAGGTAAAAAACGAGGCCAAAAATATTGCCAATGAAACAGAAAAAGAATTTGTGATTGTGGATGGCTCCCCCGGTATTGGTTGTCCTGTAGTGTCATCTCTTTCCGGTGCTTCATTTGCGGTTCTGGTAACTGAACCGACTGTATCAGGGTTTCACGATCTGGAGCGGGTTTATCAACTGGTTAAAAAGTTCAATATCAGGGCCGGATGCATCATCAATAAGGCAGACCTTAATCCCCAGGTTACCGAGAAGATAGAATTTTTCTTAGAGGAGGAGAATATTGTTCACATATCCAGCCTTCCCTATGATGAAATATTCACTGAGGCCATGCTCGAAGGGCAGACGATTGTGGAGTTTGGTGATAACGCACTAAAGGAGATTATTATAGAAAGCTGGGAAAAAATTAAAAACGTGGCTTAGGGATCGTTAAAAAATAACCTCACACAATCTATTTGCAAACAGAATGTGACAGCGACGTGTTTCTTTTATGCAAATAAGAAACACTCGACTATTTTTTGAGCTGACCCTTAGTTACCAATAATTCAGTGTTATTTGTCGTTCGTGTACATTGTACTGGAATTTTAATAGAAATGAGTTGGAGGAAAAAATGAAAATAGCTTTTACAACAAAAGGGACAGAATGGGATTCCTTGATGGATGCTCGTTTTGGAAGAACTGAGTATTTTATGGTGTATGATGATGAAAAAGAAGAAATAAGTCATTTTGACAATCAGTCCGCGGCGGATACAGCCCATGGAGCTGGCCCACAAACAGCAAAAATCCTGTTTGATCTTAACGCAAATGTTTTAGTGACAGGAAATGGCCCGGGTGGAAATGCGGCAACTGTATTGCAGAAAGCCAATCTGAAAATTTATGTGGGCGCCGGCGAAATGACAGTCAAAGAGGCTTATGATGCATATTTGAATGGAAAGCTGGCAGAATTTTGATGTAGATCCCCCCCAACGGAAGTTTAACATTTCTGTTGGGGTTGCCGCTCTACCTGCTGTTTTTAGAGAAAGCGTCTCTTAGTTTTTTCGGAAAAAGGCCTCAAATGATTTGATGACATATACTTACTGCGATTGATAGTATCAGCTTAACACACATTACCACTCTTGGTACCTTCCAATACTTCGGAGCGGTCTCAATTTTTTAATTTAAAGGAGATGGTCCGTATGCCCTATCAGAAATCCTCTACTTGGCGCACGCTTGGATTATCTGTTCCAGCGATTTTGGTTGGTGCTGGTTTATTTATCAGTGGTAGCGCGTCTGCTCGGGTATCAGAGCACGCCCAGCAGGTAAACGTTGATTCGACCAGCGGAAAGACAGAAAATCAGGTTAATAATTCTGACCATCGAAATGGCAGAAATTACCATGGTGTTTTTGAGATATTACAGCAAAAATTTGAAACACCCCAGGATCTCACCAAAGCTTGTCTCACCTGTCATATCGACGATGCTTACGAAGTCACACATACCACGCACTGGACTTGGGAATACCACAACAAGACGACCGGACAAACGATTGGGAAGAAGAATGTACTGAACAACTTCTGCATCGGAACAACGTCCAATGAGCCTCGTTGCACAAGCTGCCACGTTGGCTACGGCTGGAAAGATGACAGCTTTAATTTCCGAGCTGAAGAAAACGTAGACTGCCTCGTCTGCCACGACTCAACCGGTACTTACAAAAAGCCTGGTGCGAGCGCTGGAATGCCCGATCCCGAAGTCGATTTGGCCTATGTGGCTCAAAATATCGGTGCCCCCACCCGTGATAATTGTCTTGTCTGTCATGCAAACGGTGGCGGCGCAGATGCTGTCAAACATGGTGATATGTGCAGTTCACTCGAAAAACCGGATCACACTCTCGATGTTCATATGGACATCGACGGACTGAACTTCACCTGCACCGAATGTCATACAACAACCGCTCACAACATCAGCGGCAGCCGCTATGAGCATGACGAAAACGTTAAAACCTGCGTGGATTGTCACGACGCGGATCCGCATGAAGAAGAACTGCTCAACACCCACACGGAAACGCTCGCATGCCAAACCTGCCATATCCCTAAATTTGCTCGCGGCGGTATTCCTACCAAGATGAGCTGGGATTGGTCTACCGCTGGGCGAAAAACCGAAAACGGTAAAATCCTTGTCGTTAAGGATGAAGCCGGAAATGTCACCTATCATTCCTTCAAAGGACATTTCACCTATGGTGAAAATGTTATCCCTGAATATATCTGGTTCAACGGAACGGCTGAATATACTCTATCGGGTGACACTATTGACCCGACTCATATTGTTCCTGTCAACAGTTACGGCGGGAACATCAACGATCCCAGCGCGAAGATCTGGCCCGTCAAACGCTTTACCGGGAAACAGGTCTACGACAGCCAGAATAATACCCTGATTACGCCACACCTTTTCGGAAAAGACAACTCAGCCTATTGGAGGAATTTCGATTGGGACAAAGCATCCGCGACCGGCATGAAGGCTGCTGGACTGTCTTACAGCGGAAAATACGGTTTTGTCGAAACGGAATCCGTAACACCCATCACCCACACGGTTGCACCAGCCGGGGAAGCGGTTCAGTGCCAGGAGTGCCACTCACCTGGAGGACGTCTCGACTTTGCTGCCCTGGGCTATCCTGCCGACCGTATAGAACACCTTATCTGGGATAAAGATCAATACCCTAAAACATCCAAAGACGCGTTAAATGAATTAGTATCTTACCCTGATAAGAGCAACGTCTGGGTGTTATGGCTTATCGGTATCCTTGTGATTGGCGGTATTTTTGAAATTGTTATCACTCGCCGTTTGGAGGATTAAAATGACTGAAAAATCAAAGAATGAATGCGATACTTGTTGCGTGAGTGACCCCATGTCCCGCCGGGGTTTTCTCAAAGTGGCGGGAGCCGCCGCTGGCGGTCTCACTGTAGCGGGTGCGTTGACGCAAGTCGGGTTGGCTTCTTCTGGAAATGATGGTGTTTCTCCCGAAAATCATAAAGCTCTTCTTTACGATGCTACCTATTGCGTTGGCT
>JAOZRE010000542.1 GCA_029940215.1 bacterium | reverse complement strand
TTTACAAAATATAGATATCATATTGACAAACCCGTCAATTTCCTTCAGTTTTGATAAGAAAAACAAAACTTCAATCCAGCCCGATTTTTCGACTCTTACCGAACCCGTTGCCCATGAAAATCGACGATCTGACCATTGCTATTGTCAACAGTATGAAAAAAGGCCGCGTACGTTTCAAGGAAGTCGCGGAGAAGCTTTCGGTTGCAGAAGGAACCGTTCGTTCCCGGGTCCGTAATATGGAAAAGGAGGGGGTGCTCGAAATTACCGGGCTGGTGGATCCCGAGAAAATTCCCGGCCAGAGTGTGGTCTATATCGGTATCAAGCTGAAAACCATTGAACTGGTTAAAAAGGGGGAGGAGATCAGCGGGGTCAAAGGCGTGATTGCAGTAGGTGTCGTGACGGGACGGTATGATCTGATTCTGACCGTTGTCCTGAAAACCGGGTTTGGGTTGCTGGAGTTTTATACCGAAGAGCTGTCGCAGATCGACGAAATTCAGTCTGTAGAGGCTTTTGTGGTATACAAGCACTACAACATCAAGATTCCCTGCGACGAGTGCAGTATTTGAACTCAGGGTGAGGAAAAGCAAATAGGTTTAGATCCGTTCGTAATTAACCTAACAACACAGGTAGATTTATGACAGATAACATGAAACGGACGCCGCTTTACGATTGGCATTTGTCCCATGGGGCAAAAATGGGCGATTTCGGTGGATACGAAATGCCCCTTTGGTATACGGCAGGGCCCAAAGATGAGCATTTGTCAGTGGTATCCAATTCCGGGATATTTGACACCAGCCACATGGCGGCTGTTTCAGTGAAGGGAGCAGGGGCGTTTGATCTGCTACAACACTGTTTTACGAAAGATCTGTCAGCCTGTATCGGGCCGGCCAGGAAACAGCTGGTTGCCGGTCGCTGCGTTTATGGTGTTTTCCTGAACGAGACCGGAGGGGTCATTGACGATGCACTGGTTTACATGAACGGTGCTGACGCATACACCATTATTGTCAATGCCGGGATGGGACAGCAGGTTTCTGACCACCTGAAGCATCATGCAGACGGAAAGAACGTCGATATCCTGGACCTGACAGACCAGCTGGGCAAGATTGATGTTCAGGGTCCGGTGGCTGCAAAGATCGTATCAACCCTGATCCAGGACCCCGAGACGGTTTTTGAGAAGATGCCCTACTTCAGCTTTAAAGGGGATTTTTTCGGTGATCCGGTCGAAGCCGGGGAGGTACGGCTGACAGACGGAACCCCCATCCTGTTGTCGAGAACCGGGTATACCGGTGAGTTTGGGTTTGAGATCTTTTTGAAAGCAGAGCAGACGGTGGCGCTCTGGGAGAAACTGATTGAAGCAGGAAAGGCTTTTGAAGTGCTTCCCTGCGGACTGGCTTCCCGGGACTCTTTGCGTGCCGGGGCTGTCTTGCCGCTCTCTCATCAGGACATTGGCAACTGGCCCTTTATCAACAACCCCTGGCCTTTTGCGCTTCCATACAATGAGGATAGCAGTGGATTTACCAAACCATTTTTCGGAGCAGCCTCCCTTGCTGACCCGGACAAGCATGAGGTCACACAGGCCTTTGTCGGTTTTGATCCCCGCAAGGTGATTCCGGGTGAGGATGTGGTGGTTCTGGATGATGCCTTAACGCCTATTGGTACTGTCCTGACCTGCGCCACTGATATGGCGATTGCGCGACATGAAGGGCGGATATTCAGCATTGCCAGTGAAGACCGGCCGACCGACCTTAAATTCAGGGGGCTCTGCTGTGGATTTGTGAAAACATCATCCCGGCTGGCCACAGGACAGATAGTGATGCTGCAGGCGGGCAAACGGCAATTGAAGGTTGAAATTGTTGAGGACGTCCGGCCGGCGCGAACGGCTCGTCGGGCCATGGCCAAAATGATTTGAATTGTATTACCGTCCCCTGCCGGATTGTTAGGAATGACTACAGGATGCCTTGGTAAATGGCGTTGATTGATTTGATACATTAATTCAGGAGAATAACCGTGCGATACCTGCCACATACTGAAGAAGAGGTCAGGGAGATGCTGTCGGTCCTGGGAGAATCCTCCCTGGATGACATCTTCTCCATGGTGCCACCGAGTAATCGGTTTACCGGTGAATTTGACTTGCCGCGGCCCAAGACCGAATGGGAACTGAACCGGCACATGGACGAACTGGCTGCTGCAAATGAAAGTGCCGACCGGAATAAGATCTTCATCGGGGCGGGGAGTTACCATCACTATATCCCTGAAGCGGTGAATTCCCTGATCAGTCGTTCCGAATTTATGACAGCCTACACACCGTACCAGCCTGAAATCAGCCAGGGGACCCTCCAGGGGATTTTTGAATATCAGTCCCTGGTGGCCCGCTTGCTGGGACTTGATGTGGCGAATGCCTCGCTTTATGATGGCGCGACAGCATTGGCGGAGGCGCTGCTGATGGCGATTCGGGTCACCAAACGAAAAAAGGTTGCACTTTCAACAGCCATACACCCCCTGTATCGCCAGGTAGTGGCCACCTACTTCGCTCCCACCGGATATGAGGTGGTTGAAATCCCCTATCTGGAAAATGGGCGGAGCGATCTGAGTGCTTTACCAGATCTGGATGGCATTGCAGCTGTGGCGGTGCAGTCCCCCAACTTTTTTGGTGTGATTGAAGACCTTGAAGCAGTCGGAAAGCAACTGGCGGATGAGAAGACCCTTTTTATCAGTTGTTTTTCCGAACCCCTGGCATACGGCCTGTTGAAGTCTCCGGGCAGTTGCGGGGCTGATATTGCTTGTGGT
>JAOZRE010000541.1 GCA_029940215.1 bacterium | reverse complement strand
CAGCCTATACCCAGTGTCACCAGATTGATCCCCTCTGTTTCACAATAATTGATTCCACTTTGGACATCACAGCCGAAATTAGATTTTCCATCCGTGATATGTATGATAAACCGTTTACCATTCTCCTTTGGCATTAGATAAGCGGCTGCGATAATCGCTTGTCCTGATGCTGTTTGTCCGCTGGGCGGTGTGGAAAAAAGCTTTTTTCCTTCAACCAGTTTTGAGATCATGCAGACACCGTCAATCTCAAAATATGAGTAAGCGTGAAGCTGACTGTTAAAACCCTGAAAAGATTGATGCACAGTACCTATTGTGTTTTCAACCATCCGTTGCTTTTGGCCTTTCATTGAACCAGAACCGTCAACCAACAGACAGATGTTCCAATTTAACATGGGGATTTTTTGTTTTTCCTGGAAGCATTTCCCGTTAATCGGCGCACGGTAAAGCCTTCTTCTGTCGAGCCTGCCGGACGTTAATCCCCTGTTAAGCACTGTTTTTCTTTCCGAATAGTTCTGAAAGATCATTTTTAAACGCTTACTCATCCGTTGATCAATTACGGGATGCGCTTGAATATTGAAATCCCATCTTGATATAGGGGCGATTTCCTGAGTTTCATCATTTATCAGAGTACGAATAACCGGTGTCAAATCTGCTGAATCTGCTGTCAGTTTCGTTTCGACTTCCAAGGAAACGGTTTTTGGAAGACCTTTATCTTGAATTTGTGTTTTTCCCGCCCGGTTGTTTGGTAAGCGGTGGCTGGTATTTTTAGGATGCCAGAGCAGCGTCTTATCAATAATTGTCCAACCAGACACCAGATCCTTAAGTTTATTCCAGTATTCCAGATAGGCGTTACTTCTACAATCACATCGGTAAGATGACCCTTTTTTCGAAAGGCTTGTTAATCTCAGTTCTTCTGTTAAGTTGTCCAGTACAGCTAAAGGTTCTTCATACGATTTGATAGATGAGCTAAAACAATTTTTCTTAAAAGCCCCATCCCTCCATCGCAAGACAAGTTCATCAAAACTCGCTTGGCCTATTCCAACGCCCCATTTTGCTCGTTTTAGTGTAATATCTCTATACTTTTCGCAATATTCTCCAAGGATCATCGATTTTTCAGAAATCAGGTCAACATAAATATCCTCTCCATAATAGATTAATTTATGGAACATGATTTTTTCGATTACTTTCATTTTTATACATTCTTTCTCTAGTTTTCTCCAAACCAGATCGCTCCATTCGACCTGGTGACAACCTTCGTGAGTCACCAAACCGACAAGATAATCGAATGTATGAAAAGGAATGGGATATTTACCCATAACGATGGAAGGATCAAGGACAATACTACTTTGTTCGTTGAGTGACATACCAGACCATTCGATATGACCGATGTTGTTACCCAAGTGTCCGCAAACCTTTCGAAGCGCACTCAAAATATTTGCCAGTTCAGAAGACTCGACATTAGACTTGTTTTTACGCCAATATTCAGAAATTCCCTTGCATTCATATCCTGCTTCCATGAGGAAATCCGCAACCGTTTTTTCAGCAGCGGACCGACCAGAAAAAGGAACACTTTTAAACGACGGAGAATTTGTACTAGTAGGTACAATATTGCGCACTACTGCCTGCATGCTTTTCTCCTGTGTTCAAATGCAATGATAGCAAAATTGACTCCAGCTTATTTTGGCTTACCTGAAGGCCCGTAACAAAAGCTTCCTTCATGGTTGCCCCGACAGCAATCATCTCGCCAATCATCAGGGTATGCCGGGTTGAGATCGTCATCGGATCTTTGCTGTTTTCCCTCAGTTGATTGGCAATATTGACAATAGTTAAGGCGTCTGCATCAGGAATACTGGTTTTTAACCGAATCACCTCTGCTTCTACTTCCCTGGGAAGATAATTCATCAGCATCATATAAAATCGGTCTCTTAAAGCTGCATCGAGCATTTCAGTTCCAATGAATTCATCTCCTTCGTTTAGAGTGGCAAAAAAAACAACACCTTCAGCGACTTCGATTGATCCTACCTCGTCCAACCAGACTTTTCTGTCATCTGAAAGAACTGAAAAAAGCATATTCAAAGCTTTTGGATGCTCGGGTCTGTTGATCTCTTCAAGATGTATAACACAACCTGGTGTCTGAATAGCTTGAGGAAACAAAAATTGCTGGTAATAAGTTTCTCCATCTTTTAAGCGATGCTCACCAAACAATTGACCCGGTTCTGACAAAATCCCAATTTGAAAAGTGGCAAGTGGCCTCTGATAATGTGCCGCAAATTGTTTGACAAGTGTTGACTTACCACACCCCTGTTTACCAGCTACAAGCACATTTACAGGGTGCTTTTCCGAAAGCAGCTTAATTCGTTCAAGATTTTTGATGACATCTTCTGGCTGGTAAAAATGGTTTTCAGGTTTCGGGATTGAGTTTAGAACTTCCAGACTGCCCATAATATTGATTTGATTAAATTTTAAAAGCTAAATAAATCTGTTTGTCTTTTTTTTAAAAAACCTTCCAGCCCTGAGATATTCCAGCGTAAATTCATTTTTCTCAAACCGGAAATGATATTTCTGGCTTCTTCCAGTTTTTCTTCACTGTCAGTAGAATGAATCGACGAGAGTATGAGGGACAGATCCTTCATCTTTTGCTGTTCCTGCTCCAGCCCTTCGGCTCTGGAAAGCAAACAATGTGTTCCACACCTGGGACACTCGCGGAGATCTGATTCTCCACAGGCCGGTCAACCTCCCTTATAGAGGAATCTGAATTTGAGATATTCGGCTTTATAACCGCATTTTAA
>JAOZRE010000540.1 GCA_029940215.1 bacterium | reverse complement strand
TATTAGCGCTTCTTAAACTAATAATGGAAGGTTTGTTTGTCTGAAACTTGGATATTGTATCAAACAGACCCATATTTAAAAATGGAGATCTAGAATGTTGAAATTCAAAAAGATTCTATTTCCTGTGGACCTTTCCGAAGTATCGGAAAAAATTGTGCCTTACGTACTGGAATTCACAAAAAACCTGAATGCGGAAGTTCATCTTTTGTATGTAGTTAAAAAAATACGCTATTTTTCAAATATTTATATAGATCAAGTATCAATTACTTCCACAGAAGTAGCGATTGGTGAGGGTGCACTAAAAAGTTTGCAGGAATTTAGAGAAAAGTACTTTGCTGATTTTCCTGAAACAAAAGTAAAAGTAATTACCGGTTATCCTGCTGAAGAGATCATAAAATATGCCGAAATCCAAAGAATAAATCTGATTATTATGGGGTCACATGGCAGAAGGGGTATTGAAAAAGTAATTATTGGCTCTGTAGCGGATCAAGTGGTTAAAACGGCTCCAGTTCCAACAACTATAATAAACCCCTATAGAGTGTTTTAGCCAAATAAGATTAGACCACTGTAATAGATCCCTGAATAAAAATAGTGTTCTTGTTAAAGGGACAAGGCTTCAAGCTTTATCAATTTTAAATAAAGGAAATATGTTTTCTTATTTGAGCATTTATGAGATTGAAATATATAAATATATTTTATTTTTCACAGTATACTCACTTGCAGGATGGGTAATTGAGGTCATTTACAGAACGATTGAGCAGAAAAGATTTATAAACGCAGGGTTTCTTTTTGGAACCTTCGTTCCGGTTTACGGTATTGTTGCATGCTCAATTATTGCCTTAAACCAGTTTTTAAAGGATGAAAATTTATTTGTTCAAATTGCTGTGTATGTGACGCTGCCCACTGTGATCGAGTTTTTTGTTGGTATACTGGGTGAAGTAATATTTGGGTTAAAACTTTGGGATTATACTGAAAACAGATTCAATTTAATGGGTAGGATCTGCTTATCATTCTCTATCGCCTGGGCGATTCTAACCTTGGTAATGATCACTGTAGTTCACCCGCTTGTCTATAGTTGGGTTGGTATATTTGGGGAAGAAACAATCGCGATTTCATCAGCTATAATCGTTCTTTATTTTACGGTTGATGCCATATTTTCAACACTATTTTTAATGGATTTTACCCGGAAGATGTCCAATTTGATTACAGACTATTTCTCACTTACCCATACTGAGATTGAAAAAATATTGAGTTCATTTAACAGAATTCTCGGGGCCTTCCCTGATCTTAATAAACAACTCAACGAAAATATTAATAAAGTCTTAAAAGGACGTGTTGATATCTTCTTCAATACGATAAACCTAAAAATTAATGGAATAGTACAGGGCCGAAAACCGGCAGAAAAAGAATATGATGAGATTGTAAGGGACATACTTGAAAATGATACCTTTTTAAAATTGCAGAATTATTTTCATCACGACTCATCTATTTTAGAGCATGTCAAAAAAGTATCTTACCTCTCTTACAGGATTGCTAAATTCTTAAAACTCGATTATCGGTCTGCTACAAGGGGGGCCTTACTGCATGACTTTTTTTTATATGACTGGCGAAATCACAGTGAACCCGAATTGGCAAAGGAGAAACTTCATGGATTTGCACATCCAAAAATAGCTCTAAAAAACGCAGAAGAGAATTTCCGAATCAATGAGATTGAAAAAGATATCATCATAAAGCACATGTGGCCTCTTACGCCGCGTCCTCCGAGATACAGGGAATCCTTTGTCGTCACGTTTTCTGATAAATACGTCTCATCTAAAGAATTATTGTTAAATATCAAAAGAAAAGCAAGTAATGGTGCATCAAATAAAAGGATATCAAAATAGGGTGTTCGATTGAAAGAGTCAGTGGATTCTTCTGTTAAACCTCACTAATAAAGCCAATTGAAAAATCCTCCAAGGTAAAATTAGTGTTTTTTGTAAACAAATAACAGACCCGAAAAACATTTTGGTCGAATATTTCAGGAGTTTTTATGATGGTTAGATTTTCAGAGTTTGTGGTTAGATTTAATAAAATAATAATACTTCTTACACTCAGTATAACTTTGATGTTTGGGTTTTTTTTGAAGGATCTGACGATAAACGCAGATATTGTCAGCTACTTCCCCAGGAGTGATCCCGCTGTAGAGCTGTTCAACCAGATTGGAGAGAACTACGGTGGCAACTCCCTGGCAATTATCGCAATTGAAACAGATGACATTTTCAATGTGGATACAATTGCGACGATCTATAATTTAACAACCCAGTTTCAATCTCTTGACGGAGTTTCTTATGTTACGAGCCTTTCGAACGTCCTTGACATCAAAAAGGGGGAAGATGGCATAGAAATCAGCAGGCTTATTGATGAATATGCCTTACCCACAACTACGGAGGAAATTCAAAAACTCAAAAAATATACTCTGTCCAAAGATATGTACAGGGGATCACTGGTTTCTGAAGATTCAAAAGCGACGCTGATCATTTGCCGGCTGATGGAGGGTGCAGATAAAGTTGCTGTTGCGGCGGAGATGCAAAAAATCGTTGAGGCCAAAATACTTAAAGAAAAGGTATATTATGGTGGGTTGCCCTTTCAGATTAGGGACATCACCGATATCATCTTTTCTGATTTAGGACTGCTGGTGCCCATAGTCTTAATCCTGATTGCAATTTCACTCTTTTTATCCTTCAGATCAATAACAGGCATGGTGCTGCCACTGCTATCAGTTGTGGTAAGTACCGTTTGGATTTTAGGATT
>JAOZRE010000148.1 GCA_029940215.1 bacterium | reverse complement strand
TTCATTCTACTAGCAACCAACTTTGTTTCCAAGGGGTGAGACCATATTATTGGACAACGATCCGGGATCCAGATTAAAAATGAAATACCCCGCTGCTTGCGGTGGGGATCGTTATTTATCATCCTGCGTTATTCAATGGCTGGCTTCGGAACTGAATTTTAATATTATTGTTGAAAAACAGCTCTATTTAGCGTACCTTTCTAGTCTGAGATCATTTGGCCTGACCACTGCATCACATTAACCCCTCAGAACAGAAGAGAGATGATGAAAAATAAAACAAAAATCATTGCCACCATCGGTCCTGCTTCCAGCCATATTTCAACCCTCAGGCGAATGATATCAGCCGGGATGAACGTTGCCCGATTGAATTTTTCCCACGGTACCTACGACGAGCACTATGAAGTGATTCAGACCATTCGCGGACTGTCAGAGGAGATGAACCGACCGGTAGCAATTTTGCAGGATCTGCAAGGTCCTAAAATCCGAACGGGAACCCTAAAAACTGGAGCCCCTGTTATCTTGAAGAACAGGTCTACCTTCCAGATTACTTCCAGAAAGGTAGCCGGAACCAGCGAGATTGTTTCCACCACCTACAAAAATCTCCCGGGCGATGTTAAGCCAGGGGATACCATCTTGATCGATGACGGTCTGATCGAACTGAAAGTTACAGCAAAAACCAGGGATACGGTCACCTGCACTGTCATTATCGGAGGCCAGCTAAAGGAGCATAAAGGGATCAACCTGCCGGGTGTCAAGGTGTCCGCTCCGTCACTGACGGCGAAGGATATTAAAGACCTCAAGTATGGTATTAAGGTCGGCGTGGATTATTTCGCTCTCTCTTTTGTCCGATCCGCTGAAGATCTGAAACAGATCAAATCCATCATTAACAAACAGAGGTCAGATATTCCGGTTATCGCCAAGATTGAGAAGCCTGAGGCTGTGAAGAATATCGACAGGATTATTGAGGCCGCAGACGGTATCATGGTGGCAAGAGGGGACCTGGGAGTGGAACTCTGCCCGGAACTGGTGCCCAATATTCAAAAGCAGATCATCACCAAGTCCAGAAAAGCCAACAAACTGGTGATCACAGCCACTCAAATGTTGGAAACCATGTGCGTCAACTCCATTCCCACCCGTGCGGAAGCCTCAGACGTGGCCAACGCCATATTTGATGGAACCGATGCCGTGATGCTCTCAGGTGAAACCGCCTCCGGCAAGTATCCGGTTAAGGCCATTCAGATGATGCGGCGAATTGCCACACAGGCGGAAAATTCAGAATTTATGAAGTACAATATTCAGTATGAAAAAGATGTCAAAAACCTGGTGGTCCATGCTATTTCCCAGTCGGCCGTCAACATCCACCACGAGGTCAATGCCAAGGCGATCTTCGCCTTTTCCGTCTCAGGCAAGACATCCAAATTGATATCAAAACAACGGCCCTCCAGCCCCATCTATGCATTTTCACCGTCGAAAACCATCTATAACCGGATGTCACTGGTCTGGGGGGTGTATCCTGTCCTGATCAAGCCGATTAGTGATGCTGTGAAGCTGATTGTGGAGGGAGAAAAGGCCGCAATTAAGAATAAACATGTTAAGAAAAACGATCTGGTAATCATCGTCACCGGTCTGGCACTGACAAAAGGGTCAACCAATCTGATCAAACTGCACACCGTCGGTCGCAAGGACTGATCCCCTTTTTCACCCTACCCGGCGGATCTCACCGGAGAGGGTGAAATTGTGAAATAAAGAAGTGGACAGTACAAACCCCGTCTAGTCCCCTGTTGATACCGTAAAATCATCAAAATGGACAGTCCCGGCAATATCCATCGCAAAGGAAGGCTCCTGCATCAGACAGTCGACATACTTATTTGAGGTACTGGCTGCCGAGGCAGTTGCGGTTGCCAGGGATTCTCCCGTACTGCTTTTGATGGTTCCCGTCACTGCACCATCATCGATGGCCATTTCCATTGTGTACTCCGTATCTACTGACAGGGTCACGGCTGCTGTCGCTAACTGGTTATTAGCAGGATCTGGCTCTTCTTTGTCCATAATATAAAGTGCATAATCCGCTCCATCAGTATAATATCCCACGACTACCTGGCATCCCGAACCGGTAGGGACTGCATCGCCCAAGAAAACCCCGTTTTGGTTTACATTGGGAAAATTGTCGCTATTGAACTTAACTGTCAGCTTCACTGTTCCCTCAGTCATCGGCGTCTGGTATTCAGCGATGGCTGCAGAGAAATATGGTGACAGAATACCTATTTCTCTCTTCTTTCTTCTGTCGTCGGCAGGAGGTTGCCAAGGTTAAGCTGATATTAACCCTGGCATGTCAATTTGATAGACAATTATTTCAGGGCCGATGAGCGATAGCACGAGCTCCGTACCCATCTAGTGTAATGGTCTCCCATGTACTACCGTTATCGTAAGAAATTAGATGATCCCCCCAGCTGCCTAAAGCAGACCATCGTTCCTCTCCATAGGCAACATCGATCAATGGATGATTGACGGCTGTAAAACTTGATGGTAGTGACTTTTCTACCCAGTTTAGGCCATTATCCCCGGAGACAATCAACACTGCAGCCGGTGACCCAAAGGTACCCACACCTTGTCCGACAGCAATAAAATTGGTATTTCCATAAGCGACACCTGATAAGTTCAATGAGCCAGAATAGGTGGTTCTTGTCCAATTACCTGCACTTGATGGATCATTTGCATAATATATACATCCCAAATTCCCAACCGCAACCCAGGTATTGTTTCCAAAGCTAATGCTATTCATCCAGCCTTGATCGACATATAAACCGGCTAGATCTTCCATAGTCCAACTATTACCATCAACAGACATCCAGCTCTTCCCGGATGGGCTAAGCGCTACCCACTTGGTAGCTCCGCTACCATCGCCATAGGCCACATCCTGAAGGCCGTACGTTACTCCCGCAACATTCGTTGCGCTCCAGGTCATTCCATTGTTATCAGAATAAATTATTGTTCCTAAACTGCTACTGTCACCTTCCCCGACAGCAACCCACCGATTAGCACCGAAACTCACGCCCATAAGATCAATATTGGGACCTAAATTTGAATTGCCGGGATTCCAAGTGATTCCATCAGAGGAATAAAATACGGTTCCGTTATCACCCACAGTCACACAATCACTTGCGGAATTACATGCAATATCATTTAAAGTAACATCTGAATCGGGAATCTCGGTTACGTTTGGATATCCCCATGCACTACCGTCTTTTGAATAAATAACAAAACTAGAAGAATCTGCCTGTCCCGCAACAACAAAATGAGGATCAGTGACTGCTGAACTACTGTCGCTGTCTTCCCAAGTTATATCAGCAGCATTGTACGAAGTCCCATCCGCCGTAACTGTACCGGTGACTGATGTTGGCTCGCCGGAAAATTGGCCTGTGGTGCTGTCCCAGGGGGCGACAATCGAGAGATCAAATATCATCTCAGAAGTCGTTGTTCCACCTCCACTTATGTTTGCGGTTCCACTGATGGTGATGGTTATGTTTGATCCGGAGACAGTCCCTGCAAAACTGAGGGTACCGCTGGCCAGGACCCCTGATTCTTCAAGATCGCAACTCGAATAGGTAACGGTAAAAGGAGCCTCAAAATCGACGGGATCTGGCGAGGTCGATATGCAGCCATTTGAGGTACTAAACACGACAGCGACAGATTCAGCCCCAGCCGAGCTATCGGCGATTGAATCCAGGCTATCGAAGACACCATCCACCACAAATACAATCTCATCTTCAACAGCAGTATTCACGTCGCTGTCCGACGAACTGCTATCGTCAGAACTGCTACACCCGAAAAAGAAAAGAGAAGAAAACAATAAAATTGTGATTAAATATGATATTTTTCTCATGAGTCCCTCCTCTGAAAAAGTTATGCGTTCAGATCCTTTTTCTTCCAACTAGACCCTTTATCATCCATCGCTAGATGTCAATTAATTAGTGTAATTTACTTGATCTGCAAAAGCTATTTGATCTCATGAAAACGGTCTGCTGCAAAAACCAAAAATATCTGTTTCAGTTTCATAGCTCCCCCAAATTGAATGCATCTTCCATTGATTAGACGGGACATTCCCCGATAGTTTCCTGTCTGCTTTTAAAGACGACTTAATTTTATTCCTGTCTTTAGGGGAAGTAAAGAAAAAGTTATATACTTCTACAGCCCCCTGAAAACCTCGGGTTTCAGGGCAATTTTACCGTCAACGGCCGCGTTGATCATCTGCAGGGTTTCCTCTTTGTCTTTTGGAAGCCTTGCCTTGATTGGCAGATAATTGGATGCATGATTCGCAAAAAAGAGACCCCTTGACAGGTTGGTATGGGAAATCATCAAGCCAAGCTCCTGCAGCATCTGTTCCGGCTCTATCAGGGTAAATTTCCCAGATACCCAATCATCATGAAGGGGGGTTCCAGGGACCAGCATCAAGCTCAAGGCGCCGACATACTGCGGATCGATTGCCGACAGTACCCGACCGGTTTCGATGGCGTGGATGGAGGATCGTTCCGGTCCCGCTAGGCCCAGCAGAACTGTAATGGACAGTTTTATCCCGGCTTCTCTGACCTTTCGCCCCTGCTCGATCATGTCTTCAGCATTGCCCTTCTTGTTTACCATGGCCAGGGTTTCATCATCTCCTGACTCAAGCCCCATATAAACAATTCCAAGACCCAGTTCCTTCATTTCCTTGAGCTCGGCCAGGCTTTTCCTCATGAGACTTTTGGCATTGGCATATACACCTACTCTATTCACCCAGGGCAGTTGCTCACGAATATCCCGAAATATTCCCGGCAACCGTTTTTGTGATATGATCATCGCATCTCCATCACAGAGAAATAGCCGTTTCTGTTGTTGACAGTATTTCGATGCGAATTTGATGTCTTCTTTAATAATCTCATCGGATTTGATCTTAAAGCGTTCTCCCTTATAGGCTGCGCAAAACGTACACTTGTTGTGCGAGCAACCGACCGTTACCTGCAACAAAATACTGTTCGCCTCACTGGGCGGTCTGATCATATTTCCTTCGTAATGCATATCGAATGGTTCTCCTGATCAAAATTCTAAGCGGCGAATATCTGACGCCACTGAAGTCAAAAATGTGGAATATATTAACCAATTGTACGTAACTTGATCCGAATGTTCAATGCGGACGGTCTATTGTTGTTAAATTTTCGGGTTCAAGGTAGACCGGCATGCTGAGCACGATTTTCAGAAAGGTGGGGCGGTCAAATCGCCATACAGATACTGCAGAACAGTCACTGCTGCGATAGCAGCTGTCTCAGATCTCAGAATTCTCGGTCCCAATTGGATTTTTTGAAACGGCAGGCCATCCAGTTCGGTTTCGCTCCACCCCCCTTCCGGACCAATGATCAGGTTAACTGACGACGTCTTTAATATTACGCTCTCCAGCGGGACCGTCTCACCTGATGACTCCAGGCAAAGAGCTGGTATTGTTTCTATTGACGATTCCCCAGAATCTTGCTGAAATTTAGATAAATCAAAAATAAAGGAGATGTCAGGAGGAACGGCACGCCCTGACTGCTTGCAGGCTTCAATCGCTATTCGGTGCCAGCGCTGCAGCTTTTTCTCCGAGTCGCCCTTTGCGTGCAGACGCTGCGAATAAAGGCTCTGAAAGAAACAGATACTGAAAACACCTAGTTCCGTGCATTTCTGCACAATGAGATCCAACCCCTTCTCTTTGACCAGAGCCTGATAAAGGTGGATGGTCAGCGGTGATTCGGGTGGTATTTGTAGCTGTTTCAGCGGGAGTAAGGTCAGGCTGCGATTGTCCAGTTTTTCAACACGCGCTTCAAACCGCGTCACATTCAAATCCTGGATCTGGATCACCTCACCCACTTGAATTCTGCGAGACCTGAGGATGTGACCGGCTTCTTCACCTTTTACAGTAAACAGTTGTTCGGGCTGAATCACCCCTGAATAAAGAAAATAGGGCACGGTTTAAATCCATGAATAGTGTGACAGGGGATTCATCACTTTCAGTAGAGCTTCAACCAAAACGGTTGCTGAAAAGAGACCGGTTCCCTGTACTTTTTTTGTATAGACAAGCAGACCAAAAGGTCTCATATTTTTTTTTTACTTTCAAGGGGATTCTATCCAACCAACCCTTCTCGATATCAAACCCGATTACAGACCAATATAACAATCCTTAAGCGGAGCCCGGATATGAGTGACAAACTTTCCCAACTAAAACAGATGACAGTCGTCGTAGCCGATACCGGTGATATCAACTCCATCAAGCAGTATTCTCCGGTAGACGCCACCACAAACCCCTCCCTGATTCTCAAAGCGGCACAGATGCCCGTTTATGAAAAGCTGGTCAAGGACGCCGTTCAGTGGGGAAAGACTCAAGGGGGAGATGCAAACCGTCAGCTGGACAATATTCTGGATAAGCTGGCTGTCAACTTTGGAAAGGAAATCCTGGAACTCATACCCGGTCGGGTCTCTACCGAAGTCGATGCCCGTCTCTCCTTTGATATGGACAGGACCGTTGAAAAAGCAAGGCAGGTCATTGCTCTTTACGAGACAGACGGTGTGCCCAGGGAGCGAGTACTGATTAAAATTGCCGCTACCTGGGAAGGCATCAGGGCTGCAGAAATCCTTGAGAAAGAAGGAATCAACTGTAACGTAACCCTGCTGTTCGGTTTTTGCCAGGCTGTTGCTAGTGCTGAAGCAGGCGCATTCCTGATATCACCGTTCGTCGGGCGCATCCTTGACTGGTACAAGAAAAGCACAGGCGAGGAGTATACAGCGCAAACGGATCCAGGTGTGCTTTCTGTCAAACGAATCTATGAATACTATAAAAAGTTCGGCTATAACACCATCGTGATGGGTGCCAGTTTCAGAAACACCGGCGAAATTGAGCAACTGGCAGGTTGTGACCGATTGACCATCGGCCCCAATTTTCTGGAAGACCTGCAGAATGACAGTGGCAAACTGGAACAACAGCTAAGTACTGATATGCCTTTTCCATCAGACTTGGAAAAAATTCAAATGGATGAAAAAAGCTTCCGTTGGCAGCTTAATGAAGATGCCATGGCGACGGAAAAGCTGGCTGAAGGCATCCGTAATTTCAGTAAGGACCTGGTTCTGCTGGAAAAATATGTTTCGCAGATATAGCCAATTCTTACAATGAACCCAGTCTTTTAACCTACATTTAATAGAACCTGCTTTGAATTCATCCAGACAGGCGCAAATCTTGACCTTGCCCAACGGTCTGCAGATTTGCGCGATCCCCTTTTCAGGTGTCAAGACTGTTACCCTGCGTTGTATCGTTTTTGTGGGTTCCGCTTATGAAAAAAGCCTGAACAACGGCATTTCGCATTTCCTCGAACATATGATGTTCCGTGGTAACCGGCAGCTAGGGAATAGCCACCAGCTGAACCTTAAGATGGAAGAGATGGGGGGTGACCTCAATGCGGTTACATCATTTGATCTGACCGAGTACTGGCTGGATTTTCATCTCGATTATATTAAAACGGGGCTGCAGCGTTTTTGCCATTTTCTGCAGGAACCCCTGTTCGAAGATATCGAACTGGAGCGCTCTATTATTCTCGAGGAACTGAAGGCAGACTACAACGAAAACGATCAGTTGATCGATGCTGACGGGATCAGTGCGACCGAGCTTTGGAAAGGCCATGGTCTCGGACTTCAGATATCGGGAACAACTGAGTCAATCAGCCAGATTACCCGGGATGATCTGTCCAACTGGTACCAGTCCTATTACCAGCCCTACAACATGTTGATCGGTATTACCGGAGATATTAATCCGGAAGAGACCTTTCAGATGCTTTCAGAGCAATTTCCCGGTCAAACCTCCTCTGGACGCAAATCCTATCCGATTGTCAAGAAAAATGGCATTGAAAAGCAGCTCCTTCTTATTGAACACAAAGACAACCAGCACAGTATCCAGTGGTCATTCCCTACCTACCCCCTGAACGGAGACAATCGAATTCAATATCAATTGATTCGCAGAATCCTGGACGATGGGTCCAGCAGTCGTTTGCAACGGTTGGTTCGGGAAGAGAGAGGATTGGTATATGATGTATCTGCAGAAATGCTCTACTTCAATAGTGGGGTGGTACTCTCAATCAACTCTCTGATCGGTGAGGACCGGCTGTCCGAACTGATCATTGTTTTCGCAGAACTGATCCACAACCTGATTGAAACAGGTGTCACGCAGGAAGAGCTTGATCTGGCTAAAAGACGATACCAGATTGCGCTCGATTGCAACCAGGACTCTCCGCAGGGTGTTCTATTCGAAGCATTGGCCCCTCTGATTCATCCGGACGTTTACCCATACAGGCAAACCCTGAAGAAACTGACGGCCATTAGCCTGGATGACATCAATGCAACCCTGCACGCCCTGCTGAATCAGGAAAAGACATGCTTCACACTGGTTGGCCCTGCTCCGGAAGAACACAGACCGATGCTTGAGAAATCTCTTCGTCCCTGGCTACAGAAATAGCAGACATCAGCTGTTCAACAGGGGCAGGAACATGTCAAAGAAGTCCGGAAATGTCTTGCTGACACACTCAGGATGGCGAATACCCACCCCCGGAATTTTCAATCCCGCAAGAGACAGGGACATGGCCATCCGATGGTCATCCCAGGTATTCAGGTCTGTTCCGGAATAATTCATTCCACCCGTCACGCTGATACCAGTCTCACTTTCAGTTACTGAGGCCCCCAGTTTCCTCAGTTCAGTGGTCAAAGCATGAATACGATCACATTCCTTGATTCTCATATTTCCCACATTCAGGATGTGTGTGGTCCCTTCTGCAAACAAAGCAATCACCGCCAGGGTCGGGGCAACATCACTCATAGTGTTCATGTCCACGGTAACCGCCCTTAACGGTCTTCCTTCCAGGGTGACACCCTCATCGTCCCACTGCACTGCACAACCCATCTTCTCCAGAATAAACAGTAATCCCAGATCTCCCTGTGAGCTGTCCGTTTTTATGCCCCTGACCTTGATTTTTCCCTGTGTGATGGCTGCCAACCCGAAGAAATAGGAAGCGGAGGAAGCATCCCCTTCGATATTGTACTCTCTTGCCGTATAAGCCTGCCCGGGCTCAATAACCAGCTGATTGTCAGATGGCCACTCACAATGCACGCCAAAAGCCCGCATCATATCTATCGTCAGCTCCACATAACTCTTAGAGACAAGACTGCCAACAATATTCACTGTGGTCTGCGTTGCTGCATAAGGTGCAGCAAGAATAATCGCGCTGATATACTGGGAACTTTTTTCACCGGGAATATCCACCATACCGCCATTCAACCCTATAGCATTCACAGATACAGGTGGGCATCCTGTCTGGTCCACATCGACTACATCTGCCCCAAGCGTGTTGAGTGCTTCAATCAGGTCCCGAATCGGTCGCAAGCGCATTCTGTCATTGCCATCCAGTACATAGGACCCTTCTCCCAGGGTTAAGGCTGCTGTCAGGAAGCGGGCAGCGGTACCGGCATTTTCCACATAGATGGGAGTTGGACAGGGTCGGAGCTGACCTCCACAGCCATTTACTTCAAGGATATCCCCTTTTTGATCAAACTCAGCACCCAACTGCCGCCAGGCTGCCATCATATACCGTGTATCGTCGGAATAGAGCATCCCGTCAAGATGGCTGATACCAGCGGCAAGCGATGCAATCAGAATCGCCCGGTTGGCTATACTTTTTGAGCCAGGAATACGGATGGTACCGTCAACGGCTTTTGAACAGGGAATTAATAGTCGCTCTGCTGCTTCCATGGTTTATTGCTGGGTAAGTTCAGGCATGGCCTCCGCCCTGGCTGGTAAAACGAGAAAAAAGAGTATAGCAGGAAGGTTTCCGATCTTCAGTTACCCATAGGTTTGAAACCACTGGGCATTTTTAAATGATAAGGCTTTTTCCAAACACGATCACGGTTTACGCTTTATCAGCGTATCGACATGTCCAAAGGTGACATCATCTCCTATGGCCAGTTGGCTTTTGGTAAAGTCAGTGTGTGAATGTCCCAGAATCAGTTTGCCTGATTTGTCTCTGGCAAAATCTTCGGCATCGCCGTGAATAGGGGGACCACCAACATCTATCTTCTTAACGTCCAGGACCATCCCAAAGTCCGCCTTGATGGCATCGTAATACTTCTTTGAAATTCCGCCCTTTTTATCCTTAGTGGTTACTTCATTTTTCAACCAGCTCAGTGCCGCAATATCACTGAAATGCCCGTAGCTATGATACCGCTTTTTCCCTTTCACCCGAAAAACCAGAATCGTGGTATCAACAGGATGCGCTGTCGGAATGGGTTTGATCTCCAACTTACCCTGTTTATTCCATGCATTTCGCTTCAGATCGACAAAGTTAAAATAGGTTCCCACCTCTTTTTCCGTTACTGACAGGAGGGCAGCCAGTTTCTTCAATATAGTCGCACGTATCACGGGTGTCGCGAACAGGGTCGTCGGACACGCTTTATTGGCCAGTTCAAATAACCCTGCGATATGATCATCATGCACATGAGTGATGAATATACCGGACAGCTGATTCGGCTTGATTCCAACTGACTTCAGG
>JAOZRE010000539.1:2052-2799 GCA_029940215.1 bacterium | reverse complement strand
GGAGTGCAAAACGCTGATACCTGTTTCAATGACAGTTTCCATCATAGGTCTCTGGTTCTCAAGATCAAAAAGTTAGATGTTAATTGGGTTACAGGTTAAATCAAAGCAATATGTATGGCTCTAGCCCTCCAGAACATGATCCAGTCCTTGTCGAATCATCTGGTGAACATGGTTATCATCAAGGCTGTAATAAACATTACGCCCCTCTTTGCGATGTTTGACGATCTTGGATGATCGCAACACCCTCAGCTGATGCGATATGGCCGACTGGTTCATTTCCAGGATGCTCACCAGATCACAAACACATAACTCAGACGTCAGCAGGGCGTTTAAAATTCGAATGCGGGTAAAATCCCCCAACGCCTTAAAAAGGTTTGAAAGCTCTGCCAAATAATCACTGCCCGGCATCTGCCCCTTAACCAGGACCACCAGTTCGTCGTTGGTACAGGTATCCAAACAGATACCTCTTTCCACAGATTGATTCATACTTCCTCCCCAATATATGAATACATGTTCATATATTTATATAAAACCTGTCCAGATCTGTCAACAGACAAGGTCATAAACAGTGGTTAATTGTGAGGGATAGCTGTCAGGATCAATTTCAGTGTGGCTTGGAATTTGACAAATCATTTTTCCGATAAGGATAATCAGAAAACCAGGCAGGTTGTTTCCAATCAATCAAACAAGGAGAAAGCGATGACCAAAATGAGTGCGGGTGCCCAGAAATGGCTGAAGTGTTTTCAA
>JAOZRE010000539.1:0-2042 GCA_029940215.1 bacterium | reverse complement strand
TTTTCATCTTGAACTACTATCACAGCTTTTGCCAATGGCTGACGTGTTTTCATATTCTAGTCGGATGCACCTGGATCGGCGGCGGAATCGTCCTGGTCGTCATGCCCGATTTTGTTTCCCCGGCGGATGGGAGAGAGCTCTATGGAATGATGTTCACCCTGCTCACTCCTTGAGTTTCTTGATGGCCTCTGTCAGGACCGGAACTACTTCAAACAGGTCATCCACGATGCAATAGTCAGCTGTTTTAAAAATCAGAGCATCCGGATCACTGTTAATGGCCACAATGCAGTTAGAGGTGTTCATCCCGGCCAGGTGCTGCATGGCACCGGATATTCCGCAGGCAACGTAGAGAGCGGGAGATACGACCTTCCCGGTTTGCCCTACCTGATCAGAGGCAGGACGCCAACCCTCATCCACCACATTCCGGGACGCCCCGATAGCGCCACCCATCAGTTCTGCCAGCTCTTCAAGAATGCTGAAATCCGGACCACCCATTCCACGTCCACCGGAAACAACCACATCGGCTTCTGTCAGATCCAGCTTTGGCAATTCGTCGACTAACAGTTCCAGTACCCGCACCTGGGGGACCGGTTCCGCCATTGTGAGAGTCGTCACTTCTCCTCTGCCCTCCTTATTGTCCATTGCAGCTATATTTGGCCGCAGTGTCACCATTTCAGGGCTGCCCTCGACTGCAAACTCAGCGATAACTTTTCCACCATAAAGTGGCTTTCTGGCAATCAGCCGACCCTCTTCGGAACGTATACCTGTGCAGTCCATTACCAGACCTGCCTTCAGTCCAGCTGCAACCCGGGCTGATATCTCCCGTCCCTGGGTCGTGGCAGCAAACAGAAGCACGTCCGAATCCCTTTCTTTGACAAGCTCCTGAATCAGTTTTGCCTGAATCTCCCCCGATTTGTAGGCACTCTCACCGCTGTTCACCACAAGAATGTGATCGGCCCCGAACGCAGCCAGTTCGGTTGCATCAGGCATTGAGCCGTTGTTGATGACGACAGCTGTCACGTCGGCACCTCTTTCATCGGCCAGACGCCTGGCTTCGCTCACCAGTTCGAAGGTAACCTTTCGAAACATGCCGGCTGAGATTTCAGTAATCACCATTATTTCTGTTGACATATTTCTTCTCCTAAATAAGGTCTGTCTTTTCTTTTAGTAATCTCACCAGTTCCTCAGCCTTTGCAGCAGCGGTTTCTCCTTCAATCACTTGTCCCGGCTTTCTCTCTGGAGCGTAAGCCATGGAAACAATTTTCAGCCGGGTTTCGTCAGAAGTGAACTGACCCGCGGTCAGCCCGATATCGGCAAGAGAGACAACCGTCACCGGCCTTTTCCTGGCCTTCATCATAGCCCTCATATTAGGATATCGCGGTTCATTGATCCCCTTCTGGGTTGTGACAACGGCGGGCAGGTTGGCCTCAACTCTGACAAATCCACCGTCAATCACCTGGCTGCAGACAATGGTGTCCCCTGTGATCTGCTGTTTATTCACACTGGAAATCAAAGGCAGCCCCAGTTGTTCTGCCACCATGGCGGGTACCTGGTAGTGATCATCATCAACCGCACGCAGCCCGGCCAGCACCAGGTCACACCCCTGCTTCTCCAGTGCCGCAGCCAGAATGGTTGCTGCTCCAAGGGGATCCAGACCCGTAATTTCCGAAGTATCGATACGAATCCCTTCATCCACACCCAGTGCGAAAGCGGTCTTGAGCGAATGATCCGCCCCTTCATCCCCGGCTGTCATGGCAATCACCTTAACATCATCCCGGCTCTCCCTGATCAGGAGCGCCTCTTCCAGGGAGAATTCATCATAGGGATTAACCACCCATTTGATCTCTTCCGCATCAATCGCCAGTCCCGAATCGGACAGTTCAATAACCGATTCCGTATCCGGCACCTGTTTCAACAACACCACAATGTTCACGTTTTTTCTCCAAAAAATTATTTCAAAACTAACATTCTCATTTCATAGTGGGGCGACAGCCAGAGGTTTCCAGGGTGGCCCCTTTGCAATCGCTTAGAGTAGTTTCAGG
>JAOZRE010000538.1 GCA_029940215.1 bacterium | reverse complement strand
TGTACATAGTGTTCTTTTCCACCGGAGAATTGTTTCAGAAATGAAGGGGCGGTGCGAATAGCCTTGTTCAGTTTGATTTCGGGCACATTGTATTCTCCGCAAGTCCCGAGTAATACTTCCCTGGAAACACATTTATAGTCAAGCTTTGCGGCAAGTTTTTCAGCTATTTCCTTTCCACGACTGTAACTGCCCCTGGAAATCGTAATAATCGGCATCAACCCCCCTCCAATTTTCAATTTAGTTATCAGACCCCAACCTTCTGTTGTTAATTGGCAAATGCGAGATCACATGGTTCGCTTCTGTTCCTGTTTGTCAGTAGTCTTCATCCGGGACATAGCTCATCAGTGGGCAGGCTTGCCTTGCCTCCCGGGTATTCTCATGTGTTTGAAGAAATATGGCCTCTATGGCATCTCTTGCCCTTGAATAGATGTGTTCCTCACCAATTTTCTCCAGGAGATGGGATCTTTTTAGCGCTGCCTTTACATTTTCCTTCAAACCGCAAAGAGAGAATCCGCAATTTTCGTTCCGCGCCTTGTCGATGATATTCGCCAGCATCTCTTCACCTGAGGCATCGAGGTCGTTAATGCTGTTACCAATAAGAAGAATGTGCTTCAGGCCTTTTTTTTCAGACTTTATTTTTGAAATCATTTCATCCAGGTAGCTCGCATTTGTGAAAAAAAGCCGCCCGTCGAACCGTATAACCGATATCGATTTGCACTCTTTTAGTGCATGTTCCTTTGCGTTTCTCAGCAAATTGTCATTACTCAACGACAGAGTAACGACACTGGGTCGCATACTCTTATATAAAAAAGCCGCCAGGGTGAGAACAACCCCAATAAGGATCCCCTCTTCCAGATTGGGTGCAAAATACAGGGTCCCGATAAACGTAATCACTGAGATAACACCGTCCGTTCGACTAACCCGCCAGGCATGAATAAAGGGTTCAAATCGAATCAACCCGAAAACAGCCAGTATGATAACGGACGCCAGCACAGACTGTGGCAAAAAATACAGCAGCGGAGTGAAAAAAAGCAGGACAATAACAACTATCAGGGCGCTGATCACGTTCGACAGACCTGAAACGCCACCGTTCTGAAGGTTTACCGAAGAACGGGAAAATGAACCTGAAACAGGATAGCTCTGCCCCAATGCACCAATAATGTTCGCCAATCCCTGCCCCCGCAGCTCCTGGTTGATGTCAATTTTCTGGCCTGTTTTAGCTGCCATGGCCTTGGCTATGGCAATGGCTTCCATAAATCCCAGTAGTGAAATAATGACGGCATATGGCAGGAGTCTTAAAATGGTACCCAGGTCCAGCTTCGGGATTGCCAGGCCAGGTAATCCCTCCGGTATTTTGCCTACGACAGCCCCTCCTCCGGTCATCAAAAACCTGTTTTCGGATAGTTGCTTGTTGCCAATGTTGATTCGCCATTGATGATTGCCGGTTTCAGTTCCCTTTGGAATCAAATTTTCAAGGTAAAACAGGCTTCTGCCATCCTGATTCTGAGCCCTCAGGAACAGAAATGACCGTATTTTTTTTCGATTGAAGTGGAGCTGGGTCTTTACCTGCTCGGACTCAAAATTCAGCAGATCGATTTGGTGTCGTAACGTCAACAGTTTGACTGAATCGGGTTTTGATTTTTTCAGGCTGATGATCTCCCGGTTAGTTGCAGCACGCCTCTGACTAAGCAGTTCTTTCTTCTTGAAAATGGCATTAAAATCCCTGATGTGCCTCTGAACAATCGGGTTTTTGATATCAACAATTGATACCCGGTCATTGTTCTCAAAATCAAGGGTCCAGGACAAAATGACCGTTATGAACACTGCCACCAACACATTTGGAATACGTGGGTCAAAACGTTTCAACCCAATTTGAATGGCGATTGCCAAAAGTCCGATCAATAGCGTAGGCCAGTGGGTATACTCAGTAGCCGCGAGGATGACGTTAAAAATCTCCTGGTATTTATGAGGCGCTTTATCGACATAAACACCAAACAGCTTGGAAAGCTGTGATGTGGCGATGATGATTGCGGCTGCGACCGTAAACCCACCTATTACCGGATGAGAGAGCAGTTCAACCAGCAACCCGAGACGAACAACACCCATTAGAAACTGAAACACCCCGACCGTCAGTGCTAATAAAATTGCATATTCAATAAACTCCTGAGACCCTGCAGTCGCCAGAGGCTCCAGTGTCGTTGCTGTCATTATTGACACGATGGCTACCGGTCCGGTTGCCAGCTGCCGGCTTGATCCAAACAGTGAAGCGATCATGGGGGGCAAAAAAGCGGCATATAACCCATAATAAGCCGGCAATCCCGCCAACTGAGCATACGCCATGGACTGAGGGATCAAAACCAGCGCAACAGTCAAACCGGCTATAATATCCAGCTTGAATTTGCGTGAGGAGTAGTCTTCAAACCAGTTAATAAAAGGAAACAGTTTTGTCAGCATAAACGTCTATCCATTAAATTCATTCCCCACCAGGCAATATCCATTTGCCGGATAACGAATGCTCATCTTCAGAACGAACCCTACTGCCCAGCTTTAAAGGGTACTTATTGCTGTTTTTCTGAATGGTCGGGCTAAAAACACCTATTTCCCAAGTTCCTCCGCTGCTCGTTTAATGATGGCCCGCAGATCAGCAGGTTTAAAAGGTTTTGCGATAAAATCGAAGGCTCCCTTAACTAGGGCCTCCCTTGCTGTCTCAACTGTCGCGTATCCCGTAATCATGATGACCTTGGTTTGAGATGATTTCTCAAGAATATGTTCAAGAATTTCAATCCCGTCTATTTTCTA
>JAOZRE010000537.1:839-2799 GCA_029940215.1 bacterium | reverse complement strand
GACATCATGTTCAGGCAATCTGCTCACACGTGGAAGCATTGACACTAATGGGGTAAACAGATCATGAAAAACAGTCTCATGATGATTGCAGTTCTTTTGTTTGCAGCTGTGTTTTCAACTGCAAATACCGGTCCCGGACCAGGGGAAGAGGAGCGCCAGCTGTGGGAGTTGATTAAGAACACCAAAGATATACAGGAACTGGACGTCTATCTGGAAACCTATCCCAAGGGTACATGGGTTAAAAAGGCCCGGGAAAAAAAATGGACCATCGTCAAGTCGGAACAGAGTATCAAACAAATTGAGGCCTATGTCCGCAGGCACCCGAAAAGCCCCTATCTTACGGACGCAGAAGATACCATCTGGCAGTTGGTTAAGAATCAGGAGAGTATTCCAGTATTTCAGGATTACATCAAAAATTATCCCAGGAGTCGCTATCGAAAAGAGGCAGAAACACAGATCTTGAGGATCGAGGAAAAGAACAAGTGGCAGGTCGTTAAGAAAACAAACACCATCGATCAGTTGAGAAGATACATCAGGAAAAATCCCAACAGTCGATTCGTGAACGAAGCTGAGAACATGCTCTGGTTTCTGGTGAAAAATTCCAACGATATAGAACTGCTAAATGAGTTCATCCAGAATTTCCCCGGTACCAGGCACGCCTATCTGGCAGAAGAGGTTATCTGGAAAACGGTTGAAGCGATAAACAGTATTGAGGTCCTTCAGGATTTTCTTAGACAAAGCCCGGATAATCGCTTTCGAGGATTGGCAAAAGTCAAGCTGATCAGACTTCAGAAACGGGCTGAGACCCTGCAGCTTTCAGAAACACTGATCCTGGATCAGATCACACGCTTGATCTGGCAGCGAAACGATCTTGGCAGAGCGCCTTGGGAAGAAGCAAAGAGGATCTGCAGTAAAAGCAGACTGCACGATTGGGACGACTGGCGACTGCCTCTCAAGGATGAGTTGAGATCCCTTTTTAATATTAAGCACCTACTCCCGGACTTTACCTTCACCAACTACTGGACCTCTGTTACCTATCAGAAAGACGAGTTTGGTGCCTGGATGGTTGAATATAAGCTGCCACTCGGAAATGTGGATTACAAGAAGCACCGACACCACGTGCTCTGTGTCAGAGACAGCGAGTAGTCACGCTGAATGGATCAAGCACTCCCAATTATAATCGCCGCCAATTTCTGTTCCATCGTATCCGGACTGACCTAAATGAGGGGTGGTTTTCTATTGCTGGTGCTTCTGAGTTCCTTGTTTCCCCCCGCGATCCTGATCCTCTTTCACGGATCGCTGCAGGTTGTCATCACCCTGCTGGCGCTTCGGTTGTTATATTATGCAGTAACGAACGGCCTATAGTTGTTTTTCCAGTGTTTTAAGGCTCTGCTCCACGTCAGCCAGAATGGACTGCCTTTCCTCCAGGGTCACGTCCCGACTGCTGAATCGCAGGCGATCAAACTGCTCAAAATGGCTGATCAGATCTTCTGCGAGTGACTCAGAAAGGTCGTGTGTTTGTATTAGCTGCTGGACATCAAATGCGGTGACCCCACCAGCCCCCAGGTTGAATTTGTCTGAAATATATCCGGACAGTGTCCGACTCAACTCGGCAAGGAACAGGTTGTTCTCTGCTGCCAGCAGCTTTCTGGCCTTTTTCAAATGCCGACTGCTTTTGCTTCTGGCCCCACGCGACCGAACCAGGGCCTGATTGTTGTTCAATCGCCGCCGTTTTCTGACCACGACCAACACAAAAAGCCAGATCGCTGGAGGGAGTAATAGCAACAGAAACCAGGCAGGATTTTGATCCTGGGAGGACAAGGCATCCTCAAAAATATAGTTTCCGTATATCCCCCGGTTTTGTTTCAATAGAGTGTGATTTCCCTTTCCGGTTTTTGCATCAGGGACGATGATATCCGCAGCCGTGATCTGCCTGGAAGCCAGAACCTTGATGGGAACA
>JAOZRE010000537.1:0-829 GCA_029940215.1 bacterium | reverse complement strand
CATCATTACTGTCGATGGTCACATACTGCTGCAGAACCGGATCAAAATAGGAAAACCGGACCGGTGGAATGCGGGTCACCTTCTCGCTGCGGGCTCTGACCACCTGCCTGAACGTAATACTGTCTTCAAGAATATCACCCGGTTGAAGGTTGTCCACAATAACGAAGTTCTCCTTGTACTCCATAATATCATTCAACAACGGCTGCTGAATCTTCGAAAATCGACCGCTACCAGCGATGCGAATCGACAACTCAACAGGGTCCCCGATGCGGACACGGGTTTGCTCGGTGCTGAGTTGTATCTCAAATTGCCCGACGCCCCCGGTGAAATCAGGTGGACGCCCTTTAACAGGCAGATCCCTGACGATCACATTCAGTCCATCTGATACAGCAAAAATTCGCTGCAACTTTGGGGTTCGAACCAGCCTGTCAAAAAAGTCCCGCTTCAACTCAGTGCCCCGCTTGACCATCGCTTTGACGCTAGCAGCTGGTATATGCAGGGTCCCAGCTTCTGACGGAAAGATCTGAAGCGCAGTCTGGTAAACCGTATACTGTTCACCGCCAACTGTCTCAACACTCTGCTGAAACGGAACCGTATAACCGCTGACCGTCAACTCCCGGTTAGCGCCTGTTCCCTTTTCAGAGGCCAGCTTCAACTGCAGACGATCTTTCTCCGCCAGCAGGGGAAAGCGAAAGGTATAGTCCTGTACACTGTCTTGAAGATACCACTTCAGGGTAATGATCAGCGGTTCATCCGGAAACAACTGCTGCCTGGAAGCGGCGAGAGTCACCTTCATGCTCGATTGCGCATTGGGAGAGACTACTCTCAT
>JAOZRE010000147.1 GCA_029940215.1 bacterium | reverse complement strand
CCGGTTTAGGTGCTGGTTCTGTGTCTTTTGTTCGTGTAGGTATTTTCCAATACTGTTCACATCGGTAATATTGAGGGCATAGATCCTGTACCCTTCCGCTCCGGCTCGATAAATCCGTTTCAGAAAACCGAAGAAGGCTTTCAGCGTCGGTTGATAGAGGCTATTCTTCTCATACATGCCTAGAATTTCGAACATACGCTTTAGGACAAAAACATTGGGGACACGGATAAAGTCGAAGAAGTTCTCAGCCACAAAGCCGCTCAACAGCGCATCGACTGTGTATCTGTTGTTTATCTGAAAAATATTCAGATAAAGAGGGATGTGGTCGTATCGAATGGGCTTCGTATTGAGAAAATTCGAGTATGCGTAAAGGGCGCTTGAAGCCCTGACATCCTGACACTCGATTATCTTGTACATCGTTTGCTGAATGAAACGATTGAATTCCTCTTCTTTGACCATAACCTTTTCGACTTTCAATGGTAATCTTACGAACTGCTATCTCGAGCGAGACTAGCGTTTCATCTGTCTGACGCCTTAAATCAGATCCTGGTGGTGTGAAGCCGGCAAGAAGACCGGCCTTATCCCGTTCTAAGACTATGCAGGGTCGGGTTCCAGATTCTGTTCCGGATCGGAGATCTCCTCATCTTCGTAAACTTCCTCTTCGTAGACCTCTTCCTCGAACTCTTCATCAGAGACTTCGGCATACGGATCTTCCGTCATGCTCTCGAGATCATAAATAGCAGAATCTTCGAAGCTAACCTCGGCTCTTGGCTGGATCTCGTTTGTGCGGTAGTCCTTTTTAATCAGCAGTACCTGCGGAATGACCTGGAAGAGACGCTTGGTGTCGTCATAAAAATGGCTCATGACTTCATTGGCGTGAATAGCCAGTTCCTCTTTATCCCGGGCTTCACCTGTCAGTCCTTCTGATCCAAGCTGTCCTTTCAACTGAGCAATCTTATGAAGGATGTCCAGGATGACACGGTTCAGTGAATCTTCCTGTCCAATATCTTCATTCAGATGCTTACTCAAGGTGTTTAGATCGTAGATGGAGAGGGCGTAGATATGGTATCCATCCTCAGGGACATTATAGGTAGCCTGGAGGACGCCCAGAATGACAGAAAGAGACTTGGGATACAGTTCTCCCGGGTGTTTTTCCGTCAGGATTTTAAAGCACGATTCGAGAATATTATAGTTAGGCTGAATGGAGCTCATGAACAGAAAGGGATCCCTTTCTCCAATCAATCCATCGATGACCCAATGATTCCCAACTTCTAACAGCCTGATAAAGAGGGGGTAGTTTTCGTTGGTAATGCCGGTCAGGCTTAAAAACCGTGCGTAGGTGATGCATGCTTCTACCGCATCCGGGGTTCCACATCGCATAATCTGCTGCAGGAGATCGTTTTCAATCCTCCCGATTTCTTCCTGCGAATAGATCTTACGTCTATCAGTCAATAACATGTTTGCCTCCGAGTTTTTTAGTCTTCAAATACGAAATTTGGTGCCACGGTTTTCACGAGGTAGTCTGATTTGACCAGAAGAACCTGCGGGATGATATCTTCCATTTTTCGCCTGCGATCGAAAAAGTAAGTTCGAATATTATGACAGTGTCGGGAGAGCTCTTCGATCTCCTCATCACCTTGTCCTTCAAGCAGCGACAGTCTGTCCAGAATATCTAGTATAGCGCGGTTGACCGGATCGGACTGGCCGGAATCCTTGCTTAAATGTTTGGCAAGGTTGTTGATATCATTAATAGAAACCTGATGAATCGTATTTCCATCTTTTGCATGGTTGTAAGCCGCCTGTAGTACGCCCAGGACAATTGAGATGGTTTTTGGATAGATTCCGCCGGGATGCCAGAAGGTCAACAGCCTGAAGCATTCTCGCATCAGGTGTTTTGTAGGCTGTATCGGTGTGAAGAAAACGAATGGGTCTTCATCACCGATCAGAGAATCAATTACATAATGGTTATCGATTTCCAACAACGACAAAAACAGGGGATAGTTCTCGTTTGTCATCCTTGCCAGTCGCAGAAAACGAGTATAGGACATTGCGGTCTCTGTTGCATCGGGAGTCCTGCAGCCGAAAGCATTCCTCAAAATGAGGCTTTCCACCCGATGTGTAGACTCATCTGTCCACTCTTCTCTTACTAAGTCGTTGTTTTCAGCCATTTCATCTCCTTATTAACTTTTTTTGGAACTTCTCAGTTCTGAAAGCACGCTTTATCAACACGAAAAACCATGTCAGCCGCTGAATTTGGCCAGCATGGTGTCCGGTATGATTCCGTCCATCGTGACTCTGTTGTCAAAGAATACGTTTCGCATTTTATTCGCCCGGGCACATACTTCCATCCATGCGGGCTGAGTTGTATCTTTCGTAGTTAAATCGCCTAAATCCGCAAGTATGTCAAGGATAATCCTGTTTATTTTGTGGGCTTGCGGCTTGCGTTCGTCCAGAAATTTTCCAATGTAATTCAACTCGTTCAGAGACAGAGGATAAATTCCTAAGCCTGATGCTGCGGTTCGATATGTCTGGTTAAGAATCACCAGAAGCGTCTCCAGCGTCTTTTCGTATACCGTGTCCAGTGAAAAACGCTCCAGCAGCTCGAAGCAGAGTTTGAGAAGTTTCTGGCCCCGCTTCAGTCTCTTCAGGCTGCTTAACACGGTTCCGTCACTCAGAAATGCGTGAATTACCTCCTCATTCTCAAGTAAAAACAGCTTCATATAGAATGGGTAATTCTCATTATCCAGGCCTCGGTGGTTCAGAAATTTCACAAATTCGACTGATGCCTTGACGGCTTGCTCGTTCTCACATTTAAGAAAGTCCCTTGCAAGATCCGAATGATAGCGTCCTATTAGGGCTTCATTCCAGGAATCCTTAAGATTTTCGTCTAGTCCTAATTTCATCACATTTTTTCAAAAATTTCAATCGTGAGTCTACACGTTCTGTCACTAAATCTCAACCACAAATCGTGCAGTCTTGTCAACGAATTATATTCAGTTCAGCGATTCTGTGTCGCTCTGAAATTTATTGCAGAAAAAGTCGATGCTTGCAAGCCAATCTTGATTAAAATGAGTCCTTTTCAACAAGGATTTGTTTTGTTACCCCTAAGAAAGAGCATAGAGACTGGTTCTCTTCGCCTAAACCATACTGCAGGATCTGACTGCATAAAAAACGATATCAGGTGTGTTGGCGAGAGAACCCATCCACCTAAATAAACCTTTTATGGTCGATACGGAATCCGGAATAGTTGTTAGACGGACAAAAGGATTTTACTACCTGAGGAACGAATCAAACCAGGCAGTTGAGTGTAAAATCAAGGGACAGCTATTCAAGAACAGTCGTTTTGACAATCAGATTGCTGTCGGAGACCGGGTTGTTTATCGGAAGGCTGGGAAAAATGATGTCGGGCTCATCACCGAGATTGAACCTAGAAAAAGCTTTCTCTCAAGGACTCGGGTTGGCAAAGAAGCAGAACAGGTCATCGCAGCTAATATTGATTACCTGCTGATAGTCGCATCCACCAAACACCCCGCTTTCCGATTCAACCTGATCAACCGTATGCTGGTTGCGGCATCTGTTGGGCGAATCACTCCCGTACTGGTTATCACCAAAACAGACCTTGCTCAGGAAAAGGAGATTGATTACCTGATCGACCCGTTTCGTGATCTTGACCTAAAAATATTTTTATCATCAATTGAAAATCCAGAAGCAGATCATCAGTTCGCAGAATTGCTCAGTAATAATGTCAGTGTCCTGTCCGGGCAGTCCGGATCCGGGAAGTCGTCACTGCTGAATAAATACTTCCCGGATTTGTCAATCCAGATCGGTGATGTTAGCGCTAAAACACATAAAGGGTCGCATACAACCACTTATTCGATCATGCACCAAATCGCAGAGCAGGGCTTTGTTATCGATACCCCCGGCATAAGAGAGTTTGGACTTTGGAAGGTGACACAAGAGAATCTGTGTGAATATTATCCAAGAATCCAGGAGTACCAGGGCCTGTGCAAGCATCGAAATTGCAGGCACGTCCATGAACCAATCTGTGTCGTTAAAGATGCTGTTTCTGAAGGAAAGATCCATCCCGTTATGTATAATGGATACCTTTCCATATTCCATTCGCTGCCGCCTACTTGAAAAGGGCTCAGCCACCTCCTGCCCGACGCCTCGATTTGACAATAACCTTCATTATATATATTATTAAAGGATTTTAAAGTACTTCATCTCCTATCCAGCCTCAAGGCATGTTCAGCTTCGCCTGTTTCCTTGATAACACTTTTTAGCCATCAAAAATGTCGTATAATCCGAAAATTGTAGAACCTAAGTGGCAGAAATATTGGGAAGAGCAGAAAACATTCAAAGCCGAAATTGATCATACCAAGGAGAAGTACTATGTCCTGGACATGTTTCCCTATCCATCGGGGCAGGGTTTGCATGTTGGACATCCGGAGGGGTATACGGCGACCGATATTCTGGCAAGATACAAGCGCATGCGGGGGTTTAATGTTCTTCACACGATGGGGTGGGATGCTTTCGGGCTTCCAGCAGAACAATATGCTATTCAGACCGGGACCCATCCGGCTGAGACCACTGCCATTAACGTTGATCATTTTCGAGATCAGATAAAGTCACTTGGTTTTTCCTATGACTGGGATCGCGAGATTAATTCCACGGATCCGAAATACTACCGCTGGACACAATGGATATTTTTGCAACTGTTCAACAAAGGACTGGCCTATCAGGATGATGCGCCGGTGAATTGGTGTCCAGCCTTAAAGACGGTGCTGTCCAATGAAGAGGTGATTGATGGCATGTCAGAGCGGGGGAATCATCCGGTGATTCGCCGTCCGATGCGGCAGTGGATGCTGAAAATTACAGAGTATGCTGATAGACTGTTGAATGATCTGGATGACCTGGACTGGCCGGATTCAATTAAAGAGATGCAGCGGAATTGGATCGGCAAGTCCTTTGGTGCGACGGCGACGTTTTCCATCTCGGAGAGTGAGTTGAGTTTTGACGTGTTTACGACCCGACCGGATACGCTGTTTGGTGCCACCTATTGTGTGCTGGCCCCGGAACATCCGCTGGTTGATCAGATAACCTCACCGGACTGTCAGGAAGAGGTCCAAGCGTACAAGATAGCCTGCGAATCAAAAAGCGATTTGGATCGGACCGATCTTTCAAAAGAGAAAACCGGCGTTTTCACTGGTGCTTATGCCATTAACCCGGCAAATAATCAGCCCATTCCGATCTGGATTGCAGACTACGTTCTGCTTAACTACGGAACGGGAGCCATCATGGCGGTTCCCGGTCATGATCAACGGGACTACGAATTTGCAACCAAATTCGGTCTGAAGATTATTCCCCTGATTGAAGGGCAGGATATTTCAGAAGAGGCTTGGTCAGGTGACGGGGTTCTGATGAACAGTAGTTTTCTGGATGGGTTAACAGTCGCAGACGCCAAGGAAAAAATGAGCGACTGGTTGGCTGAGAATGGCAAAGGGGAAAAATCGATTAATTACAAGCTGCGGGATTGGTTGTTTTCACGTCAGCGCTATTGGGGGGAACCGTTTCCGCTTTCCATTAAGGAGAACGGCGAGGTAATTCCTCTGTCGGAAGATGAGTTGCCCTTGACGTTACCTGAGACTCGTTCATTTCAGCCCTCCGATTCCGGCGAGAGCCCACTTTCCAATGTGGAGGATTGGATTAACACCACGCTTCCCGATGGCACGCCTGTCACGCGGGACTCAAATACCATGCCGCAGTGGGCTGGATCCTGCTGGTATTTTCTGAGGTTTGTGGACCCTCACAATGATGAAGCTGCCTGGTCTGAAGAGGCGGAAAAATACTGGATGCCGGTTGATATTTATATTGGCGGCGCTGAGCATGCGGTCCTTCACCTGCTTTATTCACGTTTCTGGCATAAGGTTCTGTACGACCTGGGACATGTTTCTACCAAGGAACCTTTTCAGAGACTGGTTAACCAGGGGATGATTCTGGGGGAAAACGGTGTCAAGATGTCGAAATCCCTCGGTAATGTTATTAATCCCGATGATGTGGTAGCGGAGTACGGTGCAGATGTGCTTAGAATGTACGAGATGTTTCTCGGTCCGTTGGAAAAAGCGAAACCCTGGAGTACGTCGGGGCTTGAGGGAATAGACCGGTTTTTGAAAAGGGTCTGGCGTCTGATGGTTGATGAAGATGACAATCCACCGGCCAGCATTACCGATAGTTCTCCCAGCGATGAGTTGGATCGGTTAATGCATCAAACTATCAAGAAAGTGACTGACGATATTGAGGGATTACGATTTAATACCGCGATTTCACAGTTGATGATTTTAAGTAATGAACTGATCAGTGCATCGCAGCAGAACCGTGAGCAGTTAAAAACAGTTGTACTGTTGCTGAGTCCCTTTGCCCCGCATGCCGCAGAAGAACTCTGGAGCCGGCTGGGAGGTAAAAACAGTCTCGCGTTTGAAGCATGGCCGCAGTATGATGAATCCCGGTTGATCAACGATACCTATCAGATTCCGGTGCAGGTGAATGGTAAGGTCCGGGACAATGTCACAGTTTCACAGGAAAGCGATCAGGATCAGGTTCTCAAAATCGCCCAGGAAAGTGCCCAGGTTCAAAAATATATCAGTGACAAACAAATAGTAAAGGTTATTTTTGTTCCGAAAAAAATTATGAGCATTGTTGTCAGGTAAACGGTTGGCCAAGCTTCCTCTATCAATGAAAAATAGTCCTCCGGAGCGTTCGGAAAAAATTCAGCGCAATGATCCCTGCTGGTGTGGCAGCGGTAAAAAATATAAAAAATGCCATCTGGCAGCGGACAAGC
The DNA here is from genome assembly GCA_029940215.1 of bacterium. GTDB lineage: Bacteria > SAR324 > SAR324 > XYD2-FULL-50-16 > XYD2-FULL-50-16 > JAHJRI01. Next base: position 3,765 of record JAOZRE010000147.1, on the reverse strand, counting down.
AGCAACGGCGTGAGGGAAAAGATGCACCTCCACGGCTTGACAGGATAGAAAGAAGTAGTGAATACATTGAGGGGATGAGGAGAGCCGGCAAATTGGCGGCAGATACGCTGAACATGGTGGATGAAAATATCCGAGATGGTATCACAACCGATATCATTAACACTTGGGTTCATGAGTATACGCTTGACCATGACGCGGTTCCGGCAACGTTGAATTATAGAGGTTATCCGAAATCGGTCTGTACCTCACTCAACAATGTGATCTGTCATGGGATTCCGGACGATACTATTCTCAGTGAGGGAGATATCATTAATGTGGATATCACCAGTATTCTTGATGGATATTTCGGTGATACCAGCAGAACCTTCCTGATTGGTGACTGTTCAACCGATGCTCAGAAAATCACAGCGGTTGCTGAGGAGTGTCTCGATATAGGTATTCAGGCTGTCACCCCCTACGGAAGAATGGGAGACATCGGGGCTGCCATACAGGCATATGCACATTCCATGGGGTGTTCGGTTGTTGAAAAGTTTGTTGGACATGGTATCGGAAGACAGTTTCATGAAAATCCCCAAGTTCCCCATTTTGGAAAAAGGGGACATGGGGTAAAACTCATCCCCGGTATGTTCTTTACCATTGAACCCATGATCAATCTGGGTGATAAGGATTTGTACATACTGGACGATAACTGGACGGCAGTAACGATAGACGGAAAATTGTCGGCTCAGTTTGAACATACGATTTATCTGACCGAAACAGGTGTAGAAGTGATGACCTGAGGGTCGGAAAAGCGGTCCCCGACAATCTAACGGATCAGATCCAGCCCGAAACTGATCCTTGTCGGTATCAAACGGTTCATGAGTGGACCGGGATCACAGGGTAGATGTAAGCCCGGGACAACAAGTTCCGGTCGATATAGAATGATTTCGGCCCTCTGAAAGGCACCGGAAAACCGGTGATACCTAACAGGGCCGGCTTCATCGACCTGTCTCGATGAAGTAAACAAAAATATGGCAGCCCGTATCCAGTTACGAACGATTCGGAACGGGTCAGGAGGATCCCGGGAGTTTAACTCCTGGTGTAGAAGATATATAGCCACCCATACCGTCGGTTTGAAAACAAATCAAAATAGATTGTTCCGATTGTATGACCGAGTGGCAAGCAGAAAGAGACGGTTAAACCAGTTTGTTGACCACAAAAAGTGTCAACCTTGTTTTTCCGCTCAGGATGGAAACCGTTGTGTGTCTGCACAGCTCATAATTCAGCTGTTTATTCCCACCCCGCTTTTCTTCTCTCCTCCAAGATCCCTTTCCGGCAAAATCGTTTTATTGAATGATTCCCACTTATCTGGGCGATATCGCCTGATGGCGTTATAATCACCCTGCTGCAGGGGAATCGACCCATTATCATGTCGGAGATTTAATGACAAAAAAAATAATACTCATCAACGAAACTGATGATGAGACCCGCGTTGCAATCGTTGAGGACAACCTCCTCCAGGAGATGCTCATCGAGCATCGAACCGTCGAACAGACCAAAAACAATATTTATAAAGCGACCGTTGTTCAGGTTCAGTCCTCTTTGCAGGCAGCCTTTGTAGATTTTGGTAACAAGAAACATGGATTTCTGCCCAGCAGTGAAATCAATCCATCGCTATATCAACGTAAGAATTTGAACAACAATAGCCCGATTCAGCAGAAGCTGAAGAAGGGACAAAGCATCCTGGTCCAAGTGACTCGCGAGGCTGTGGACCAAAAAGGTGCTGCCTTGACAACGAATGTTTCCCTTCCGGGGCGTTTCATGGTTCTGATGCCCAATTCAAACAAGGGAGGCATTTCTAAAAAAATTGAGGATTCGGCCGAGCGTGACCGCTTGAAGAGTTTTATTTCAGCTATCGATGCTGAAAAACATGCAGCGATCATTCGAACGGCTGGTATCGGACGGGATCTTGTCGAGTTGAAAAAAGACTACACCTCCCTGAAGAAAACCTGGGAGGATATCCTTCGTTCCTTTAAGGAAGCTAAAAAGCCGAGCCTGATTCTGGAAGAATCGGATGTCGTAAACCGAACCCTGAGAGATTACTATACTGAGGATATCGAGGAAATCTGGGTGGATAATCCGGAGACCTTTCAGAAATCGCTGGATTTTCTCAAGCAGGTTGCTCCGAGACGGCAAAAAGACTTGAAACTGTTTGTCGGTGATCGTTCCTTGTTTGCATCATACAAGATTGAACGGCAGGTTGAACAGCTCACCAGCCGCGATGTCACACTGGCTTCCGGTGGTTCAATTGTGATCGATCAGACTGAAGCGCTGGTCGCCATTGATGTCAACTCCGGAAAATCAAACCAGGAGGGGGACATTGATGCCACTGCTCTGCGGACCAACCTTGAAGCGGCCAGTGAAGTAGCCCGTCAGTTGCGACTGCGTAATCTGGGAGGATTGATCGTCATCGATTTTATTGACATGGAAAAGGAGCAATCCCGCAAAAAAGTGGAAGAGCAGCTGCAGGATGCCATGTCAAGAGATAAAGCGCAGCGAAAATATAATCCCATCTCTCAGTTTGGTTTGCTGGAGATGAGTCGACAACGGCTGATGGTGGGGATATCCGCCACAGTTGAAAACGTTTGCCCGGTTTGTAGTGGTAAGGGACGTATCCCCTCCCTGCTGGCATCAACCCATCTCATCCTACGTTCCATCCGCGAGACAGCTGCAAAGGGAAACCTGGTCCAGATTGAAGGGGTTCTGCCTTTGGAATTGGCCAATCACCTGCTAAATGAAAGGCGACAGTCCATTATGGACCTGGAGCTGGAGTTCGGGGTCGACATTCTATTGCGTGGAAATCCTGACATTTCCGTTTTTAAAGAAGACCAGCTTAAGCCGTTATACGATCAGACACAGTCCGCTCCCAAGGAAGAAGGTGATAGCCGGAAGGAAGAGAGCGAGAGGAAAAAAACCCGTAAAGAGAAGGGGTCTGGCGCGAAGTCGGATGTGACGGACAAAAAGAGGGGTGACTCTGGGAAGAAGGAGGAGCGTGAAGAGAAAAAATCGGATAGTGCCGACAGGAAGAAAGAGGCTCCGCAGGACACAAAATCAGATTTGCCGGAAGAGAGCGAACCGGTAGTTGAAATAACGGAAAAAGAGGACGTTGATGAGAGGGTAGATTCCGATGTGCCAGTAGAAGAGTCGGTCAACATACCCAAACGGCCGGCATCAAAAAAGAAGAGGGATCGTGGAAAAAAAGAGAAGGTAGCGATTCAGGCAGGAGAGACGGGAATTCATCCGTCGTGCCTGTTCTCAAATGTCCAGGAAGTTGATCCTGATGAGCTGGTTGAGATTACAAACTCCTTTGGAAATCGTCTTAAGGGAAAGCCGGATAATAAGCCTCCGCTTGTCATCGACCAGAAATATCTCTGGAAACATAAGGGTGCCAAATCAGGTTCAACCGTTGGTAAGGTTTCTGAAACCGTATCAAACAAGTCGAAAGGCGTGGTAGAGGATGTTGTTCGGGAAAATGCTGTCTCTGCCAGTGAAACATCATCCGCAGAAGAGAACAGAGCCGGTAAAAAACCCAGGAAAAAGTCTTCTGGAAAAACGGCAACCGCAAAATCCCGCGCAGCGGGACGCAAAAAAGCGGGTTCCGGGGCAAAAAAACAACCAGTAGCCAAAACAGCAGACGCTGGAGCTGTTGATGAGCCGGCAGTAGATAAAAAGCCGGGAAAGACGCCGAAAAAACAGTCAACTGGCAGGCGACCCAAAAAGGTTGCT
>JAOZRE010000536.1 GCA_029940215.1 bacterium | reverse complement strand
GGCCTGGGACTGCTGACCGTGATGCTGTTCTCCTTGTTCTTCACCCGGCCCTCGCAATCCACACTGTTTCTCGGCCAGATGTTCCTGCTGGGCATCGGCTTTTCCAGCTTTCAGTTGTTCCCGTTCTCCATGCTGCCGGACACCATCGAATTTGATGAGATGAAGTCCGGGATGAGGCGGGAGGGAATTTTCTCTGGTGCCTGGGCCTGCGGCCAGAAAAGCGCTTACGCCATCGGTCCCGGAATCGTCGGTATTACATTGTCACTGTCCGGGTTCGTCAGTAACGGGGCACAACCCGAAAGTCTGGCCACCGGTATCCGGGTTGTGTTTTGTATTTTCACCGCAGCCATGCTGCTGCTGAGCCTGATCCCCTTTCGGAAATACGAACTGACCGAGCAGCGGTTTGAGGAGATCAAGCAGCTGATTCGCGATCAAGCCGGAAGTTGACATCAGGCCGGTGGGCGACTATTCAACCCAGGACCTTGTACACACCACTGAGCCAGTCTGGCATATCCGAAATATACCAGCGGGAGAATCTCCGATCAGATGGACCACCGGCGATGTTTGTATGGAGTTCATCTGTATTCATGTCTGCGATCAGACGGTAGGACGGGCTAAAAGTTGTCGTTCTACCCGCACTCTTGAAAATCTGTCCCTGTGGAATGGTGGCGCGGCATCCCGGCAGTTCGACGGGACCATGATCGAATCCGAAAAAGCGGGGAATCTGGCCGCCAAACAACATATGCGCCATCATCACCTTCCGGGTGGAGCCATAAGGCACTGCATTGCATTTCAGTCCCTCGGTAATGGCGTCCGCCAGCACTTGTTTCCTCTCTTCCCCGTTAAACCAGGCGGATGTTTCATCCAGGAGAATATTGTCCAGATTGGCATAGTAGTCATTAAAAAGCCCGGTCTCCTTCATGATGTGATCAACCACTTCCCGACCGAATCCGTTATCCCCGAACACCAGGTATATCAAGCTCATGTACACCGACTCAAACAACATGGCACCCTTTGAATTGGATTGGTATTCCAGGTTCCACGCTTTCAGGCACCTCCCATTCTCCGTCTCCGGCAACATCGGCCCGATAATCTTCATAAACAGTTCCGCCTGCAGCGAATAAAGATCAGCGTGCATCCGTTTCATATCCGCGACATTCAACCCCTTTTTTGCCAACAGGAGTTGCCGCGCCCGATCTGACCGATAGGTCCCCATGGGCAGGTTAATGGGTTTGGATTGCCCCAGGTGGTTCAAATCCTGGTTTGCTGTGACGATAACCCCGTCTTCCGGATTGTACTGTGACGGCAACGATGCATTATCCAGAAAACCGGCAGCATCATATTTCTGCTCCCAGCCAGGCAACGGCATCAAACCGCTGACCCCCTGCGGGCGATTAAAACAGCGTCCGCTCATCTGATAGCCGATGTTTCCCTGTGTATCTGCAACCACCCAGTTAAACGGCAAAGAATCGACCTGCACAAAGGAGCTCATCGCTTCAGCCACCGTTTTATTCCCCAGCAGAGATAACAGGGCATTAACGTCCCTGGCTCCACACCCTGTAGCGGCAGACCAGTTCAGGGCCAGGTAAAAACCGGGTTCATATGGATCCCCTTCCAGAATACCGTGCTCATTTTCATAGACCTTGTGCACAATTGGATCTCCCTTCTTCACCCGAATCAGCTCTTCGCGGACCTTAAAATCTTTCCAACCGTCGTTACGCCGATATTGTCCTTCCCTGCACTCTTCGATCCGGTAATCGAGCATATCCGAAAAGGAGTACGTTGCACTCCACGCCAGATGGGTACTTCGGCCCACACCAATACCGGGCACTCCCGGCAATGTGGCCCCGAGATATGTATTCCCGGGAATTTTCATCACCGTCTCCTGCCAGATGGATGGCAGGCGATTAACTTCAAGATGGGGATCCCCACAAAGAATCGGCTTTCCGGATTCCGTCAGTCGGCCTGAAACCGCCCAGTTATTGCTGGCCAGAAATTTTGGCAGTTTTCCAAGCCATTTCACAGCTTCCGGAATCAAGGGTGGTGCCAGCTTGACCTTTTTCAGCAGTTCAGTGTCCACGGGTTCCGTCAGATACGGAAACAGCTCACGAATTTTCGCCTCATCGATATCGTTCTGGATCAACTGCACCAGGAACTTCTCCATATTTGACTGGGCGTCCGCCAGACCCAGAAATCCAATGACCTTGACAATCAATATACTGTCCCTGATATCCCAGGGCTCCGGCTTATAGCCCATCAACCTGAATTCATAAACCGTTTTGTGGTTGTCCAGGTAATGATTGAACCCGGCGGCATAGGCTTCCAACTGCGCCTTTGCATCAGGCGTCAGCCTGGCAACCTCGCTATCCCCATCCGGCAGAAAATTCATCCAGCGCATGTATTTATCAATCTCGACCAGCTCCGGGTCGTTTTTCAGATGCTCGGACGCCTGTCCTTTCAACAGAATTCGCATCAGCAATATTTGGAGCTGTCGATCACAGGCGTGCACCCACCCGATACCATAACAGAGATCAATAAAATGCTCCGCTTTCAATTCAGGAATACCATGGGAATTTCGTTTAACAACAACCTTTCCCTGAATGCCATCCAGAGATATCGGATCATTTTTCAGTTTCTGGCCCTTGCCCATTGTTTCACCTCTGCTGACGGTTAACCTCGTTTGTTGACACTGCTTTACCTTTTCTCGGTAACCACACCTTCGCACCCGGCTGCCAAGTTGTCAAAAAAGTTGTAACCCCCGATCTATCAAGGATTCGAACATCTACAAACAGTGCTTGACACTCA
>JAOZRE010000146.1 GCA_029940215.1 bacterium | reverse complement strand
AGGACGCTGGGCCTGACCGTTTCCGATCTGGCCAGTCAAGTCTACTCCGGTTATTTTGGTGACGATGCGGTCCGGATCCAAAGAGGGCGGGATGATATCCGCATCAAGGTGCGCTACACTGCAAAAGAAAGAGAACGGCTCTCAGATTTCAGGCGGATTCGAATTCGCACTTCCCGGGGATTTGAAGTGCCCTTGCACTCGGTTGCCCATATCAAATATGGGCCGGGGTTCTCAACTATCACCCGTACCGACGGACAGCGACGCGTCAAAGTCAGTGCCGAGGTTGATGGGAATCGCGCCAATGCCAGCGAAGTCATTGCGGAGATGCTGAAATCATATGTGCCTGATCTCTCAGATCGATACCCGGACCTCCGTTTCAGCTTTCAGGGGGAGAAGAAGAGAATGGCTGAATCGTTTGGTTCCCTTGCTATTGGTTATCCACTGGCCCTGATCGGGATCTTCTTCATTATTGCTACCATGTTCCGCTCCTATGCGCAGCCGGTGTTAATCTCTCTGGTTATTCCCTTCGGCATGATCGGGGCGATGCTTGGGCATCTTGCTTTAGGTTATCAGTTTACGATGATGAGCATTTTTGGGGTGGTGGCGCTGGCGGGCATTGTTGTGAATGACGCCATTGTATTGATTGAGCGGATAAATGAAAACCTGGCTGAAGGGATGCCTTTCCAGGAGGCGATTCTGAATGGCGGTTCCAGGCGGTTCCGGGCCATTTTTCTGACGACTATCAGTACAGTTGGCGGCCTGGCACCCTTGATCATGGAGACTGACTTCCAAGCCAAGTTCCTGATTCCCATGGCTATCTCCATCGCCGCAGGTGTCGCCTTTGCCACGGTCCTGACACTTGTGCTGCTGCCCAGCCTTTTTATGATCCTGAACGATATGCGACGGGCTACTTTCTGGATTCGAAACCGGTCTATGCCTACCAGAGAGTTTGTTGAACCTGCCACCAGAAGAAGGGAAGTGGAGCCGGTTTCGAAGGCGCTTATCGCGAACAGCCCCCCCTGAACCACCGTTCCTGTCGGGGTACAGCCCTGCTATTCGATTATTTGAAAACTGTGACGTCTGCTATTGTCACCAAGCTCCGCTTCAGCCTGCCTGGATTCCTTGTTGTTGTCTGCGGCATCATCTCCCAATGCTAAATATGGCTGTCGGGTTGACACCTTTAGAATAGGTGTGCCCTTAAAAATAAGGGTAAAACTCTCTGAGCCTGACTCGACCTTTATCATAACAAGACCTTGTTTATTTTTGTTTTAAAACCCCGTCCTTTGGGCGGGGTCAGAGACATTCGGCTCTGCCTGGTGCAACAAAATCCCCCCTTGAAAGGGGGAGTTAGGTTCTTCTGAGATTTGTGATTGCTTCAAAATGCCTTACAGCCCCCTTCAAGGGGGCAAAGCAATACCGTACCCTTTGGGTGCGGATTCGTTTTATTTTTGTAATTGCTGCTCTGAAACCTGTTGTTTATCGATCTCTGGTTTATCAACCAGCCCTTGGCGCGAATTTCTATCTTTCTAACTCAAAAATTTCGGTTCGACAAGCGAAATTTTGTGGTTCAATAATCTGATTATTTTCGGTTGAACGAGGGGCAATTTTTGTTGTTCACCTCAATGCAGATTAAAAAGCAAAAAACTGTAGCATGCAACACATTCGTCATGCAACATAAATGTCGCATGCAACAGTTTGTCTGTCAGGGTACCGGCTCCGATCTTTGATGTCGAGTCGCTGATCAGTGGTGAAAAACGGGCAGAAAGAGGTGGTGGAGTTGACGCCGGATTTGGCATGTTACTTGTAGAAGTTCAACATCGCACGGCTCGAATGTAAAACAGGTTGGCAGTTCTGTTGAATGGGAAACGGTTGCTTTCAAACAGGAGAATTCAAGAATGGAGCGGAAAATCGATTTTGAAGCACTCTACCCGGTGGGCCTGGATAATTTCAACGGAGAAGTACTCGGTGAGGTCAGGCCTGTGCTGTTGATCTGCCTGTCAGAGGGCGCATCTCTGGAAAAACAGTTGTCAGAGGTTGAGAAGGTACATCTGGCATATCAGCCATCTTTGAAGGTCTGTCTGCTGAAGGAGGATTTCCTGGGGGCTTTTATGGATCGCTACCTTGTCAGGGGGACCCCAACCTTTCTCATTTTTTTAAACGGCGAAGAGCGCCAGCGGTTGTTGGGGAAATCCAATTATCAGGACCTGCAGCAATTTATCAAGCAGGCACTTCCGGAACTGACTTCCGACATTTCCTGATTCACAGTCGTGTGAAGGTTTTTCAAATTTCTTATCGTATTATTCAATGATCTCAGCTCAATCATCAAAAAACTTGAAACTAGTTCCCCCTTTTGCTATGAGTTGACTGTGCCTCCTGGGGTGTGATTCCGGGCTGGCGTAATTTATTTCAGAGATCCGATAGATCTGACATTGAATGAGCGAATGGAAAAAATGAGTGAGACAGACCAAAAAACTGTGCAGCGTAAATCAAATCCCGTGCTGCCGGAACCAGTCCTGATGAAAGCAAGAAAGGACGCTATATCTGACAAGTTGTGCAGGGAGATGCTCGAAAATTCGACAGTGGGGATGTTCGCGTTGCGTCGACAACGGTTTGAATTTGTGAATGCCGGCCTAGTGGACCTTCTGGGCTATGAAAATCCGGACAGGCTGGTTGGGAAACCGATACGGGATATTGTTCATCCGGATGACCAACAACGACTGAGTGCCTGCCTGATGGAACCCAGCGAGGGTGTGACGGCCAGAATCGATCTGACCTTTCGATTTTTAAGGCAGGACGGATCGGAAATTCACCTGGAGATTCTGGTCAACAGTGCGTCCGGAGAGGATCTGTTTCTGGGCAGCATGATCGATGTGACAGAGCATCAGGCCGTCATCAAGCGCCTCAGTGACTCTCGGCAACGCTACTATGATGTGCTGGAAGAGGTTGAGGATGGCATACTGGAAATTGACCTGGCCGGTCGCATGAACTGGTGCAATCCAGCCACCGAACGGATCTATGGCTATTCGAGGGAGGAGTTGATCGGGCTGGATTACCGTATCTATATGGATGAGGACGTCGCACATAAAGTCTACAGGGCATATAATATGGTATTCAAAACCGGAAAACCGAACAAGGCCTTCTCATATGAAGTCATCAGCAAGAATGGTACAAGGCGGATCATTGAAAACTCAATTACCCTTAAAAAATCCTCTGATGGGGTTCCCATCGGTTTTCGAAGTGTGGTGCGGGAGGCGACCATACGCTTTAAGGCGGAAGAGGAGCTGATCCGGCAGCAAAGTCGCCTGTCGGCAATCTTCAGCAGTGTCAAGGACGCCATTATTACCGTTGACAATGAGATGAGTATAATTGAAGCCAATGAGGCAGCCGGGACCATTTGTGGGATTGCAGTGGGTCAAATCGAGGGGCAGTCGTTTCTTGATTGTGCTTCCCATTGCAGTAAGGCCTGTCAGGAGGTATTGCTTGAGACGGTACGACGCCAGACAAGTGTTAACGAGTATCGCATCGAGTGTGACCATCAGTTTCGCCACAAGCAGGAGGTGATACTGACCAGTTCCCCGTTGCAAGGCAGTCATTATGGATCAAACGGAGCTGTAATGCTGATAAGAGATGTGACCCGATTGCTCTCCCTGGAACGGGAACTTAAGAGCAAACACCAATATCATGCCATGATTGGCAAAAGTAAGCAGATGCAGAGTATCTACCATCTGCTTGAGGATCTCTCTGACATTGATACCACTGTATTGATCACAGGGGAGAGCGGGACCGGTAAGGGCCTTGTTGCAAAGGCACTACACTATAATGGTAACAGGGCCTTTGCCCCTCTGGTGACGGTGAACTGTTCAGCACTGCCTGAAAGTCTGATGGAAAGCGAGCTTTTCGGTCATGTCAAGGGGGCTTTTACCGGCGCTATCAAGGACAAGCAGGGCCGCTTTCAGGTGGCGGAAGGCGGGATCGTTCTCCTGGATGAAATCGGGGATATCTCGCCTATGATCCAGTTGAAATTGCTGCGTGTGCTCCAGGAGAAAGAATTTGAGCGGGTTGGAGAATCAAGGCCTCTCAAAGCGAATGTTCGTGTGATCGCCTGCACAAATGCCAACCTTGAGGAGAAGGTCCGTAACGGGGAGTTTCGAGAGGATCTCTACTACCGCCTCAAGGTGATGGAAATTAAGCTGCCTCCTCTGAGGGAACGTGTTGAAGATATTCCACTCTTGGTGGCCCACTTCTGCCGGATCTTTAATAAAAGCTTCAATAAGGAGCTTGCCGGCGTCACCAATGAGGTGTTCAGCCGACTTATGAATTACAGCTGGCCTGGCAACATCAGGGAGCTGGAACATGCCATCGAGCATGGCTTTGTTCTCTGTCACGACGAGGCCATTGGATTAGAGCATATCCCCCTTGAAATCAAGGAGACTGCTGGCGTAAAACAGGTGAAAATAGAAAAGGCACCAGATGTGGAAAGGGCGGAACTTTTGAAGACCCTTGAAAAGACGGATGGGAATAAGGCAAAGGCAGCCAGAATGCTGGGTATTGATCGCAGCACCCTCTATCGAAAACTGAGTCGATATCAGTTAGGCGAAGACTCACTTTAAAAGTGTAGCATGCTACAGATTAGTGGTAATCAAAAGTGTAGCATGCTACACAAACGAACGGGTGATTCGCTGGGTGATCAAAGCGATCAGTCAGCTATAGTCCTGAAATTTAATGAATAAAAATTAAATAGAGGGCATGGAAGTTTGTGGCATGTCTCTTGTTATTAAAGAGCCACAATTGGCTATTCCTGAACGACTGCTGGTGGGTTGCTCCCGCTGATAGAAGCACGGTTTTTCTTGACAGGTGTTGATTTCGCTGGTAAAGGAATGAAATCTACTATTAATTTGAATTCACATTAGAAAAGGAGGTTTCGACTAAATAAATTGCCAATGTATTGTCGGGGATGAACCCGGATTTTTCGTTGCACCACTTTACCGCCCCTGACTGATCCAGGCTTATGAGAACAGGTCGATGGAGAAGAGGGGTGGATCAATCGAATTAAATTCAAAGAGGAAAGCGTGATGAAATTGAAAAGTCTATTGTTGTTTCTGGTTGGAGCGTTTGTTTTTTCCATATTTTCGACAGCCATGGCGGCCTCTGGGACCATCAAAATCGCCTATATCGACCCGTTATCAGGCGGATTTGGTGATGTGGGGGATGCCGGTCAAAAGCATTTTCAGTTTATGGCGGATAAGATCAAAGCAGAAGGTGGTTTTTTAGGGGGAATGAATTTTGAAATTGTTCCTTTCGACAATAAAATCAGTGCAAAAGAGAGTCTGGTGCAGCTCAAGCATGCCATTGACCAGGGAATTCGTTTTATCACCCAGGGAAATGGTTCCAGTGTGGCGGGTGCCCTGATTGAAGCGGTTAAAAAACACAATCGACGGAATCCGGACAAAACCGTTCTCTATTTCAACTATGCAGCGGTGACACCGGCTTTTACCCAATCGAAGTGTGACTTCTGGCATTTTCGTTTTGACGCCCATGTGGACATGAAGATTGCCGCTATTACAGATGCGATCAAAGATACACCCAGCATCAAGAAAGTGTACCTGCTGAATCAGGATTATGTCTTCGGTCATGCAGTCAGCGCTGCCGCTAAGAAAATGCTGAAAGTAAAGCGTCCGGATATCAAGATTGTGGGTGATACGTTCCATCCAATCCTCAAGGTTAAGGATTTCTCTCCTTACGTTGCCAAGATCAGGAAATCAGGCGCTCAAGCGGTCATTACCGGTAACTGGGGTGCGGATATGTCTCTGTTAGGGAAAGGGGTTAATGAATCAGGTCTGAAAGCATCCTTTTACACCTTTTATGCGGGTGGACTGGGGACCCCATCTACAATGGGGAAAGCCATGGACGGATTGCGTCAGGTTACCGAGTGGCATGATAACCTGTCCGTTGAAGAGAACAGGCCTTTTGATCAAAAATTCCGCAAAGCTTATAATGATAAGTTCAGCAATGGTGGAAAAGCCCCCTGGTATTATGGCAGGATTCGAACCATGATGGAAATGCTGGTCAAAGCGTTTAACAAGGCCGGCAGCACTGATCCGAAGGCAGTGGCTTATGCTCTGGAAGGCATGGAGCACACCACGTATTATGGTAAAGTTGTGATGGGTAGAAAGGATCATCAACTTCTGCAACCACTATACATTTCCCGTTTTACCAAAACAGATGGCAAAATGGTGAAATACGACCGGGAAAATACCGGTTATGGTCCGACGACTGAATTTAAGACGGATGCATTGGATACAGCGACGCCATCTTCCTGTAAGATGAAACGTCCGTAAGACTGAGACCATTAACTGATTCAACTCCCCGGTTGTCGTCCTGATTCTGTTCAAGTGGCAACCGGGTTTCGTACTTATGTATTTCTTAACCGCTCAACCTGCTGATAAGTGGCACACCCTGTCCGTCTCTTTCCGATTGGTTATTTTAGAATGATGATTTCGAAATATCTGAATTTACCGGGAATCGTTCAAGGCTTATCGAAGCTGTATCTTTTGCTTGTTTGAGAAGGCGCTGGCGACAGGATTACTTTATCCAACAGAGTAACAACTATCAGGGATAACTCATTCTATGGAATTTTACGTTATATCACTCTTAAACAGCCTGGTTTTCGGCATGCTCTTGTTTATGCTGTCCAGTGGGCTGACACTCATTTTCGGTATGATGGGTGTGTTGAACTTTGCCCACGCCAGCTTTTATATGCTGGGGGCCTATTTGGGCTATCAGGTCAGTGTATTTATAGGTTTCTGGCCTGCTCTGGTGATAGCTCCCATTCTTGTCGGGATAATCGGAGCCGGTATTGAGCGCTATGGTTTGAGAACCGTGCATAAGTATGGGCATGTGGCTGAACTTCTATTTACCTTTGGCCTGGCGTTTATGATTGAAGAATTGATTCTTCTGATCTGGGGGCGGGTCGCCTTGAATTATCAGGTACCGGCATCTCTGGATTTTACGATTTTCAAACTCTTTGAAAGCGATTTTCCGGCGTATCGTGTATTCATGCTGGTTGTCTCGGTGACCATGTTTGTCGCCCTTTATTTGATGCTGACCCGAACCCGCACCGGTATTATTATCCAGGCTGCTCTGACCCATGCGGAAGGTGTGGGGATGCTGGGACACAATGTCCCCCGGGTGTTCATGATAGTTTTTGGCGGTGGATCCGCTCTGGCGGGTCTGGCTGGTGTGATTGGTGGCAATTACCTGGTGACCAGCCCCAGTATGGCTATTCTTCTGGGTCCGATTGTGTTTGTGGTGATCGTGGTGGGCGGTATGGGTTCCCTGACCGGGGCTCTGATAGCATCCCTGCTCATCGCAGCCTTGCAGACGTTCGCAGTGGGATATGATTATTCCCTGGTCGATCTTTTAACACTTTTTAATATTGAATTGGGTTCTGAGCCTTTGTTCCCGGATCTTTGGCGGATAAAAATCGAGAATACCGGACCCCTGTTGCCATATCTGCTGATGGTGGTCATGCTGATTTTTAGACCCAAGGGTATTATGGGGGAACGTGAATCATGATAACAGAAAACAATAATCAAACAGGTGGGATTGGGTCCATGGTGAAAAGATATAGTGTTTGGATAGCAGCGCCCGTACTTTTAATCGTTCTGCCCCAGATATTCGATTCGGGTTTTGCGATCACGATGATGTCTGAAATGTGTATTGCAATTATCTTTGCCCTGTCTTATAACATGCTGCTGGGGCAGGGAGGGATGCTCTCCTTTGGCCATGCGGTTTTTTATGGTTTTGGTGGATTCATCTCCATCCACGCCATCAATTTGGTTACAGATGATATCATCGTTATTCCATTGGAGTTGATTCCCCTGGTAGGCGGAATAGCCGGGTTTTTCTTTGCTATCCTTTTAGGCTATATTTCAACTAAAAAAGCAGGAACCACTTTCGCACTGATATCGTTGGGGCTTGTGGAGCTGGTCGTTGCCTGTGTGCTGCTGTTCCCCAGCTTTTTCGGAGGTGAGGAGGGTGTTTCAGGTGATCGTATGCTGGATTATTCCATCACCGGCATCGGTTTTGGCAAAGGCGTCGAAGTGTTTTATTTGATCGCTTTCTGGCTGATGGTTGCGACTGCGTTGATGTACCTGCAAACCCAGACCCCTCTGGGTCGGATGGCCAATGCGGTGCGTGATAACCCGGAACGGACACCTTTTGTCGGCTACAATATCCATCTGGTGCGTTTCTTTCAATTTGCACTTTCCGGTTTCTTTGCAGGTATCGCCGGCGGACTTCTGGCCATTAACTACGAAATAGTCAATTCTGAAATGATTGGTGCCCTCGCATCCGGACATGTTCTTCTGATGACTTATATCGGCGGCGTGGGACACTTTTTCGGGCCGATTCTGGGCGCTGTTCTATACACCTTTCTGCATCTGACCCTGGTGAATATCACCATGGCCGGTCAGCTTTACTTGGGTGTGCTTTTTATCATCATTATTCTGTGGGCCCCTAACGGTATGGCAGGTATACTCATGGTGCATCAACCCGTCTGGCGGGCCGGTTTGTTTAAAGAACTGCTGCCCACTTACCTGATGGCGCTGGGAGCTGGACTAGTGACGTTTTTCGGGGCCTTGATCCTGGTGGAAGTCAACTACCATCTCTCCCTCAGCATTGAACCGGACAAACCTATGCAGCTCTTTGGTGTGGAATTTCTGGCGAATTCCTGGCCTCCCTGGTTGTTTTCCATTGCTTTGATGGCGGCTGGTTATTTTATGCTGCGCCCGATTATCAGAAAAATCGGTCTCAAATGGGATGAATTGACACAAGTGATGCAGGGGGGAAAATAAAATGACAAATAAAATCGCACTGAACCTGGTCGATGTGGAAAAAAGATTTGGTGAGACTGAAATCATCCGGGGTGTTAATCTGGCGGTCAAGAGAGGAGAACGTCATGCGGTCATCGGTCCCAATGGTGCTGGAAAATCCACGGTTTTTAACCTGATCAGCGGCTACTACCCCCTGACCGGCGGAAAAATCGAACTGAACAGTCAGGAGATTAATGGACTGGAGCCGTTCCAGATCAATCGTTTGGGCCTTTGTCGCAGCTTTCAGGTCACCAACCTTTTTGCCAAGATGAGTGTTTTTGAAAATGTTCGCTGCGCTTTGTTGTGGTCCGAGGGCTATAAATATTCGTTCTGGCACCTGATGGTGCGGCAAAAGAAGTTGAACAAAAAGGCGGAAGAGATCATTGAGCAGCTTAATATGAGCCACCGCAGCAAAATACCCGTCGGGGAACTCTCCTATGCAGAACAACGCACACTTGAGATTGGTATTACGGTGGCTGGTGGAGCGGATGTGATACTGCTCGACGAGCCGACGGCTGGTATGAGCAAAAGCGAAACGGAACAGGCAGTTGAACTGATGAAATTCGTCAGTGAAGGGAAAACCCTGATTGTGGTTGAACACGATATGGGCGTGGTTTTTGATTTGGCGGACCGTATTTCGGTACTGGTATATGGTAAAATTATTGCTACTGATACCCCGGACAACATTCGTAATAACAAGGCTGTCCAGGAAGCGTATCTGGGTGAAGAGGAGGAGGTCTAAATGCTGGAAGTGAAAAATCTCAATGCCTATTATGGTAGAAGCCATATCCTGCAGGGAGTCAACCTGGAAATTCAGGAAGGAGAAATTGTCAGTCTGTTGGGACGAAACGGTGTCGGTCGTTCAACCACGTGTAAGGCGATTATGGGGCTGGTAGTGCCCCAGGGAACGGTGAAATATCAGGGGGAGGATATCGCAGGGCTGCCGGCCCACGCGATTGCCCATAAAGGGATCGGATATGTTCCGGAGGATCGCTGGATTTTCCCTGCTCTGACCGTTTTACAGAATCTGCAGTTGGGTCAGAAAAATGCCAAGCAGAAAGGGCGTTGGAGTTTTGAAGATATGTACGAGATGTTTCCGATTTTGTACGAACGTTCCAACCTGAGAGCGGGGTTATTGTCGGGTGGTGAGCAGCAGATGCTGACCATGTGCCGTACCCTGATGGGTGATCCGGACCTGGTGATGATTGACGAGCCTACCGAAGGCTTGGCTCCGAATAATGTGGCGCTGGTCAAGAACTTAATCTCCGAGATTGCAGCACGGAAAATCTCTGTTCTGTTGGTGGAACAGAAACTGACCATCGCATTGAAGATCGCAAATCGGTTGTATGTCATGGGCCATGGTCAGATTGTTTTTGAAGGAACGCCCCAGGAGTTTCAGGATAATCCAGAGGTTCGTAAGGAGTGGCTAGAGGTGTAAAACGGGTCATATGGATTGACCCCGTGGGTAGCATTTTATTGCCGAAGTTAAGTGGGTTGTTCTGCCGGTATTATTTGATACCGTGTATTTCAGGCGCCCATGAATTAAAAATAACTTTTCTGTTTATGGAGGTTTGTTATGTTAGGTTTAATGCAGGATCGTCCCTTATTGATTTCCCAAATGATTGAGCATGCGGCATTGAATCACGGGGACGTTGAAATTGTCTCGCGGTCGGTTGAGGGACCTATTCACCGCTATACTTACAAGGATTGTGCTGCCCGCTGCCGAAAATTGGCCAATGCCTTGAG
>JAOZRE010000535.1 GCA_029940215.1 bacterium | reverse complement strand
AATATATTGATGACGTTTGATAATTTCTTCATAAGTGGTCGGCATAATCTGCATAAGCCCAATAGCGCCTACATGAGATTTCGCATTTTTATTAAGTCTCGATTCCGCTATTGCCTGAGCCTTAAAATGATGCCAATTGAAGGCCGGGCCAAAATTACGTTTGGTGTATTTAGAGAAGTAATCATCATAACGGGTGAAGTTATTGTAACGGTGGAAGTCTTCTCCATAAACAGTTGAATTCATAATTAAAAATAAAACAAGTATGCGCTTTTTCACGAGTAGTGTCTCTCTATTGATCTCTATCGTTCAGACATTGCTGTTTGCCTTACCAAAGCAGGGTCAAGATCCTTCAACCAGTTTGATGATCTCCAGCTTTTAATCGGTTTTCTATTCTGATAACTCTCTTCTCGTTTCTAAACCTCAAATCCTTCCCACAAAAACTGCAAACGCCTGTAACATAGAGGCTACTACATACTTGCCCGCATTCACAAAGAACATCCTCAAGAATCGTCTTTTTCCATGATTCCGGATTACAAAATGGGCAATCCGGCTTAAGACATTTGCAACTATCCTTCATCAGTTCACCGCTATAAAGAGTCATAAACAGCTTTCAATATATTCTCAGCTCGTGGATCAGGATCTGGTACTCAAAAGCAGCACCGATGAAAATGAATAATACAATCGAAAGACCTATTGAAGCAATCGATGATCTTCTTAAAAGGCAAAAAAAGGACTACGATAAAATCATTAGTAAATTGGTTAGTCCAAGCTGGCAAGAAGAAAATTTATTATTGATTAATCGAGATATGTATACTGTACCCAGATATTTGGACAGATTTTTCGAGATCAGATATTCCTGAAACAGATTAAATTGACCAATTTTCAGGAGAGCATAAATGAGCAACAAGAAACGAATATATAGCCCCGATTTTAAAACCAAGGTGGTGTTAGAGCTTCTATCAGGCGAAAAGACCCTAGCTCAGATAGCGAGCAAGTATGAGTGCCAGCCTGAAAATCTGAAAGCAGTTGTTCTTAAAAAGAATATTTCCTGGTAAGTTTGGGTTTTAATAGCATTCATCTTAGGAATCCTTCATAAGTTAGGCCGCAGCAATAGATACTTCTTGGGAAATATGCAAGCTGGGTGAGAATGATGCAAAAATTTCACTTCCATTTTTAAGACGCCCTGTTATATATTCTTGATTATCGACAGGGTGCTGGAACTGTGAACTTTTTCGCAATCGTCACTCTTTCCGGCGAATCACTCTCTGAAAAACCGTTTATCTTAATCACAAAGGCAACGAAACCCAATACCGGTGGTGAAATGGCAGACGTACAAGCTGATTATTTGAAAATTACAGCCCCCCAGACCAAAGAGCCCTTTATCGACATCATGCGTCGTATTTCTCAGTTCTCTCACCTGTCTGAGGAACTCCTCCTGCAGCTGTTTGAGTATGCAAAATTTGTTAATCTGGCTGACAAGGAGCGACCGATACAGGAAGGCACGTTCGGGCAGAATATCTATATCCTGATTCAGGGTCGGTTGGAGGTGTATCTTCAAACCGAGTCCGGCGTGGAAAAACTGACAGACGTCATCTTCAAGCCCTTCAGCATCATCGGCGAACAGTGTATCCTGGGAGAAATAAACAATGCGTCCATGGAAGCCAGGGGAGAAGTATTGTTGCTGGCCATCGACATGTCCGCCCTTCCGGATCTCCTTGACGGCTGGGACAACCCTGACAGTCGCCTTGAGGATGAGGCATACCATCACAGCCTGGATATGAACACCATCTTCGCAACGGTTCTGCTGAATCGCCTCAACCGCCTGATTAAAGACCAGTATAAACTGGTCCAGAAGCTGCTGATTCTCCACCAGTCCAAGGAGTATCAAGCCAGCTGGCGCCAGAACGTCCTGTTAACAACTGTCTTTAACGAATTTTCACAAAACCACCTCTCCCCGCAACTGGAAGTGCATGAGGTCCTGCAACAGGCGTTGGTTCACTTTATTCCCGAGAACGAAAAGCTGAACAGTCTGATCTCCCAGCCACCGGTCAATACTGAAAAGGTCTACATGGAACTGGTGAGACTGGAAGCCCTGGGCGAGATTGACAACCTGGATATCCTGTTGATGGATACCATCCAGCGACTGTCAGCAAAGGCCATGGAACTCGAAGAGTACACCAAGGGCCTGGAACTCCAGCCCCACCATCTGCCATCCATCATTTCGCTATCCGATTACCTGACCGAGGTGTTTAATGCGCTATCCTCTTCGGGCATCCTGAGCAAAGAGTTGTCAATGGGTCAATTCCTGGAAGGATTTCTGAGCGAATCATACCCGGAACCGGCACAATTGTCGGATTATCTGCTGAAAGGGGGCTGGACGACCGGACTCTTCGATAGATCCTATCTGATGCTGCAGATCTGCCAGACCTGTATCCAAAAGGAGTTTGAACTCAATCGCATGATTGCTGAATGTGTTGCCTATCTGACCACCCTCAATACACCCAGGCAGAATGTCCAAATGCAGCAGCAGAAATTCATCGAGGACAACCGAACCATCACCGAAGAATTGATCGAACTCTACCAGGGCACGGTCGATGATGACGCCAGCCAGGCAAAGGTGCAGGATGCGTCACCTAAAGGCAATGTTGATGACCTGTTATCGGAATTCGGTTTGTAATCACGCTGTCAAAAATGCAGCGGGGCACTATTCACTGCCCTGCTATCTCCCTTCCCCCCTGACAGTCAGCCACCACAATAAAACGAATCCGCACCCAAAGGGTACGGTATTGCTTTGCCCCCTTGAAGGG
>JAOZRE010000145.1 GCA_029940215.1 bacterium | reverse complement strand
CAGGATAATAATTCAATAGGTTACATAGAGCAACAATGTAATAATCAACAAATGAGGACCAAAAAGATCGAAATGAGGATCAAAAAGATCGATTTTGGACGAAAATGCGGAAAAACCAAAAATTGCAGGTTGAATATGGAGAGAAAGACCAAAATCATACTATCAGGGAGACCAATGAGAGAAAAAAGACGACACAACTGTCGACGAAATTGGCGGGAGATGAAAGATCGGTTGCGCTTCAATATAATGGAAGACATGATCCCATCGTGAAACGGGTATCATGTCTTCCAGAGATTATTAGACGTCACCATCCGTATACAGGGTTTCAAAAACAGCTTCCCGGTCTTTCCCCGGAAATGGGTCAAACGGGCGGACATCTTTTTCAACAACCTCGCCGGATGGCAGCACACCGGAACGATCAGTATAGTAAAATGACATAAACGGTTTTTCAGAGATATCCAGTGCCTTGATGGTTCCGGAAACGGGATGGTCCCCCAGCTTAAGGTAGGCTCCTTTTGGATTCAGAGCCATTCGTTTAATTCCCTGCTGTTTCACCACCGTCTTGATCAATTGCCGCTCTTTAACCGAATAGGAGGTCAGGGGTTTGGTATCCAACATCTTGAATCCCTGCTTTGGTACGTGCAATTCCAGAATGAACTCACCCTCATCGCTCATTGAACACCCAAGGCTTTCCGGAGTGATCCTGAACCTCATATCCGCTACAAATTTGGTAAATCCCCATTCACCGCGGCCCGCATCCCGGGCACTTACTTTCGTAACCGGCAGATGCTGAACCAGCACACCAAAGCCCGGGTAGTTACTCTCTTTCAGCAAAGGAAACAGACTGGATAGGCGTGACATCCGTTTATTCATCACCACAGGAATCGCCACCGGTATTTCGCCGTAAGGCCCGATGGTGGTTTCCCTGTAGTTGTAGCCAGCCACACCGATCACCGCCCTGCCATTCGGCAGGATCAGCGGATGGAGATTATCCGAAGGTATTATGGCCTTCACCTTCTTGAGATCCACCGTAAAATACAGACCGAAAAAGTCGTCCCTGAAATACAGAATCGGCAATTCAAAGGTTGTGCCGTTGTGTGTTACCGTACTACCCGGTCGCGTGCCACTGAAAAAAGTTGTCATGCTGATTCCTCCTATGCAATATGAACCGCTGATTTAGAAATATGATTTTCCAGGAAAGACAGTTTTTTCAGCTGCAGCATGCCAAACACAGACATCAGATGGCGCGCGTCCCTGAATCGTCTCTCCTGGTGAAAATCCTTCATGTAACCAACACCTCCCATCACCCTGATCCCATCTGTTGTGACATCATAGGCCATATCTGTAATCCTGATAACTGCTGCATCTGCATTCGCCTGCCAGTTCTTCTCATGGAGCTCCATCGAGGTGCAGCACTGCTTCACAAGCATTTCTGCAAGCTGGATATTCGTCGCCATATCGGACAATATTTTCTTCACTTCCGACCAGTGGACAATGCTCCGCCCTCCCTGCTTGCGGTTGCTGGTATACGCCAGAGCGTCCCTGAAAGACCCCTTCATGATACCGGTCTGCATGGCTGCCAGTGCTATCGATAGTTTTGAACTGATCCTGCTGAAAATAGCTCCCCCTTTTGAGGGATCACAACACTGGATTCCGTTGATATTGTTTAGCTCAACATCGCAAACCGGGCAGGCACTGTTACCCATTCCGACAACCGGGTCACTGACGTCGGCCCCGGCTTCAGCCAGATCGACCAGGAAATAGGAAAACCCTTCCTCTCCCTCGATAGTCGCCGGAAGCAGGACCTTTTCAGCCAGTCCGGCAAGCACCAGGTATGGCTGAGAGCCTGAAAGAGAATAACCTGCAGAGGTACGGGCTGCGACAACATCAATCCCCTCCTCCAGCGGATTTAAAAACAGCGGGAGCCCGATCAGGAAACTCCGGAGATGGTTCTGATTGACAGTAAATTCCGCCAGCAATGGCTCCTGCTGTGACTCCAGCAGAACATCATAAGCTGCAAGGGTTGCCAGTATGATTGTCCCCAGGCTGCTATCTTCAGTGCAGATATTTTTTAACACCGTACAAAGCGAACCGAGCCCCAGGCCATTTCCCCCTGCCGCTTCCGGCAACAGGATATGAAAAAAATCCAGTTCCCATGCTTTTTCAAGAACCGCCTGGTACTCAGGGCTGAAACTGTCACAACCAGCGGTCTCCATAATCTGCGCCAGCTCTTTTCTGGAAAACTCAGCAGATGTTTTGTCTACCAGTTTTAATTCGGTCTCTCCTGGAGTTGCCGTCACAGTTTCCTTTTTGGTTTATTTTTTTATAATTAGTCACCACAATCCCCTCGTCGGAGCGCAGATCGAATAGCTACCAGTTATTATGGACTCAAACATTTGCCTTGGAAAACACCTCGGACTCCGGGCAGGATCGTCGTATCAGGCGCTTGAATACATTCAAGGTGTTGATTTCGTTTGTCCCCTCATAAATCTGCAGCAACCGCGTATCCCTGATAATTTTTTCCAACCCTCTATCCTGCCGAATTCCGTCCTGTCCCATCAATTCCATTGCAAGCCGGCAGTTATTCATCGCCGCATCGGTACCTGCCACTTTGGCGATGGATCCCCATCCATCTACCCTGTCTATCTCCTGATCTTTCTGAAAATCCAGGTTGATCCGTCTAATCAGGGTTGTGGCGACAGGCAGGTTGAACAACCCGGAGATCACCTTAAAGACCCACCTTGGCGTGTAAAGGGCTGCATAATATACCGGCTTGTGATTCATCAGTTTCCAAAGGCCGTGCAAGGCGTTGGCCTGGGTAGCTTCATAACAGGCGGACCTCGCAACAGCTACATTCATATACATCCGGGCCAGCAGCGTCTGGCACCACTCCTGATTGATGAGCTTCGTCCCTCTGATCGAGGTGTCCCTCGCGAATTTCAGCGCGGTTTCATAGGCCCCCCTGGCCCCTGCCACACCAAATGTCCCGACCGATGCCCGTGACGCGCCCCAGATATAGGCAAAGATCTGCTCATTTGTTTTCTCCGGGCTGCGCTTCAGTTTTTTGGTCTGTTGATTATCAATACAGACATGATCATCCGAAATAAAACACGCCTCGAATATTAATTCACTGGCAGGGCACCCCTTCTGGCCCATTTTATTTTCCTTTTTTCCCAGCGAAAACCCCTTAAACTCAGAATTAACCAGCAGCATGACCGTATTTTCAGAGGCTTTATCCAGATCCGTATAGGCATGAACCACGTGCCAGTTCGACAAATGGCCGTTGGATATAAAAATCTTGGTTCCGGTCAGCGAGTACCCGCCGGGGACCTTTTTGGCAATACATCGGAGGTTACCGGTATTCATCAACTCAACATTCTGGGAGTCCGTCCCCGCATCCGGCTCTGTCATGGCAAGGCTCACCAGGCAGGGCTCACCCCTCTTCTCCTTTTTGACAATATCCCGGGAAACACGATTGATAAGTCCTAAATTCCATGATGATATCAGCAGACCGTATCCCAGGTAGTGAACGCCTACAAGATTCGCCATGGCCAGGCAGGCGCTGCCAAGTTCTTCAATAAAGAAATTCACACAGGAAAAATTGTATCCCTTTCCACCAAATATCTTCGGCATGAACATTGTGTACAACCCCCACTCATTTGCCTTTTTGACAAATTCCCAGGGAAGATAATGCGGATCATCCGTCACGGCAGCATCCAGCGCCGCCACGGAAGGCCGGATGACCTCATCAGTAAAAGCCCGAGCGATCTCAACAACCTCCCTGGCCTCTTTCACAATGCGGGCAGGCTGGTTGGCTGTCGCCCTGAATGCAGAAGTGATGTCATCAAACTCCGGTTGATAACCGGAAAACAGGCCGTCTGTTGTGTTTCTTTTCGACTCGTTCATTTGATACATTGAGATAATTTAGGGAAGCGACAGAGCCCTATTCCTGAAGTCAAATTCTCTTTTCAGTACTGGAATAATAGCCGATTTTGTACAGCCGCGTTGATGAATGGATGAATATCAGAAAGGAAGCGTTTCGTCGAGAGTTGAATTTTTGAATCCAAAACCTTGATTCCCTGCCAATTTTCGGAAGAGAACTCTTTGGAAGTGCATCAACGGCACTGGCGGTCTTCTGGTGGCCCGCTTGACTTTTTCTGCTGCTCGTATAGAATTTTTTTTTGCCAACCAGGAACAGCTAGATAAAACCGGAGGTAAACAGATGCCACAACCTGAATTTCCCAGATGTGCTGAAGATTTATCGTGTGAATGGTTATCAGAAATACTGTGCAAAAGTGAGATTACGGAAAACCCGACAGTCACGAACTACTCCCTTAGCCAGGTCGGCGAACAAGGCCAGTCGTCGGACGTGGTTCGTATTCATCTGGAATACGACGAAAAAGCAGGAAAAGGGCCAGCCAGCCTTATTGGAAAATTTCCGGCCAGGTTCGATGAGATCAGACAACTGGCTGTTGGAATGATCACATACCTCAGAGAGGTTCGTTTCTTCAAAGATGTGGCTCATACAGCAAAAGATATAGCTCCGTATTGTTTTGCTGCCGAAATCGACCTTGAAAACCATGACTTTGTATTGATACTCGAGGATGTAGAGCACTTACGGCTCGGAGATT
Organism: bacterium; assembly: GCA_029940215.1. GTDB lineage: Bacteria > SAR324 > SAR324 > XYD2-FULL-50-16 > XYD2-FULL-50-16 > JAHJRI01. The sequence continues at coordinate 6,002 of JAOZRE010000145.1, read as the reverse complement.
GGTTCGACAGCAGCCCGGAAGACAGCCGGCTCATGTTGAACAAACTGGCCCCGTTTCATGCCAGGTGGTGGAATCATCCCGATCTGGACAAAATCGACTGGATCCCTCAACCCGGGAAACCCTCATTCGGTCCGTGGATTGACCAGCTGAAACAGGTTTTTTCCGCTGTTCTCCCCCTGGTCAAGGCGCAATATGAGTCCTATATGACACCAACAGCCTGGGCAACCCTTGAAAAATGGCTGGAAAACTGGGACGAACTGTTCTCATATACACCAGGTCCCCTCACTCTGTGTCATGGCGACTTCCACTACATGCAATGTTTCTTTCCCACTCCTTCTGACGACCGGCTTTGTGTCATCGATTGGCAATTACTTTGCATGAATTCCGCTGCAATGGACGTGGCACGGCCCCTGCTCATGGAGCCCGAGAGCCGACGTGCTCATGAAAACGAACTGGTGGAGAGCTACTATAATATCCTGATTGAAAATGGGGTTAAAGATTACAGCCTCGAAGACCTTTGGGAAGATGTTCGTCTGTGTTCCGGCTGGACCTCCTTTGTATATATCATTGCCATCCTGCAGACAGATAACAAAATATTCAAGGCATATGCGGCAGAGCGGGGGCAGGACCCATATGAAGCCCTGCTCTCCTGGCCCGGAAGCGGACTGGACGACTGGGAAGTCAGCAAGGCCCTCGATAGGTATCTGGAAAGGGTCCGGACCGAGAAAGTTGAGTAATCTTGATCGCGCTTCGCTATTCAACACAGCGTTCCCAGCGTAAATACGAGGACAACAATTTGGAAGAGAGGTTTGACAGCGCAATTTATCTGCTTTATAAAATGGGAGTAGACGATACTTTGTATTTGGAAACAGCTCACTCAGTGCGTATTGAACTAACCATTTAATATTAAAGGATATCATGAAGAAAAACATCCCTCAACTGGCAACGCTTGCCGGTGTTGCACTGTTGATTGTCTCTCTGATCTGGTGGCAACAGACTTTTGGTGTAAAGATGGACTACCTCAAATGCCTGGCTCTTTCTGACGGAATCTGCCAAGTGAGCAGTATCGGTAAAGTATTTGGTGGAGCTGGATACAACCCCATCATCTTCTGGATTGCAATCGTTTGCCTGGTTGCAGGTATCGTACTAAAAAAACTCAGGGTCTTTTAACCCCCACAAAAAAGCCGGATTGGAAGCTGGATGCAAGCCTGGCTGATATCAGATCGATCAGGCACACAATGTTTTAGGAAACCACATGGAAAAACAAAAACTGTTCGTCGGCAATCTGAATTTCGAGACGACAGAAGAAGAACTGAAGGCACTGTTCTCTGCACACGGCACCGTTAAGAGCATCCGGCTACGACAAAAAAAGGGAACTGCCTTCGTCGAGATGTCTACCCTGGAAGAGGCTGCTGCAGCCACTCAACACCTTAATCAAAGCAACTTCAAGGACCGCCCCCTGCGAATCGATCTGGAACTCCCCAAGAAGCGAGCCCGAACACTGACAAAAGAGCGGTTTAAAGACAACCCGAAGAAAAAGAAGTCATCAAAGAAAAAACGGCCTGCTGACAAAGGGTAACATGTCAGAACAAACAGACGGCCCCAAAAGCAGAACTCAGAAAAAAAAGGAGGCCCAGGAACTCCAACTCCTGGGTGAAAAACTTGTGACGCTATCAGAAGAAGCTCTCAAGGAGCTCAACCTGCCCCAGAAACTTCAGACGGCTATTCTGGATGCCAAAACCCTGATGAATCGACGGGAAGCAATGCGCAGGCAGCTGCAGCACATCGGCGCATTGATGCGTAAAATCGATCCGGAACCCATAAAGGCTGCCGTCGAATCTTCATCGTTAAGGCAGTATCAGCAAGCTCAGGAACACAAGCAGATTGAGAAACTTCGGGACGGCCTGATTTCTGGAGAGAAAGACCTTCAGACAGAAGTCATGCAGGACTTTCCCAATATCGACCGCCGGCACCTCTCCCAACTAATCAGAAACGCCCGCAAGGAAGCTGAGCTGAACAAACCCCCCAAATCAGCCAGAGCTCTGTTTCGATTCCTCAGGAACCTCCCCCGGAAAAGCGATCTTTAAAACGAACGAATTTGAACCGTGAATTTGGCGAAAAACCCAGCGGGGTCCCAAGAATTTAGGCCTGTTACCTGCTGATCCACTGAACCCAAAATTGGAGAGAATAAATGGACTTTCAATGGACACGTGACCAGAAAATGATCGAGAAAAATGTGCGGGAATTCATGGTGAAGGAGATCGCACCCATCGCTGAGGAAATTGACCAGAATGACAAGATTCCGAAATACCTCTGGCCGAAAATGGGTGAACTGGGGTTCCTGGGGCTGAGTATCTCTGATGAGTACGGTGGTTTTGGATACGACACGGTCACCTATACCATCATGATGGAGCAGATGGCCCGTGTCTGTCCGGCCCTGGCCCTGTCTGTCGGCGCATCATCCAACCTCTGCGCTCATAACCTGGAACGCAACGGCAACGAAGAGCAGAAGCAGAAGTACCTGCCCCGACTCTGCAGCGGCGAGATGATCGGCTGCCTCGGTCTGACTGAGCCGGACGCCGGGTCCGATGCGGTGGGTATTCAGACAACAGCCGATAGGGATGGGGATGATTATATTCTAAACGGCAGTAAAATGTTCATCACCAATGGCCCGGAATCGGATCTCGCACTGGTTTACGCCAAGACCAATATGGAGAAAAAGTCCAAGGGCATCACCGCTTTTCTGGTGGAAAAAGAGTTTCCGGGGTTTTCCTATGGCAAAAAGCTGGATAAAATGGGACACCGCGGCTCTGCAACTGGGGAACTGGTCTTTTCAGACTGCCGTGTACCGATTCAGAACGTCCTGGGTGAGGTTGACATGGGGGTTCGGGTAATGATGAATGGTCTGGATGTGGAACGGGTGATTGTAGCGGGAATGGCACTGGGTGTCGGAGAGGCAGCTCTGGAACTCTCCCTGGAGTATGCCCAGGGGCGACATCAATTCGGACAGCCCATCAGCAATTTTCAACTCGTCAAGGCTAAGTTGGCTAACATGTATACGGAAATGGAAGCCGCCCGAGGTCTTGTATACAGGGCAGCCAGCCTGGCAGACAGGTCAGACAGGGGTGGTAAAGGTACCGAACTCCACAAGCTGGCTGGGGCTGCGGTTCTCTTTACAGCCGAAGCTGCCTCACGGGCTGTCACCGATGCGGTTCAGATTCATGGTGGCTATGGTTACACAATGGAATACGCTGTCAACCGCCTCTATCGGGATGCCAAACTCTATGAAATCGGTGCTGGAACCTCCGAAATCCGCCGCCTGCTCATCGCTGACGAACTGCTGAAAAACTGAGATCACTCCTGGAACGCCATTACAAAAGCCATCGATAAGCCCATATGAAAGAATCTGTCATCAGGTTGTTTGAAAACACTTTCAGGGAAAAGCCCTCCCTGCTGATTCGCAGCCCGGGCCGTGTCAATTTGATTGGTGAGCACACAGATTATAATGACGGTTTTGTGTTCCCGCTTGCGATTAGCTACGCCGTCTGGCTGGCTCTGCTGCCTTCGACGGACGGGACAGTTGCACTGCATGCTGGCAGCTATAACGAGACTGCCTCTTTTCATCTCGACAACATCCGGCACACTGGACCTGACTGGCTTGAATATGTCAAAGGGGTTGCTGTCAGCATGCAAGGGCAGGAATACAACCTGACAGGCTGGAAAGGCTGTATTCTAACCGACCTGCCAATTGGATCAGGCCTGTCATCTTCTGCAGCGCTGGAGATGGCGGTGGCGATGGCGTTCGCCGAGGTTTCCCGACTCTCCTTCGACCCCGCTAAAATGGCACTTCTGGGTCAGCAGGCAGAAAACAGCTGGGTCGGCGTTAACTGCGGTATTATGGATCAACTGGCCTCCGCCTGCGGAGTAGCTGATCACGCCCTTTTTATTGACTGCCGATCGCTGGAGCTGGAACCAGTACCCCTGCCACAGGATACCCTGATCGCCATTCTTGATACCGGCATCCCCAGAAGCCTTGCTTCATCCGATTACAATACCCGGAGAGCACAGTGCGAAACCGCCGCCCGATTCTTCAAAGTGGCAGCTTTAAGGGATGTCACCCTTGAGAAACTGCAGGACAATATCAAGCTCTTGGACGAGACGGTTGGAAAACGGGCTTTGCACATTGTCTCAGAAAATGATAGAGTGCTGTCCACAGTGGATCAGCTGAAAAAAGGGAATATGGAAGCCGTCGGGCAGCTTTTCTATCAGAGTCACGAAAGCCTGCGGGATCTCTACAACGTTTCCAGCCCTGAGCTGGACCGGATTGTCGAAGCGGCAATGAGCAGCGATGGCTGCTATGGAGCCCGAATGACCGGCGCCGGTTTCGGAGGATGCGCCGTAGCCCTTGTAAAAAAAGAGGCTGCCGAGAAATTCTCGGAACAGCTTCTCCAGGGATATCAGTCAAAAACCGGGATGCAAGCCAAAATTTTACTGACATCAGCTGTGGATGGGACCAAAACATTCCCTGTCGGTTGAATCAGTAACACCAGGAATTGTTGGAGACAGAACACAATCAATCAGAATAAAATAGAAGCAGAACCTCAATCCTTGTCTGCACCCTTTAAAAAGATGGGATAACACCGTTGTGAATACTGTGTGGAGCAAGTGATATGCCCAAATCAAGCGACAACCCCCAAAACGTCAGCGATCGGATCATTACGGAGTTCAATCGAATCATTGACCGATTTCCAGACTCTCCACAGTTTCTGGGTAAGAATATCTATTACCCCGAGCCCAAAAAAAGGTTTTTCGGAGGCAATAAAACACTGGATGTCTCAGAAATCAGAGAAGAGGTGCAGAAATTCACCGAAAAGGAGGGGGTGACGAAAGCCAGGGATCTGATCAATAAGAAAATGAAGCAACACCCCCACTCACCGGACCTGCAGGCACTCAAGGCGATCCAATTGTACAACGACGTTTCCCGTAGCGGTCTTGACCAGAATAAAATGGACGCCCTTTATGATCCCCTGGTTATGATTTCCAAGGCACTATACAACGGCGGCGGCAACATATACAACGCCAACTGGTTCATGACGATCTACCTTAAATACCTGGACATCCTCAGAGAAAAGGTAGGAAGGGAATATCGCTTTGGCATTCATCATGCTGATCCGGATGTACGAAAATCGGCAGAGCGGGTCTACCAAAAACTTCTGAAAATTCCGCGCATGCTGCAGGTAAAAACTCAGATGGCAGGTTTGAAAAACCTGAACCTCAAGCTGAAGGGGACCTCGATCGTCACACAAAATATCTCTATTATGGACCTGAAGCTCGCCTGCCAGGCTGTGGCGGGAAACAACCCGACAAAGTCCATCGGCGAGGGAAAACCGGCCAACAGCATCCTGTATATAACGTTAACACTGAACTCTCTTTTTGCGCGTATCCCCATACTGAGCGATTCCGTCACGAAAGTCCTGAAACATATACCGGACCTGAACAGGGACCTGATCCTGCAAAAGCAGATGATCATCAACAGCAAACGCACGAACGACTTCCAGCTCGCCATGGTCTCGGGGAACAAGGACCATGCCAGGGCCCTCGCAAACAAACTATACAAAATGAGCCTGCAGAACATCTCCTACTACCTTGAAAACGCACTGTTGAAACAGCAATATGAAACCGACCCGTTCATCAAAACAGCCTGGGTCGCCAAGGAGTCGCTGGAGCTGTTTGAGACCGATATCAATAAGGAACGCTTGAACAAGGCCGTCCAGTGCCTGGATGTTATTCTTGGCAGTCGATGTCAGCATAAGGGCTCCCTGGAAAGGGCGACCAGGTACCAGGCCGAGATTAAAACGGTCCTGGCTGATAAGAGCTGGACCAAATAATGATCAAAAAAAAATGATAAACTTATGATAGCAGAATATTCCCGGAGATATTTATGAGGCTGGTCACACGATCCGATTTCGACGGACTGGCCTGTGCCGTCCTGTTGAAAGAGT
>JAOZRE010000144.1 GCA_029940215.1 bacterium | reverse complement strand
CTGCCATGGTTATGCCCATGGGATTTCATGCAGACGAGAGAAATCCAAAAACCTGGCGTGGTGTGTCAACAAACATCCCTCCTGCCGCAGCCGGTGCTTTTCCGCCGGCCATTATGCCGGAGGAGATCCTGAGCGACCATCCGGACCGGTTGCGGGCCGTGCTGGTCAGCTCCTGCAACCCGTTACGGGCATACCCTGATACTAACGCTTACGAAAAGGCCTTTGCAGAGCTGGATCTGCTGGTGGTCACCGATATAGTCATGAATGAAACCGCCAAACTGGCCCACTATGTTCTACCGAGCACTACCTATTATGAGGCCTGGGATGGTTCTTTCTTTCCCGGTACTTATCCCGGGGTCTATTTCCAGATGCGCAAGCCTGTGATAAAGCCCACCGAACACTGCCGTGAAACCGGTTATGTCTATACACTACTGGCCGAAAAGATGGGTATCGTACCAGACATCCCGGACGAGCTGGTGGAAGCTGCCAAAGGTGACCGGTTGACTTTCGGCATGAAACTGATGGAATGGGCGGGAAAAGAGCCGAAGGCCCTGAGCGCTATGCCATTTGTTCTGGCCAAAACCCTGGGTGAAGCGTGGGGTAGCGCTCACCTGGCCCTGCTCTGGGGCATGATGAACACTGCTCCCAAGGCTTTTCGCAAAAACGCTGCGCGCGTCGGCTTCGAGCCGGGACCGGATTTGGGTGATCGCATCTTCCAGGCTATTCTTGATAATCCTCAGGGTGTCTGGGTCGGTGAGGCGGATGTCAATGACAAGTGGGCTGAGATTAAAACAGAATCCGGGAAGATTGATGTCTACATTCCAGAACTCGAAGAACAGGCAAAGGCCCTGGATGCCAACAGCGAGAAGGAAGACCTTACGCTACCAACAGAGTTCCCCATGGTCCTGAACGCCGGCCGTCACACGAAATACAATGCCAACACCCTGATGCGAAATCCTGAGTGGAACGCTGGGAAGAGAGCCTGCACCGTTGCGGTGAGCCTGGAAGATTCTGAATCACTGGGTATCGCAGACGGGGAGCAGGTAAGGGTTACCACCGAAGCCGGCAGCGAGGTGGGGGAACTTCAGGTATCAGATCAGGTCCGGAAAGGCACCGTGTTGATTCCCCATGGATTTGGACTGGATTACGATGGTAAAGTGTATGGCATCGCCATAAACAAGCTAACCAAGAATACCAACCGGGATTTCCTCGGAACGCCCATGCACCGATACGTGCCCTGCCGTCTGGAAGCCGCGGGGTAATTAATTTGAATCGTGTTACCCTCTATGGAGGGATACTAAATCGTTACTAACGTTACATGTTAACGTTACCGCAACCAATAAATGTTACTATTTTGGCAATAGTAACATTCCCCCCTTTATAATTACCCTGGAAACTGACACGTTGATTCTGGAAATGCTGCTCCTTTCCAACGAATTAGGAAATATAAACAGGCATATCCAATATTTTATATTTTAGCAGTCGATTAACAGGGAGCCATGGCGCAATACTTGAAGAAGGTTATAGTAACCCTTCGTGGTAATACAGATGAAATATTAGACCAGGATAATTTTATTTACAAAATAGAGTGGTATTTCAGCCATTTTCTGTAAATGAATATCGTAAATATAGAGATATTATGCCAACAATATTAATCGTGATATTAACAATAATTGCAAGCCTATTGTTCTTGCTCTTTATAGTTCCTCGATCGCTTATGGCCATCAAAACAGCGAAACTCAAAGGAAAACCAGCTCCCATTGTTCATAAAAAATCAGCCAAAAGAATCAAGTCAGGTGGAAAAACAATTCTCTATTTTTTCACTCCCTCCTGCAGGGCCTGCAAGATGCAGGAACCTATAATCAGCCGCGTTAAAAAACAACATTCTACCGCAGTATTTAAAATTGACGCCTCTCAAAATCGAGAGGCTGCTTCGGCATATGGTGTAATGGGAGTTCCCTTTCTCGCCTTTATTGAGGGCGGAAAACTGGTATCCGCAAAATCCGGGGTACAACAGGAGCAGACATTAATTGCCTTTCTCGCTCCACAATAAACAGGGATTAAAAAGGTTACCCTGCCGTACCGTTAGATCAGTGCAGGTGACAGCAAAAAAGGAGGTAAGCGTATCAATAAAACTACAGGTAACATTTAAGAAAGGAACCACCAGCTTAAAAAATTTTGAACCATTATACGAACTATCATGTCCCAAAGGGCTCGGTGAAGAATGAGAGTTCGGGATTCTTATATTCGTTTTACCATAAACAAGGAGATTTATTATGCTCGGCACTAATTTAGAACACCTGGAACAAAAAGAAGATGCAGAAACATTGGTTAACGGCTCAGAAAATGTTATGATCTCTTGCGGCAGAATGGGACCAATGTGCATACCGGTTTATGCAGCAATGGAAGATCTGGAAAAAGAGTATCCGCATATTAAATTAGTGGATATGGATTTTGACATTCCGGCTGCATCTTTTATTAAAAGCCTTCCTGAATGCTCATCATTTATGGGTCTGCCTTTTACCGTTTATTTCAAGAATGGAAAGGTGGTGGAGGCAACCAGCAGTATTCAAAGTAAAGAACAGATCAAAGAAATACTTGATCATAAATTCAACTAATCTTCCTGAAGGACGCATTGAATATGGATGCATCAACAACAGAGTGCATAATCATTGGGGCAGGTCCGGCCGGGTTAAGTGCGGCCATGCAGATTGCCGCAAGAGGACATTCCTGTACGGTTATTGAGGGAAATGTATCTGGAGGACACATTGTTGTAACCGCCGCGATTATGGATTATCCTGGTATTGAGACAATTTCCGGTTACGCGTTTTCCGCTATCCTCTTAAAACAGGCCCAAAGCAACGGCGTGGCCGTCAAGACTGGCCACAAAGCCATATCTTTAATCCGGACTGGTCAGAACAGGTATACTGTTAACCTGGACGACGGGACCGCTCTGTCCTCTCAATGCGTCGTTTTAGCAACTGGTTTACGATCAGTGAACACGGGCTTACCGGAAGAATCCGATTTTTCAGGCAGAGGGGTTTCATATTGTGCAGAGTGTGATGGTTTTTTCTTTAAAAACAAACCCGTAGCAATATATGGAAAAGGGGATGGTTTTGCTGAAGCTGTTGAATCCCTGTCGCTTATAGGCAAACCAACTTATCATGTATATCCATCAGGATCACCTTCCGCTGATGCTACAGGGTCCACTTTTGAAGGGTGGCGCATCGCCGCTCTTGAGGGCGATGGAAATCTTTCCGCAATACATCTTGAATCAAACGACCGCAAACAGAAAAGAAAAATCGAAGTGGAAGGGCTGTTCGTTTACATGGGCAAAGAACCCGCAGATGAATTGCTTAAACCCTTTCTGACGACAGACGCGGTTACAAATATGAGACCTCTGTCATATCATGACCTTGCCAGAACCGGTTTATTTGTCTCAGGTCATCTTGCAGAAGCCGAAACATTGATTGAAGTCTGCGCCAGCGGTGTATCTACAGCTGGACAGGTCAGCAAATATTTACAAAAAATAGAAAAAGGGTAGCTGCTCAGTATAGTCAAAAATCAGGGGAGATGTAACATGGTGCTTTTATGCGATTATTAATGATTTATTGTGATCTTTTTTCCTATGAACCGGCTGTCGTCAATCTGGACAATGCCGACGAAAATGCACAACCAGCGGCAGTAAACAAGACACTTGTCGGGTTTATTCATGTCGAGAAAGCTGATGAAGAAAATCTGGCCGCGGTGGAAACCAAAATGGTTAAAAACCTGAAATGGGCCGCACGAAAAAACGGGACTCAGAAAATTGTGCTGCATAGCTTTGCCCACCTGTCAGAATCAAAAGCAGAACCGAATGTTACGAAAGCACTTTTTAACCGGGTAGACGAACGGCTGTGCAGCAGCGGCTACGAGACGCATCAAACACCATTCGGTTATTTCTTAAATCTTAATGTGCAGGCGCCCGGCCACTCTTTTTCCAGATTGTTCAAGGAGTTCTAAGTGACATCGAAGAACACATCTGCCAACACAGACGCAGCTGTGCAGCTTTTACTGGGTTCAGTGTTGCCTGATTTTTTACCATGCGTTAAGATCAGGCAGGGTGCATTCAATAAATCAAGAAGCTGAATGAGAAAACAACATCAATCTTCTATGACCATGTCCGCCACGGACTTGTCACTATTAGCACACTGACAATCAACCTGAAATCCACAACAAGAGGTACCAGCGCCATGAAAACGCTCAGAACACCAGACGACCGATTTGATAATCTGCCCGGTTATCCGTTTCAACCAAATTATATCAACATCTCCGACACTGAAGGCGGCGAGCTGCGGATGCACTACCTGGATGAAGGCCCTGCAGATTCAAATCCGGTGTTGTGCATGCATGGAGAGCCGACCTGGAGCTATTTGTACCGCAAAATGATTCCACTGTTTACAGAAGCCGGACACCGCGTGATTGTTCCGGACCTTGTCGGATTCGGTCGATCCGACAAACCAACTGAGCAGGGCGACTACACCTACCAGCGTCATGTTGACTGGATGCAGTCGCTGCTCGATCAGCTGGATCTGGACCACATTACCCTGGTGTGCCAGGATTGGGGTGGATCCATCGGACTCCGGCTGGTGGCGGATAATCCCGACCGTTTTGATCGGGTTGTTGTGGCGAATACGGGCCTGCCAACAGGAGACAACACCATATCTGATGCTTTTCTGCAGTGGCAGAAAACCTCAATCGAGATGCCTGTTTTTGACCTGAAGATGGTGATGCAGTTCGGTTGTGCCCAGCCTGTCGCTGAAGAGGTACAGAACGCCTATGATGCCCCATTTCCGGATGAAACTTACAAGGCCGGGGCCAGAATCTTCCCCAGTCTGGTGCCGGTCACGCCTGATAATCCAGCCTCCGAGGCCAACCGCAAAGCCTGGCAGGTCCTGGGTACATTTGAAAAGCCATTTTTAACCGCCTTTTCCGACGGCGATCCCATCACCAAGGGTGGTGACCAGATATTTCTGGATAAGGTTCCGGGCACAAAAGAACAGCCGCATACGACCATCAAGAATGGTGGGCATTTTCTGCAGGAAGATGTCGGTGAGGATTTTGCAGAAGTGGTGCTCGGTTTTATGTCTCAAAATAACTAACCCCCCCCGCAGGCAGCAGGGATATGCTTGACTGGATCCCGCGAGCAACGTGTTTCGAAACGAAACACTTGGATCAGGTCCGGGATGACGAGAAACGGATGCTTGACCAAAATTACTTAATATATTAAGTTTTAACCTATAAACAAAACCGATTAGTTCACATCTTGATGCAGGGAGCAGCTATGGACGCAGAAGAACGGGAGCAGATTGACCGCATGTGCCAGCCGAGAGGGCTGGCTATTTTTGGTGGAATGGGTCGTTTGGGGGCATTTGGCCATGCCATCATGTGTTCTCACACCCTTTATGGCTATCCGGGGACAATTTATCCAATTTCACACCGCGGAGATGAGGTTCTTGGGCAGAAGATCTATCGTTCGCTGAAGGAAGTGGCCGGCCCCGTCGACCTGGCCTCGATTTCAGTTCCAGCCCTCATGGTTCCCGGTGTGTTAAGGGAGTGTCTGGAGAAGGGCGTAGCCGGCGCAACCATTCATACCTCTGGCTTTGCTGAATCAGGCAGAGAGGGGCAGGCGCTTCAGGATGAAATTGCTGACATTGCCGACCAGGGATTGAAGATCATCGGACCAAACTGCTTCGGCATTCACTGCCCAAAGGGGAGGACGACCTTTTTACCTGGGTTTGACTATCCAGTGAAGCCCGGTGGTGTTGGCAGGGTGTTTCAAAGCGGGGGAATGGCCAACGATCTCATCCATGAGGCCACAGCCACCGGCGTTCGATTCAGCAAGGTCTTTTCATTTGGCAACGGTTGCGATCTGGATGCGATTCGCCTGATGGAGTATCTGGCTGATGATCCGGACACAGAGATCATCGCTGCGTATCTGGAGGGGATCCATGACGGCCGTCGTTTTCTGGAGGTTGTGAAATCGATTACGCCCCATAAGCCGGTACTGGTATGGAAAGGTGGCCTGACGCCATTTGGCGGTCGGGCTACTTTAAGTCACACTGCGTCACTGGGTGGCGAATCCAAGATCTGGAAAGCGGCGCTCAACCAGGTGGGTGCTGTTGCCGTTGAAGGAGCGGAAGGGTTGATGGATACGCTGACGGCCTTGAGTTTTTTAAAAAAACCGGGACAATCAACCGCGATAATGGGTGGCGGGGGAGCCATCGGTGTCCATTCGGCCGATATTGCATTTCAACTGGGACTTGAGGTCCCGGCGTTCAGCCCAGATACCCAGGTGCGTCTGAAAGAAATTTTGCCGACAGATGGTGCCGGACTGGCCAACCCGCTGGACATGCTGACCCCGGCCTTACCTATTGACCAGGTGATTCAACTGGCGGAAACGGTAATGAATCAAGAACCCATAGATGTTTTGCTTGCCATTTCGTTGTTGCATGCCATCGATATTAATCCAAAAGCCTTTGGGAATTTATTGGGGGTTGAACTCCCTGGGGCAAAAACATACTTTGAGGTGCTTGCCGAAGCCTTTCAACGGATGAAGGAGGTCTCCGGTAAAGAGATCATGGTTGTTATTGAAAACAGGGGACATCGAGTGGAGGACTTGGAAACGGAGAACGTGTTTCGCCAGATCCGGCTCCTGTTCCAGGACGCCGGCATGCCGGTTTTTGCTACAGGTGAACGCGCACTTTTCGGATTGCGGAATGCAGACGCAGCACACCGCCACCTGAAAAGGGGATAACCTCCTGGCACTACTGCCGGGATATTCGAGACCACCTTTGGAGAACCGTCACATGGAAATGGATGAACGAATTATGCTGGGAATTGTCAGGATTTCAGAACGATTTAAGAAAGAGTCCTCCGCTATCTTAAAAAAAGAAAATTTGACTTTTTCCCAGTACAACGTGTTGCGGATCCTGGAAAGTTCAATAGATGGGAAAATGACCATGACGGCCATCGGGAATTTAATGCTGGTATCAGGAGCCAACATTACCGGGATCGCCAAGCGACTGGAACGTAATGGTTTCATAACACGGCAGGTTGCCGAAGAAGACGAACGGGTGAAAAATCTGGAAATATCGGATACCGGTCGAAAACTGGTCCGTCGCGCCCATCCGGAGCGTGCAACCTACCACCGGAGTTTTCTCTCAGCATTTTCTAACACGGAAAAGCAGCATCTCTACCACTCCCTGATTGATATACTCAAGTCTCAGGCCCTTGAGATGGAGTAGGCCTGCCACAATGTCCTGTTCAACAGTTTATAGTATCCGAAGACAAACTTCTCGAAGGTTCGAGACGGAAGCAGATTCAGAATACTGAGATGATCAGATTGTCATTGCACTGTTATCTCCGATATGAGACATCTCCAATTAGTAAACCAGATCAACTGTACATTGCTGGGATGTTCACAGCGAGCTGACAACAATGCAAACTTGACATTATATTAAATGGAGGATCGAAAAATGACTTCACTTGATAATATTACCCGTTTTCTGGGCTGGTGTTCGGTCATCAACATTGTTTTATATCTGTTTTCAGCCTTTGTAATCGTGCTGCCAACAACCGCACAAATGTATGCCACTGTTTTCGATCTGGCCGAAGCGGATGTGTTACACATAAATTACCAATTTCTGGGACAATACAAAATAGCCATTTTGGTTTTCAATCTTGTTCCCTATATTGCGCTGAAAATTATTAATAAACCAAAATAGAATGAGTAAACAAATGGAAGGATGGACAGACGAAGAGATCAGAAACAAAGAGTTGATGGCACCGTGCGGGTTGTACTGTGGTGCATGCGGAGTATACATCGCAACGAGGGACAAAAACGAAAAATTCAGGACGATCATGGGGAACCTTTATGGAACAAAACCCGAAGAGACAGAATGTCATGGTTGTATGCAACCAGACCCGCCGAAAAAACTCTATGGTCCCTGTAAAATTTGTCAAATGAGAGATTGCATCAAATCAAAGGGCTATTATTCCTGCCACCAGTGTGATGAATGGCCATGCAGCATGACTAAGGAATTCGCCATATCGACGGGCAGAAACGTGATGAAACGAACCATTCCGATATGGCGCGAAAAGGTAGCCCAAAGTGGCGATGAAGAGGGCAGTGTGGAATGGGCACGGTCGGAATGCGAACGCTACCATTGCCCCACCTGTGGAAAACCTCTTTTCAGAGGCGCTCAACGCTGCAGAGCTTGCCAAACCGAAGTTGCCCAGGAACTCGATGGATCCTTTGAGTATGGTTAAGCCCCAATTAGGGATCGTACAAAAAAACTTGGCATAAGCTGTCCACAAAAGTCCTATAAAGACCGGACATTTTGCCGACAAAATGCCAAGTAATTTTTGAGCCGACCCATAACAAAGCCAACCTGGCCCCTATCCCGCGGGCCCTTGAGTTTTTCAGGCAGGTCGGATAGAATGAGGGATCGAGGTCAAGTGGTGCCATAGCCGGCATTCACCTGATTCTCATCAATCTTTTTTCAATGGACATCAGCAGCTGTCAAATCCCGACGCTCCGTTCGCTGTTTTCTGGATACACCGGTCCCGAAGGAGATTATTGGAAAGGCCTTCGAACTGGCCCTGTTTCTTTGCGACCGACTAAAATACAGACACCTCATCATGAACAAGAAAGGGTACTACGGCCCTTACGGAGGGGCTTATCTTCCGGAAATCCTGATATCGACATTCGAGGAGCTGACCACCGCTTTTGAAAAAGCGAAGGCGGACCCGGAATTCTGGAAAACATATGAGCAGCTGATGCAGACATACTCCTGCCGACCGACCCCACTCACACCCGCTGAAAATCTGACCGCTCATCTAGGGGGTGCCCGGATTTACATCAAGCGGGAAGACCTGAACCATACCGGTGCCCACAAGGCCAATAATGTAATGGGCCAGGGACTATTAGTGAAACGGCTGGGGAAAAAACGGGTTATCGCTGAAACCGGTGCCGGTCAGCATGGGGTTGCAACGGCCACCATGGCTGCCAAGTTCGGATTCGATTGCACCATCTATATGGGCGAGAAGGATGTTGACCGGCAGCGGCCCAACGTGTTCTGGATGAAACGGCTCGGTGCAAAGGTGATCCCGGTAAAAGAAGGGACGCGCGTGCTCAAGGATGCCATCAATGAAGCCTTCCGGGACTGGGTCAGCCACATGGATGACACGCACTACGTCCTCGGTACCGCCTGCGGTCCTCACCCCTTTCCTGAAATGGTCTCCTATTTCCAATCCATCATCGGAACAGAGGCCCGGGAGCAGATCCTGCAGACAGAGGGTCAGCTGCCAGACCGTATTTTTGCGTGTGTCGGCGGCGGCTCCAACGCCATGGGAATTTTTAGTGGGTTTTTTGACGATCCGGTGGAGCTGGTCGGTGTTGAGGCTGGCGGTAAGGGGCTTCAATCAGGGCAACACGCCGCTCGACTCTGCAGCGATGATGCCAGCCCGGGTATTGCCCAGGGGTATAAAACCTGGTTTCTGCAGAATGATGAGGGACAGATGAGGGGAACTCACTCCATTGCAGCAGGTCTTGACTACGTTGGGGTTTCTCCGATTCTGGCCGATCTCCACGAAAAAAAACGAGTCCGCTTTGAAGCTGCGACTGACGAGGCGGTGCTGGAAGCAATGGAATTGACCATGAAAAAAGAGGGGTTGATACCAGCCCTGGAATCAGCCCATGCATTTGCACGGGCGTTTGAAGAGGCGCCAAAAATGACTGCCTCCGACATCATCATTATCAACCAGTCCGGACGGGGTGACAAGGATATCTTCACTATCGCTGACGCCTTTGACGATCCGGAATGGAAATCATTCATCAGAGATACAGCAGAGCGATACCATGCTTGAAGACTATATTAAATCTCGCCTCCAGGAAAAAGAGATCCTGTTGATGACCCACATTGTCATCGGCTACCCCAACCTTGAAGCGTCATATCGGATCGTGGAAAAAATGGTAGTTGCCGGTGTCGACCTGATGGAGCTGCAGATCCCCTTTTCAGAGCCCATGGCAGATGGCCCGGTGATTCTCAAGGCAAATCAGAAGGCGCTGGAACAGGGCATCACTGTCAGCGACTGCATTGAGTTCGGAAAAACAGTTAGCAGTCGGTTCGACATTCCTTTTCTTTACATGACCTATGCAAATATCCCCTATAAATTTGGGATGGACACATTCGCTACCACCCTGAAAGAGAGTGGCATCCGCGGTGCAATTGTTCCTGACCTGCCACCCGAAGAGGGAGGAGAGTATATCCGGGCCATGCACGCGGCCGACCTTGAACCTATCTTCCTGTACGCTCCCAACACACCTGAAAGCCGTATGAAACAGCTGTCGGAAATCAGTCGGGGATTTATATACTGTGTCGCCAGAAAAGGGGTAACCGGACGGGAAACTGCATTTTCCAGTGATATCGAGTCCTACCTGGCACGTTGCAGGCGATCAACCTCTCTTCCTCTCGCCGTTGGTTTTGGTGTCAAGGACCGGGAAGATATTCAATTCCTGACGGGAAAAGCTGACATTGCCGTAGTCGGATCTCAGACCATTCGCCTGGTGGATGAACAGGGAATTGATGCCGTTGAGGGATTCATTCGGGCTCTGATGACTT
>JAOZRE010000534.1 GCA_029940215.1 bacterium | reverse complement strand
TTCTTGATGTACAGCCGCGATGCCACTGTCAGAAACAATCTGGTCAGGTATTCCCTGGGTGGGACTGGCATCGGTATTGGGCTGAAGGAAGTGGATAATATGACCATTGTAAATAATAAGGTCTTGTATTGCACTGCCGGGTTTTATTTTGACCTCTCTCCCTTTCAACCGGATACCTACAACTTTCTGAAGGGTAACGAGATCGCCTATAATGTTGTGGGGGCTGATTTTAATTCTGCCCTGCCGCGCAATGTTCTCATGGGTAATGCCTTTATCAATAACCTGGAAACCGTTCAGGTCCACGGGAACGGAACGGCAACAGACAGTATTTGGAAAGGCAATTATTATAGTGATTATGAAGGATTTGATCGGGATGGGGATGGGTACGGCGATTCCACCTATAACTATGATATCTATTTTGAAACGCTCTGGATGGGAGATGACTGGATGCGTTTTTTCTACGGTTCTCCTGTAATCAGTGTTTTGAACTTTGTAGCCAGACTGGCACCGGTTTCTGAACCCCGACGGTTAATGAACGATGAGAATCCTGTCTTCAAGGTCGATCTTGATTTTTTGAGGTCGGAAGCAAACCTGTACTACGATCCCCCTGTCATCGATGTGGAAGCGGATGCGGACGAAGATGACGATGAAGAGGATGGCCATGATGATGCGATGGCATCTCGGTACGGTGGAGGTGACGACGACGATGATGATGATGATGATGATGATGATGATGACGACGATAGTAGTGATGACGAACATGAAAAACATGTTGACACCCAGGCAGAAAACTATAACCGATACTATTACAAGCAATGATACAGATAAATAACCTGACTAAACGGTTCGGAAAGTTTGTTGCGATCGACCAGATCGACCTCAACATTGCCGCTGGTGACCGGATTGCGCTGATCGGGCTGAATGGTGCCGGAAAGACGACCCTGATACGCATCATTCTCGGACAATACCTGTTTGATGGGGAGTTGCAGGTCTTTGGGAAAAATCCTCGAAAGCACCGCGTGGAGATCCTGGACCGTATCGGGTTTGTCCCACAGATCCCGCCACCGATTCAAATGAGTGTGGGCGAACTGGTTTCTTTTGCATCTGCTATCTCATTCAGGTCCAGCAAAGAGGCTATCATCTCTAAGTCGCTGGAACTGGGGTTTGAAATAGAGAGCAACTTGAAAAAACCGTTCTTAAAACTCAGCGGCGGCATGAAGCAGAAGTTGTTAATCGCATTGGCGCTGGCCCGGGAACCGGAAATTCTGATCATGGACGAGCCGGCTGCAAACCTGGACCCCCACGCCCGACAGGCATTTTTCCTGATGTTGTTGCGATCCATGGAAAAAACCACCATGCTGCTCAGCAGTCATCGGGTGGATGAGGTGGTCAACCTGATCAACCGCATCGTTGAAATCGATCATGGTCGTATTATCCAGGATGAGCAGATCTCAGAATCACAAATGGCGGATCACCAGTTGAATTGTCAGGTGGTGTTTACCGAGCAGAATGATCAAGCCATACAAATCCTGCAGGACTGGAATTTCAAGCGAGGGAAAAACGGCCTCTCCTTTGAGGGCAGCTTCATCGGCACGGAACGTTTGCGGTTCATGACGATCATTTCCCATTTTGCCAACCAGATTAAGAGCCTGAATATTAATTGAAGATGATACTATGAAAGCGCTTATTCAAATTACACTATCCGATTTCAAGGAGTCGGTGCGTGCCAAGTGGTTTTTAATTTACAGTCTGGTTTTCGGTGGCGCTGTGATCCTGCTATTCGTTCTGGGAATAACGGAATCCAAAGTACTGGGTTTTACCGGATTGAGTCGACTGCTGATCACTTATATCCAGCTATGTGTGGCCATATTGCCCATTCTCGTTCTGATTTCAACTGTCAGAAGCGTTGTTGGGGATCGGGAGGCCAATATTCTGGAGTACTTTCTCTCCATGCCGATCTCACTGGGAGCCTATTTCTGGGGAAAGGTGATTTCAAAATTTTTTCTTGTCTTCATCCCTATTTTTCTGGCGCTGGTGGGTGCCGTTGTCTGGGGAACGGTAAAAAGCCTGTCGATCCCTTGGGGTATTGCCGGTTACTACGCCATTCTGCTGGCTGCGCTCTCTTGGTGTTTTCTGGGGCTGGGCATGTATATCTCCACTCTGGTAAAAAAACAGGAGTGGGGATTGGGGCTGTCCGTTCTGATATGGCTGATTCTCCTGCTGTTTATTGATGCTGTTCTGATTGGTCTGATGATGCAGCACCAGATTATCGAGGGTGTGATCGTCGGTATTGCCTTGCTCAATCCAATCATGGTGTTTCGCACCGGCGCTGTTTTGCTGTTTGACCCAGAGCTGACGGCAATCGGCCCAGCTTCTTATGTCATTCTTGATCGAATGGGGTATAACGGATTTCTCCTGTTTTCCATTGGATACCCAATTTTTCTGGGCTGGTTGTTTTCCTGCCTGGGATTCCTGCAGTTTAAAAAAGGAGATCTGGCCTGATGACGTTCTTGAAAAAATATATACTGAAAGGAGCTGGAAAAGTTAAAATGAGCCTGTGGCGATTAACTGTATTGACTTTGGGACTGTGTCTGGTTGCCATGTCGGCTTCTGCGGAGATTGACCTTGAAGCCTTTGAAGAGGATTTTGATATTATTCGCTATCAGCAGAATGTCACCGCACCGGACTTCATCACAACAGATCTCAATCAAAAAACCTTCCGGTTACAGGACTATCGGAACAGGTTCGTGATGGTAAACTTCTGGGCCAGCTGGTGTATGCCCTGTGTTCGGGAATTGCCTTCCCTGGAGAAGTTAA
>JAOZRE010000143.1 GCA_029940215.1 bacterium | reverse complement strand
CCCATCACGGTCGCGATCGTAAGGACGACTAGCTTTTTCGGGTTCATCGTTCCGGCGTGAAAGCGCCTTCATTGAACCAAACCCGCCGATGGCAAGTGATGAAATGGTTGATTCTGCACCACCTACGATCATGATCTTGGCATCTCCGCGCTCAACGATGCGCGCTGCATCACCAATGGAATGATTAGCGGAAGAACAGGCAGATGTTGTGGTAGCGCTATAGCCCTTCGCACCATATTTCATGGAAATGTAGCCTGATGCCATATTACTGATGGTCATGGGAATGAAAAAGGGCGAAATCCTGGAGGGGCCCCGTTCTGCGACTATCTGACTGAATTTCTGGATATTGGGCAAGCCCCCAATTCCAACACCAATAGACACGCCCACATCCGGGCCCAATTCATCTGTAATCTCAAGTTGTGCCACCTTCACAGCTTCACCACAAGCGGCCATCGCATAGTGGATAAAGGTGTCCATTTTTTTGATCTCTTTTTTCTCGATGTACAGAGACGGATCAAAATCCTTTACCTCTCCTGCGATCTGTACCGGAAAGTCGGTGGCATCGAATTTTGTAATTCGTGTAATCCCACTGACACCCCTGGATGCCTTATCCCACGTTGTCTCCAGGTTGTTTCCCAGCGGGTTGACCGTGCCAATCCCGGTAACAACAACTCGTTTTCTCATTCCCATGACCTTTTTTTCGGGTTACTTCATAACCGACAACAGACGACTTAACTAGCCGCTTCAAAGATGTGGTCAATCGCAACGCCAACAGTTGTGATCTTTTCAGCTTCCTCATCAGGAATTTCGAGGTCAAACTCTTCTTCAAAGGCCATGACCAATTCCACTGTATCCAGAGAATCAGCCCCCAGGTCATCGATAAAATTGGACTCCAGAGTAACCTCGCTCTCTTCAATACCAAGCTGCTCAACAATAATTGCAATCACTTTGCTCTGGACTTCGTTACGATCAACACTCATTTTTTCTCTCCAAAATTAAAATTAAATTCCAGGGGCCTTATCATAAAGTCACACCTGAAAGCTGCCACACAATAACATCGTCCGAAACCATCACCCTCGGAACCCGTTAGAAACAAAAATATCTAACGATTAAAAAACTCTGTCAAAACTTATTTACCTAAACCTTTGTTATACTTATATCTGAAAGTATACATTCTCTGCCGACTTTCCTGTGATGTGGCAAAAAAGGCGCCTCAACCAGCAATCACGAGAACGACATTCTCATCTGTCTTCCTAGAACATACCACCGTTGATATGAAGCGTGGTTCCAGTAATATAATCAGCCATGGGCGAGACCAGAAAAAGAACCCCATTTGCGATATCCTCAAGTGTACCCATTCGTTTCATGGGCACATTGGCCAACATCGCTTTTTTCTGTGATTCATCCAGTTTATCCGTCATATCTGATTTGATGAACCCGGGAGCGATGGCATTGCAAGTAACATTTCTGGATGCAACCTCTTTGGCCAGTGATTTGGTAAACCCAATCAAACCAGCCTTTGCTGAAGAGTAGTTGACCTGCCCTGCATTACCAGTAAAACCGACTATGGAACTGAGATTGATAATCCTGCCGTATTTCGACTTGACCATCGGGCGAATCACCGCTTTACACATGTTGAAGATACCACTGAGATTGATGTTAATAACATCATCCCAGTTGTCACGGCTCATGCGCATAAACAATGAGTCGCGGGTGATACCAGCGTTATTCACAAGAATGTCGATTTTACTGAAACGTTCCTGGATAGCATCAGCAATCTTTGTACATTGATCTAGATCTGCCACATTTCCTTCAAAAAAAGCACACTCCACACCGTGCTCCTTCATTTCCGCTTCAACCTGTCCCGCCACATCTGATATCAGATCTATGAAACAGACATTTGCTCCGGCTATAGCCAGCTTTTCCATCACTTCCCGCCCAATACCGCGGGATCCACCTGTAATCAATGCTGTTTGTCCTTTCAATTTTATCATAATTTATCCGCATGATGCACTAGTAAACACCCCATGGAGATGGCGATGTTATGTTTATTTCAGGAACTCCTGATAATCCATGACTCTGGCACTGATTCTTTCTGCCCATCTTTCGTCCGCAGCCTTTTGGGCCAGGCCGATGCCAAATGCGATGGCGTCTGGATTGGATTTCCCATGACAGACAATCCCGTTTCCCTTTAAGCCAATCAGAGGGGCCCCGCCAAATTCAGCATAGTTGATTCTTTTTTTCAAACGCTTATACGGTGTTCTTAACCAAAGAGAACCAAAGCGGGCCAGCAAAGATCGACGAACCTCCTCAGTAATCAGCTTAACCGTAAACGAGGCCGCGGCCTGTACTGATTTCAGTAGGATATTTCCGGCAAAACCATCGGTAACAACGATATCAACTCCACCGCTGAAAAAGTCCTCCCCCTCAACATTTCCAATAAAATTCAGTGGGGTTTGCTTGAGCAGGTCAAAGGTTTTTTTTCGTCGATCGTCGCCTTTTCCTTCTTCGGAACCGACATTCAATAAACCAATCCGTGGAGAGGGAACAGCATGGAGGTCGGACATGTAAATATGTCCCAGGATAGCAAACTGACAGAGTTGTTCAGGAGTACAATCGATGTTGGCACCGGCATCAACCAGGAGAACTTTCCCCCCGAGAGAGGGGAGAATGGCACTGATGCTGGGACGATTGATACCGGGAATCATTTTCATCACGTACCGTCCGATCGCCAGCATTGCCCCTGAATTTCCGGCGCTGACAACACCGTCAGCAGATCCCTCCTTATGCAGGTTGTAACAAACCCTTAAGGAGGCATCCTTTTTCGTCCGCAGAGCAGAGGCTACCGGTTCATTCATGCCAATTATCTGACTCGCATGGACAATATCGACCATCGAGCTGTCAAAACGGTGTTTATCAAGCACTTTTTTGACAGCAGGCTCGTCACCAACCAGAAGCACACGGGTTTTCAGTTCGCTAACAGCTTTCACCGCGCCCTGAACCGGATTTTCCGGAAACGCGTCACCGCCCATTGCATCAACTGCTATTGTCATATCCGTCACATACACTTTAGCGATAACCGGCAGAATGCCAACCGCTTTTTATTCATCCATTTCAACAATCTGTTTCCCATGCAGATGACCACACTTCGGACAGACACGATGGGGAAGAATCAATTCCTGGCAGTTTGAACAATTGATAAAGTTCACTTTATCCAGTTTCTTATGAGTTCTCCTCTGCTTTCCCACAGAACGAGAAATTTTTCTTTTTGGTACAGCCACAATATCTCCATTAACAGATGGTTTTTGAGAGTCTCTCTGAATCGTCGGTTCATCTTACCCCGAGAATTCAGCTTTCCAGGTCACCCAACACAGCAAAGGGGTTATTCCTTGATTTTTCGGAACAATGACAGCTTTCAGAATTACGATTGGCGCCACATTCAGGACATATCCCCTCACAGTCTTCCACACATTTAATCGAAAAGGGAAGATCCAGCAGTAACTGATCTTCAAAACACTCAGACAGGTGGATCTCCTGCCCCTTGTAAAAATCCACATCTTCCGATTGCAGGCTTATCTCTACGTCACTTTCAGGCACCGCATAAGTCTCTTCATCAACCAGAATCAGATCGAATTCCTGATCCATTCTGATCGAAACCGGCTCAAGGCAACTATCACAAGCGGTTTCTATCACAACAGTATAAGAGCCATGCAGCTGAATCGCATCCTGCTTACGGACAAGGTCAGCTGTGCAAATCATTGAATCAAATGCGAACCGATCTTCCAGCTTTGACAGGTCCTTCGCTGCCAGGCTGAATTCGAACCTCGATGATTTTTCGCTGATTTGATGCAGATTAACATTCATAATCTAAACATTAAAATATAATTTAAAATGTGTTTTTCTGTCAAATCAACTCTTCTACAAAAAGGGACATACATCGTCTTTAATCCTTGTATTTATATATGAAAATACTGGCATCCCCTTTTTTTTATTTTTCAATTAACCTGGAGACAGCTCGGTCAAAGATCAACAACCCGCGGATTCATCATGAAGCACTAAGGGCAGAGGTTTCGTATTGAGAAAGATAGTCACTGATATTGCTATTTGGGCTACAATGTAGTGTGCTAAATTCCTGAACCTGTTGAATCTGCAGCAGAAACAGTCGGACCAGCTCAAGAATGGCCATGAAGGAAATGATGATTTCCGGTTTCGTTGGATGTCGAGGGCAAAGGTCTGGAAATATGAACATATCACCCGATTGAAAAATTTTAAGAAATTCCAGAATTTTTTCTTCCAACGAGTATTCCTCAGAAATCACCTCATGGGGCTTCTTGTACCCCTTTTTAATAATAAGCTGCCGGTACGCCTTGATCAGGGTGTAGACAGACAGATCATCAAAGGTTTCAAAGCTGTTTTCAATCTCCGTTTCAACCACTTCTGGCCTACCGAACATGTCACGTCCCAGCAACTCCCTCTGGTTCAAATTTTCCGCAATAGACTGAAATTTCTGATATTCTATCAGTTTTTGTTTGAGTTGTTCCTCGGTACCGAGGAATTCGTCATCCTCTACAGCCGCGTTATCGCGGGGCAGCAAGGATCTTGACTTAATCAGGATCAGGGTTGATGCAATATCCAGAAATTCTATGGCAATATCCATATCGAATGCCCCCATCAGATCCAGCTGTTTCAGATAGGGTTCGCAGATTTCCGCTAGAGAGACCTCGCGAATATCCATCTTTTTCCGGCGAATCAGGTCCAACAGAAGATCAAGCGGACCGGCAAATATCTTCAGATTAACCTCAAGCAGGTCAAAGATTTCGAGTTGCTTGTTATCGTTTACCACCGTGTGTTCTGATGCCATCTTTATCCGCAAAAAGCTGCAAAACTCCTATGATGAGCCAATTCCCTGTTTTTCCTTGTCGGATTTTCCAAAAACTGCATGCCTGATTCACGATCAGGATTCTGTCAGTTTCATTCGAATTGGGATTAACTCGACCTCAATGCCCTCTTATAAAATCGTTCGATGGTATCACGCCTAATCCGGATACCATCGAAACATGACATGACGTTAGTGTGAATCGAGTCATGCAGTTTGGTCAAATACAATAGGGATTTCCGGGAAATATTTAGATTTACTGCTTGTCTTTGAATTGTAGGCTTTGCATAATTTAAGCAGACCAGTCATTCTGCTGGCCGTTGCTCCGGCTTTAACCTTATTCAGCGAACAGCGACCTCTGGAGAATCGATCGGTTACATTGCCTGTTGCCACCTACAGACACTTCCATCCACATCATATGCGGAGAATATCGATATGACCATCACGCTGACCTCCCGACCTCGTCGCAACCGCTTATCCGAAAATATTCGCTCCCTCGTCAGGGAGAACAACCTCCAGGTCACTGACCTGATCATGCCCCTTTTTATCATCGACGGAACCAACAAGCAGCAACCGGTGGAGTCGATGCCTGGCATTTCGCGGTTTTCCCTGGATTTGATTGTGCAGGAGTGTAAGACGTTGAACCAGTTGGGCGTGCCGGCTGTTGTGCTGTTTCCGTCGCTTGATGACACTGTCAAGGATGCCCGCGCGACTGAGTCTGCAAATGATGATGGATTGTACCAGAGAACAATAGCAGCCATCAAAGCAGCCATCCCGGAGATGATCGTCATGACTGACGTTGCCATGGATCCCTACAGCTCAGATGGGCATGATGGATTTGTCACCGAACAGGGGACTATCGATAACGACATCACCCTGCCAATTCTGGCTGAAATGTCCCTGTCCCAGGCAAGGGCAGGAGCAGATGTCATTGCCCCTTCTGACATGATGGATGGAAGGGTGGGTTATATTCGGGAAGCGCTGGATCAAGCCGGTTTTACGAATGTCGGAATCATGGCCTACAGTGCCAAATACGCATCAGCCTATTACGGTCCGTTTCGGGATGCGCTGTCCAGTGCTCCAAAACACGGTGATAAAAAAACCTATCAGATGGACCCGGCGAATGTAAAAGAGGCGGTAAGAGAAGCGTTGCTGGATATCGACGAGGGCGCGGATATCGTCATGGTGAAACCCGGGCTGCCCTACCTGGATGTGATCAGAGCGGTAGAAGAGGTATCAGAGGTACCAGTGGCTGTCTATAATGTTTCAGGCGAATACGCAATGGTCAAGGCCGCCAGCATGAATGGGTGGATAGACCATAAAAAGGTTGTCCTGGAAACCATGTTGGGATTCAAACGGGCGGGAGCCAGCATGATCCTCTCCTACCACACAAAAGAGGTAGCCCGCTGGCTTAGTGAATAGCATTTCCTGCTATTCGCCCCCTGAAACAGGGGACGGATAGTTAGGCTAAGCGCCCAGGATGGACAGAGCCGATTCATTCTGGGCATCAGACATATAGTCAAGCCCGGTCTCTTCAGCAGTCTCCCTGTTTGCCGCCATTAAATCTGATCGTTCCAACTCCGACAATTTGAACTTCCTCGCTCCAGCCATGAACTGCTGCAAGCCACAAGTCAACTTGTCAGCATAGTTCCACATTGCCACGGCTCCGAGTGGAATTTTTTTCATCTCATCCTTGCCAACTTTCTTTTGGACATCTTCCCATCCTACCAGAATCTCTTCCGCCTTGGTTCCATATTCCAGAACTGTTGAGGGCAGTTTATCCCAGCAACCATTTACCTGCTCGCGCACATCGTGGTCCAACGCGCCCATAATATTAGCGCCAAGGTAACCTGGAATCATCGGCGCACGGCCCATGCAGATAATCTTGGCATAAGGGGCACAGAGCGCCAGTGCTTTGAACAGGTGATCTTCTCTATTGAAACCACCTGCCAGGGAAATATCCGGCACCTTGATCCCTTTCTCATCCATAATTTTGCAGTACTCATAAGTCTTGGTATGCAGGGACAATGATGGAACCCCCCACTGTTGCATCATATTCCAGGGGCTCATGCCCGTTCCACCACCAGCACCATCAATTGTCAGTAGGTCCAGACTGGCATCCGCAGAATATCGCAGAGCCATAGCCAGGCCTTCCATACCATATGCACCTGTTTTCAATGAGACTCTTTTGTACCCCAAACCTCGCAGGCCTTCGACCGACTTCATAAAATTATCCTGAACCTCGGCAGGCGAACTGAGTTCTGTCGCCCCTAGTCGGCTGTGCCGGGCAAATTTTTTCAATGCCCCTTTTTCGTAGGCTTCCTTCACCTCCTGGTTGTCCGGATCTGGATCAACAATATAGCCGCGATCTTTCAGAAATTTTGCATATTCCAGTGACCTGACCTGGATTTCACCTCCGATGTCCTTAGCTCCCTGTCCCCACTTGAGCTCCAAGATGACCTTGTCACCGTACTTATCAATAATATATTCTGCCACACCGTTTCGGGTATCCTCGACATTCATCTGCACGAAAATCGCACCATGTCCATCGTAATATCTCAGAAATTTATCAATACGGCGATCCAACTCAGGTGCTTTGGTTATTTTACCATTGCCTAGTACAGATTCGCGGTCAACACCCACCACATTTTCACCAATTACGATTGGAAATCCGCACAAGGCAGCCCCTACAGCAAATCCATCCCAATATTTTTCTGCGATTCGGGTTGACCCCAGGGCACCCGTCATAATCGGCAGGCGCGTCTTGACCTTAATTTCGTTACCAAAAGAGGCTCCGACATCTACATTCGGGAATTTACAGTAATCAGGGTCTCTTGAACCGCCTTCTGCAATTCCATGAGCGCCATAAGCATAGCCCTGAATCCTTAGAGCATGATAACCAACGCCCACTGATGTCACATTCGAAGATCCGGAGGTAGTCCTTCCGAAGTCCCTTGGATAGAGCACAGCTCGACCTCTAAGCGAGGCAAGCCATGTTTCACATTTTCCCCTACAGGCTGAGTCGCAAAGTGTACACAACCCTGACTCACAAGCAATTCCTCTATTGACGCTCCCAATCGCATCATTCTTTTTTGGCCATTCAATCATATTTTCTCCCAATCATCATGTCTTGTTGAATGAATCTGTGAAATCAGGTCTTTCACAGTGATATCTCTTCCGTAAGATCTTCTGCAGTTGGACCCCGCATGAAGTCTATATATACCTGCTTCCTCCAGGCGGGGAACCGTTCAAATCACTGCGATATCGACTATAAAACACCTGATCGTCGGCTTGTCGGGGCGAAGGCTACTCGCAGGGAAAGGTTTCGATAAGCAGCCTTCAGGAAATTCTGAAGAAACCGCCTGATCGTTCTACCCGTTAGTTCCCTGGATGAACGTTACTACTTCAGGATTCATGAGTGGTCAAGATGGACCACAGTACTATTGCGAAGCATAGGTCAATTCAGGTGAACCGACCCGGTCTCTAACACTAATATGGACACATCTGTCTTTCTATTCAGACTTTTTTTGAGTGTTTTACCGGATAGTATCTTTTGATTTATTAACCCGAGTATCACCAAACCCCAAAAAGCCAAACCGAGCATTGACCTTTGCATAAAACGTAATAAAGTGCAATATAATTATTAATTTCAGTCAACAACGCACTTTTTGTTGATATTATTAAACCAGCTATAACCATTGCCAATACTGGCCTTAGAAACATAGACATCAGTTTTTTAGCCCTATAAATGGAAAAACCATTAAAGAACCTTATAAAAACTACAGAATTCGCATTCATTCCCCATTTGGATGGATTACTCCTTATTGCAGATGGAAGGGAAGAATGGTTTTTTCTTTTTTTTCACATATTTCTATTGCAAATTTTTTTTTGATCCTTTTAAATATCCTTGAATAAACGACAGAGCAGTAAAGAATGGGAAGCTGATAATCAGCTCCTGCACTAGAATTAACTAATCAACGACATTCTGACGATAGCCGATGTTTAGTGATTTATACCGGAAATAACAGATCCGGATTCAGTCAATTTATTAATCAGGAGAGGAAAAGTGGAAGTAAGAAGCGAATTGCTCTACACCGAAGAACATGAATGGATGAGAATTGATGGAAATATCTGCACCATGGGAATAACCGATTTTGCCCAGGATGCACTGACCGATATTGTTTACGTAGAACTTCCTGAAATCGGTACGATCATAGAGTCCGGAGAGGTCATCGGCAATATCGAATCTGTCAAAGCTGTATCGGAATTATACAGTCCCATCACTGGTGAGGTTGTCGATATCAACCGTTCATTGGAAGAGGAACCGGAACTCATCAACACGGAACCTTACGATAACGGCTGGATCGTTAAGCTTCAGATAGATCCGGGCGAGGTTAATTCAGCGAGTCTTCTGACTGAAGAGGCGTATCTCAAGTTGACGGAAAAGGCAGATTAGCCGTCATTATATTCCGGGATTCAGCTGGGTGAGTTGAAGAGGCGGTTGAGTGCCTGGTATAAATACAGAATATCCTGGCAGCCACAGGTTTCCCGGATCGAGTGCATGGCAAAGGTCGGGATCCCGATATCGAGGGTACTGATCCCCAAGTTAGTCGATGTTATTGGGCCGATCGTGCTGCCGCAATTCAAATCGCTGCGGTTAACAAACTCCTGCAGCGGTACCTCTGCTTTCTTACAAACCTGTCTGAAAAAACTGCCCGTTTCCGCATTTGTCGCATAGTGGTGATTGGCATTGATTTTCAAAACCGGTCCTTTATTCAGGATCGGGCCGTGGTTTTCATCATACCGTTGTGGATAGTTGGGGTGAACCCCATGTGAGTTATCAACAGAAACCAGTATGGACTGGGAAATTCCGCGATAAAAATCCTCCCTGTTTTTCAATATCCGCTCAAGCACCGATTTTAGAAAAGGTCCAGCCGCTCCTGTATATGAGTTACTACCAATCTCTTCGTGATCGTTACAGACAAGTATCGATGTTTTTTCGATATTTGAGTCTATCAGTGCCTGTAGCCCTGCAAAACAGCTGACCAGATTGTCCAGTTTTCCACCACAAAGGAACTCTTTGTTGTAACCCACAACTGTTGGGGGCTGCGTGTCGTACAGGTAAAGGTCTGCATCATCGATCCGGTTGATTTTCAATTTCGGCAGCTGCTTTTTGACCTGCGCCAGCAAAATATCCTGGAATGATAGAGCTTTAGCCCTGGCCTTCGGTTCGCTCTGCATCAGAATGGCAGGCAGTTCCGTCTGGCGATTTACTTTTTCTTTATCTCCGGTCGGGGGAGAATGATGGATCGCCAGATTGGGAATCACCGCAACCGGTTTTTTAAAATCGACCAGAACGGTCTTTACCTTTCCTGTGGATTCCGAATAGGCGATCCGACCTGCAATGGAGAGGTCCCGATCAAACCAGGTTTTCAATATCGGCGATCCATACACCTCTACACCGAGCTTGAGGTAGTTTTTAAAGTTGATCAGGGGGGAGGGCTTTATTTTCAGAGCCGGACTGTCCGTGTGCGCACCGACAATTTTCACACCATCTACGGAATCAGTGGTTTTGCCTAATCGAAATGCAATCAGTGATGAATCCCCTTTTGTCAGATAGTACCCTTCACCCTTTGTCAATCGCCATTTGTCCGCCTCAAACAGCCTTCTGAAGCCACAGTCATCAAGCCAATCGGTCATGAAGGTTACTGCATGAAAAGGTGTCGGGGAAGCTTTCAGGTATTGAATCAGCTTGCTGGTTATCTGCTGTTTTGTCATATCTGACCCATTCTTCAAATTAT
>JAOZRE010000142.1 GCA_029940215.1 bacterium | reverse complement strand
ATCCATCACGTCGCGGCCCCTGACCATCACAATATCGCCCGCCGGATCTGAACAATCCACAACCACTGAAAAGGAGAGTAATCAGTAAAAACAGTATCACTGATGTTCCGATACGACATTTGACAGTCATGTTGGTTACCTGTTTAAAGCCGCATCGGCGTTGCGGCTGTTTGTAACGTTATCGTGGCTAGTACATGTAACAATTAATACCTCGACCGCCACCTCTATGGCCTCTTCGACCTTGACCTTTACCAAATCTACCGCGTTCCCCCATACCGAACTCAGCTCTTTCCAACATGAAGTCGGCATGCTCCTGGGTAACCTTACCGTCTGACACCGCCTGTTTAATGATTTCAGTCCGCTTCTCGATCAATTTTTTATTGAACGCGGTGTAGTCAACCTTGTATTCGTCCAATACAGCCCACATCGGCTTGTAGCGCAACTTCGCCTTGATATCATCCGCGGACTGGTCAGTCATCTCCGCCAGAATGGCGGTTCGTGCTTCAAACATCTCGGTCCTCATCACCTGTCCGACAGCGCTTCGCTGTTGTCCGTATCCCATACCTCTATTTCCATTTCCTTGCCCGTTCCTTCCCTGAGCCAGCGAAATTCCAGAAGCAACTGTCGTTAGACTGAACACAAGTGCTAGAATCATGGCTACTGTTCTACTCTTTATCCCTTTCATGTTAATCTCCGTATTAATCAACTTTCATTTACACCACTCGGCCGAAAACCTTTTTCTCGACCTCGTGAGTTTCTATTTTCTAATCATCGTCAACGACTTGTAAAGGTATTCTGCTTAGAGTGTGCCACTGGGAAAGTGTGATCGACCGAATATCTTTTAAGTATATGTATTTTTTGCTTTATTTTTTTTAATTCAGCCAGTCCATTTCAATGTATTTCCATTTTACCTTGATCATAGACCAGCAAAGGTGGATACTTTATATCCAGAAGGGGTGGATACAATTTGCGGTTGGATATAAAATATCCACCTTTGATCCCTGAATACCAATACCCGTAGTGTTGTCTTGTCAGCGGCTGGCACCAGAAAACCAGGCCGGGTACGTGATTTGCAGAGATACAACGGTTGACAATTCGGTCAGTAGCCCGTTGCCACTGACCCCCTTAAAAGAAATTACAACTGACATGACAGATATGAACAACCACTCAAAAAAATCCACTGCCAGGAGTTCATCCGGTATCCTGTTATCGCCCCTGATCGTGATTGGTGCCATTCTTATATTACTGCCGATTTTCGTGTTTATGATTCTTCAAAACATCAACCGCCAGGAGTCTTTTGGAACGCAACTGCTGCTGGAAAAGGGTGCTGCCTTGATTCGGGCATTTGAAGCTGGAACCCGAGCTGGTATGATGGGACCGGGATGGGGAACCCGTCACTTGCAAGAGCTGCTGGTGGAAACGGCTCAGCAACCTGATATCGCTTACCTGCTATTGATTGACAACAAAGGAAGAGTCATTGCACACAATGACACCGGGCGGATCGGCACGGTCCATCAACCAACGATTGATACACAGGAAATCTCAAAAAGTCAGGAACCCCAGTGGCGATCTGTTGAGACCGAAGAAGGCGAAAAGATTTTTGAAGTATATAAAGTATACCGTCCCTCTCGCAGAATGGGAAGAATGGGGCATCGTAATAGGATGCATCGGCAGGATGGGGAGATATTCGAACAAATGCAGGGACGAATGCAGAAGTTTTTCCAGCGGTTCGGGTTGCCTGTTCCAGGATTCAGTGACCGAAAACGACTGGCCCCGACCATCATCCTGGGGTTCAATACCCTGACCCTGGAAACTGCCCGGGCGGACGACCGAAATCGCGCCATCATCACGGGGTTGATCCTGTTTCTGGTCAGCGCTTTTGGAATTGTCCTTCTGTTTCTGTTTTACAACTATCGAGTCGCGCAAAGCTCTCTTTTCAGGATCAAAGCCTTCTCAGACAGCCTGCTGGACAATATGCCCATCGGACTGTTGGCCTTTGATGGTGGATTTCGGATCACATCCATTAATGCCTTTGCAGAGTCGCTGCTGAACCTGGATCCTGACCAGGCTATTCAGGGACATGCCGGATCGGTGCTGCCGCCATCTCTGTGGAAACAGATCGAGAATCATACATCACAAGGCGGATCCGTCGATAAGGAAATTGCTTGCCGACTGGCCTCGGGCCGCATCCTTCCATTGGAAATTGAAATTTCACAGTTCAAGGGTGAAAAGGCCGATTCCATCGGTTATATTCTGCTGTTCAAGGACCTGTCACAGGTCAAGGCCCTTCAGAAAGAAATCATCAGGAGCCAGCGTCTGGCATCCATTGGCAGACTGGCAGCCGGTGTTGCCCATGAAATCAGGAACCCGCTGAGTTCCATCAAGGGATTCGCCACCTATTTCAAGGAGCGCTATCCAGACGTTCCCCAGGACCAGAAAATAGCCCGTATCATGATTGATGAGGTGGAGCGACTGAACCGCGTCGTGGGGCAACTGCTGGAACTGGCCAAACCAGTCGATATCGTCCCCACCCCCACAGACCTGATGACACTCATCGATGATTCAATCGGTCTGGTGGAGCAATCGGCACTTGATAAACAGATCAGCATCTCCCGTCCCAGGCAGATCGAGGGGATGTTCCTCCTGGACAGCGACAAGATCAGGCAGGTGCTGCTCAACCTCTATCTCAATGCGGTGGACGCCATGCCCGACGGTGGAAAACTCGATATCAGTGTAACCCGTGTGGCGGAGGAAAACCGGTTGGAGATTGGCGTGACGGACACGGGACATGGCATTCAGCCCGAGAACATCGCCAATATTTATGATCCCTACTACACCACCAAACAGACCGGTACCGGCCTGGGCCTGGCAGTGGTTCACAACATCGTTGAGGCGCATGGAGGTACGTTAACCGTGGAGAGTCAGCCGGGAACCGGCTCGACCTTTACCCTCTCGATTCCAGACAGCAGTGGAGTGATCCATGACGAATCCTGACATAACTGTTCTGATTGTTGACGACGACGATGCCCATCGCACCATGCTTGTCACCCTGCTCGACGGTTGGGGATACCGGACCGCTGAAGCGGACGATGGCTCCTCCGCTATTGCCCGGGTTAAAGAGCAGGCATTTGACCTGGTACTAATGGATAACCGCATGCTGAAGGTATCCGGGCTTGAGGCATTGGGAAAAATCAAGGCTATCAATTCCGCCATTCCCGTCATCATCATGACCGCCTTTTCAACAATCGAGCTGGCGGTTGAAGCCATTCGCAAAGGCGCGTATGACTACCTGACCAAACCACTGGATTTTGACAAGCTGAAGCTGATCATCCCCCGAGCTATGGAGCACGTTCAGCTACGCGAGGAGAACCGACAGCTCAGAGAACAGGTCAGCGAACAGTTCGACAACCGTAATATGATCGGCAACAGCCCGGTCATGAATCGACTGCAGGAAACGATCTCCCAGGTAGCACCAACAGAAGCGACCGTCTTGATCTCCGGGGAGTCCGGCACCGGTAAGGAGTTGGTGGCCAGTGCCATCCACTATAACAGCGACAGGCGAGACAAGCCATTTATAAAAATCAACTGTGCTGCTATTACAGAAACCCTGCTGGAATCGGAACTGTTCGGACACGAAAAAGGGGCTTTTACCGGTGCCGACCGGAAAAAAGATGGCCGTTTTCTACAGGCGGATGGCGGAACGATCTTTCTGGACGAAATCGGGGAGATGCCTCTGGCCATGCAGGCCAAACTTTTAAGGGTCCTGCAGGAAAAAGAACTGACCCGCGTGGGTGGCGAAAAAGTGATCACCGTGAATGTTCGCGTCATCACGGCTACCAATCGGGATCTTTTAGAACGGGTCCAACAGGGAGCTTTCCGGGAAGACCTTTTTTACCGCCTGAATGTGGTGGCTCTTGAGGTTCCTTCGCTGAAAGAGCGACAGGAGGACATTCCCCTGCTGGCCCAGGCCTTTCTGGAACGGTTCGCTTCCAAAAACCGTAAAACCATCAAGGGCTATACACCTGCTGCCATGAGCCAGTTGATGAATGCCCCCTGGCCCGGAAATATCAGGGAATTGATGAATACCATCGAACGGGGGGTGATTCTGACACGGGCTGAATTTCTGGATAATGGCGATTTTTCCATAGTCAACCAGTCCCCACAAGAGCCCATACCGGAAACCAGCCTGATCACATCAGCCGATATCCTGCCTCTGGAAAACGTGGAAAAGACAGCCATCCTGAAGGCCCTGGAGCAGTTGGGAGGAAATAAGAGTGAGACCGCCCGCCAGTTGGGCATTACCAGACGGACGCTTCACCAGAAACTTAAGCGCTATGGTGTGATGTAAGCGATAGTTCCCACTTTCGCCATAACCGTTCATATCGATTCGGTTAATACCGGATTAAAGCTCAAAACGATCCATTCCCGATTGGAAACGGGCGGCATTGATCGTGTTATACATCAGCATGGCAATGGTCATAGGCCCGACTCCACCCGGAACCGGTGTTGCCGCCTCGGCAATATCCTGAATACCGGCATAATCCACATCACCCACCAGCCTTGACCCTTTCGGATGCGATGCATCCTCAATCCGGTTCATCCCCACGTCTATCACAATGGCACCCGGTTTCACAAAATCAGCGGTGACAAACTCCGCCCGACCGATGGCAGCCACCAGGATATCGGCGGTAGCACAGAGTTCCGGCAGATTCCTGCTCCGGGAGTGACAGACAGTCACGGTGGAATTGTACGCTTTCAGAGACATCAGAATTGACAGGGGTCTACCGACAATATTGCTTCTGCCGACCACAACGACGTTCTGCCCGGAGGTCTCACAGCCACTCCTTTTCAGAATCTGCAGGACGCCAAAGGGGGTACAGGGCATGAATTTCGGCATACCGGCCGTCAACAAACCAAGATTGTATGGGTGAAAACAGTCCACATCCTTTTCCGGGTGAATGCTACAGATGATCTCGTGTTCATCACACTGTTCCGGAAGCGGTACCTGGCAGAGTATCCCGTTAACGGACGGATCACTATTCAGCTCTTCAACAACAGCGAGCAGCTCAGCCTGGGTCGTGTTTGCGGGCATTTTCTTCTCAATGGAGTCGATCCCCAGCTCACCACAGGTTCGCTTCTTGCTGTTTACATATATTGCCGACGCCGGATCGTCCCCCACCAGAATGACTGCCAGTTTTGGCGAAACGCCCTGCGTCTTCAAACGGATAACCTCCTCCTTCAACTCCTCTTTGATCTGCTTACTGATTTCTGTACCGGATAATCTTCTCATCCCTCCCCCGGGCTTCGTTGTTTCCAAATTCCTGTCCTGCTATGTATTTGAGACTGGACGCCAGTCGACCAGTTGGCGAGCCGCCCCCCCCATCGAAAAAATATTTTCGCCGGGACATGACCATCTTGTCCAGCGAAATGAGCGCCCCTTCTGCCAGATCGGAAATCAGGAGGTTGTGCTGAATGGCAGGCCGGTGCAGCCGGACTTGACACTAGCGATGATCAGAAAGCGAATTCAGTATCCCCATTTTCCTCATACGCGAATAGAGTGTCGAACGGTTCATCCCCAGAATCTCGCTCGCGCCACCGGCACCACTCATTTTTCCACCGGTTTTTCCCAAAATGTGCTTAATATAAAGTTGCTGAATCTCGTCCAGTGTCTGGTCGTCCGAAAAGGACACCCCGCCAACCATCTGTCCTGCGGACTCGACAGAAAGAGAGGCCATGGAAAATTCAAGTTGTTCACCCGTTGAGAGCAAAACCGCCCGTTCGATCACATTTCTTAATTCTCGAACATTTCCGGGCCAGTGATAGGCCATCAACTGCTCCCGGTTCGTCTTTGAAAGATCCGGTGTTTCCCGATTGTAGGCCCGGGCATACCACTTCAGAAAATGCTCCGCCAGTTTGATGACATCATGCCCCCTTTCCCGCAACGGAGCCACTTCCAGTGTGACAATATTGATCCGGTAGAAAAGATCCTCACGGAAATTGCCCTCGGCGACCTCCTGCAACATCTGCCGATTGGTGGCCGCGATAATGCGGAAATCGGAGCTGTATTCCCGAACACCTCCGACCCGCATGAATGTCTTCTCCTGTAAAGCCCTCAACAGTTTTACCTGAATGGATTTCGGAATATCCCCCACCTCATCCATAAACAGAGTACCTTTGTCCGCCAGCTCCATCAACCCGGGTTTGCGACTGACAGCTCCAGTAAAAGCCCCTTTCTCATGTCCGAACAGCTCACTTTCAAGCAGGTTTTCGGGAATACTGGCAAAATTGATCGCAATAAACGGCATGGCCTGCCGTAGACTGTTGTTGTGGACAAAGCGGGCCAGAAGCTCCTTCCCCACACCTGTTTCACCCTGAATCAGTACCGGAGCCTCTGATGGTGCTACCTGCCTGGCCCGATTCAACAATTCATTCATCACCGGATGTTGTGACACAATCTCATGCTTCTCAGCGTCCCCCTTGACTGTCTGCACGATGGCCTGCCGTGAGCTCTCCTTCATGTGACTGCTGAAACTGTCAATGCTGTCAAGGTAAGCCCCTAGATGTTTGGCCAATTTGCTCAGGACCGCAGGGTCCAGGGTTTTAAACACGCCCTCTGACCACGTATTATCATAGTACAACAACCCCTGGGGCAACCGCCGGGTATGAAAGGGCAGGCAGAGAATCTCGCTTTCCCTGCTTTCACCCTCCTTATCATCAACCAGCACCGTGTCCACCAGCGGCTGGTCTGCGATAAACGCCTTCTGCAACACCTTCAGCTGCGTTAAAAACTGCTTCTTTTCCGTATCCTCCACCGTCAAGTTCGATCCCATCACCAGCTTTGGAAAGTTGTTGTCGGTTTCAACTCGAAACACACCCCCGCGCCCACACTCGAAAAAACGACTGGTGGCTGTGATCAGGCTGGATATCATCTCTTTCTCATTGATGAGAGGCATTAGACCGCTCATCATCTCTATGTACTTTGTCAGCCAGTCTTTCCGAAAATCCCCCATGGCCGGTGTCAAATCCATGTGACGTATCAACTGCTTCAACTCCTCCGAAAAACCATCATAACCGATTGTCATGGATGCCTGCACCGCCTCATCCCTGGCACGGGCCATGTCCCCATCTTTGAAGTACAACCTGGCCACTTCGACCCTTGTTTTCGCCAGTTCAATGGGGTTATTGGACTGAATCAGGTCGGTCATACTCTTGTCCAGCAACGCTCGTACCTCGCTGGTATCCCCTCCTGCTATCTCAGCCAGACTGGCCCTGATTCGAAAGGCGACCCCCCGCATCATCAGGTTGATCCCCTTTTCCGCATACACCATTTCCCGTTCAAACATGTCGTTGCTCAAAGCCTTGTAACCTGCCTTTTGAAACTCGAAAAACAACTCCAGATTCCAGGGGAAGGCAAAAAACGGCTGCGGAGCGCCAATTTCCAATGCAACCGCCAGACTGTCCCGCAAATTTGTAAAAGACTGCCGTACGTCACCCTCTTGAAAATAATACCAGGCCAGGGCCCTCATTGAATAAGCAATGGTCGAAAGGTCCTCCTCCTGGAGGGCCTCCTCCAGACTGTCCTGAAGATAGGTATAGGCTTCACTGTGATTGCCCATCATCAGGAGAACACTGCCCAGATTCGCCCGACAGAACCGGGCCTGTGCCTGATTATTGCTGTCAGTTGCGGTATGTAACAGTGCATGAAGAATCCCGATCGCCCTGTAAAACTGCCCGTTCATTGCGGCTGCATGTGCAAAATAGATTGGAAAATTCAAGTAGGTCCGAAACTGTTTCAAATCCAGGGTTGTTTCATTGGAACGGGCCCGCTCAAACCAGACAGAGGCCTCCCGCAGCAAACCGCGACTATAATAGTAATAACCATAAAACTCTGCAGCACGGGCGGTGATCTCCTCGTCACCAAGCCGTTTAACCACGGCCAGGCCGGTGTCCAGGTAGTCCATTGCTTCACCCACCTGCTGCCGGTCCTGGGCCAGAAACCCCTGGTACATGCTGAGAAAAGCCTGGTTCCGCCGGTCTCCCAGACGATCCGCCATCTGGCAGGCCTTAATCAGTCTGAACTCCAGAATATCCAACGCCCGGTGACGCGGTACAATCAAACCAGATATCCGCAGGGTTGCCCGTATATAAAGTCCGGCATTTTTTGGATTTTCCAGATGCCCCTCCAACCGGTCCAAACAGATATCCAGATGGCTCAAAGCCGAATCAAACCGGGCACTACTCATGTCCTCCAAAGCCGCCTGATAAGACAATTCCGCCACCTCCTCATTCTGGCTGCACCGGACCAGTAACCGTTCGTATGCCGAAGGTGGCAATTGATCAGCAATTCCACTGGTTTTTACCTGCTTGAGCAGGTCAGCCAATTGTTCCGGTCTGTTTTTATTTTCAAGTTCTTTTCTAAAAGCCTCCGGCAGTCGATTGGAGAACCCGAGCAGGTTATCTCCTGCCTCCTCCAGCCACCCGGTCTTGAGCAGCTGCCGCATCAGCCGATGTAAATCCCCTGCTGAAATTCCCGACAGATCCACCAGGATGTCCACAGGGAGCGCCTCGGAAAACGCCGCCAGGATAGATAAAAATCGATATTGAGTGGGTGTCAGCTGAGAAATCTCCACAAATATGCCCTCTATAGTTCGAGCTATTCGCTCTGTTTCAAAGATTAGGTAAAAGTGTTTATATTTCACCATTTCAGCACGTAGCTGGTTAAATATCAACACATTTCCTGAAACGATAGTGCCATGATATTATAGCGCATAATTACAATAACTTATACTTACTGACACCAGTATTTTTCCAAACCGTAATGATTGTTGAAACAGATAGTTTTCCCTGAAGAGGGCAGATATCGCCTGAAAGGGGAAGTGAAAGCCGGGAGACGGAAAGGTCGGATAGCCTGCACATGGCAGACAGGAGGGCCTCAAACAAGAACTCGTTGAAGGACTGTTGAAATATAACCATTTAATTGGTTATATTTCAACAGTCCTAGCTTGAAACAGAATGTCTAGATACCACTTTAATCATATATAACAAAGACTTTCGTATACTTTTTCGCTATGGCACATTAATTGTAGATAAGGAATGATATAAAGTGAATCGAAACGCATCATCTTGAATCGCTCACACAAAACTGACAAACGACAAATGAAATCAAAAATACTCAGGCCGACATCAACCGGAATTATTATTGCCGTAATGGTATTTCTTGCCACAATCCTGACACAGACAATGGATGCTTCTGACAGTATCAGACAGATCCGTCAGAAAGATGTACGAACGATCCGCACCGCCATGCACAACCAGTTTACCACTTCAAACCACTACAACAACTGGTAAGACAGTCTCAGGAGAGGGTCTTCGGCCGGTATTCCCAGGAAGGAAGAGCCCGGCTAACCTCTCTCAGCCACAAGCCCCACCATATCAACAGCTAGCACTGTTGAAGGGGTAAAGCCCGACCATTTAAAAAATCCCCCCCGACACCCGCCTTTTCAACACCTCGCAAGCAAGAATCAGTTATCCTCATTGATATAGTGAGTGTATTGCCTGTCATCGGTCAGAATATGGTAGATAAACCAGTCCTTATAGAAGTCCAGAAAGTCCATTTCCAATTTGTCACGACCATCGGCCACCCCTCTTTGAACAGCTGATATACGTGCGATAAAATGCTGATGCTGTTCCACTTGACGTTCCAGGCCCGGAAATTCGCTGTCCTCCATCAGGGCCTCTTCCATGTTGAAGTGGCTGATGGTGCATTCAATTAAATCCGCCAGGATCACGTCGATCTCATCCGGATCCAGTTCAAGGTCAATGGCTTCATATAAGCGGTTGGCATTTTTAAAAATCAGCCGGTGCTGCTCATCCATCTCTTCGTGTTGAACCGAGTAGGCCTCTTTCCAGATCAGAATACTGTCTCCATTCCTTTCCGGGGCAAGCAGCATCCGTCGCCGTCGCCTCAACGTTTCGTATAGTTTCCAGCGTACAATAGGAATATCCCGCAAGGCCTTTTCCGGAATTTGAAATACTTCCAGTGGATCGACAGAGCGAACGCTGAACAGGTAGGGCATCCCGAAGAAGCCATCTTCACCGAAAAATCCGCCTTCGGATACGGTTTCCAGCAGACTGTACCCCATTGACAGTTGCGCCTGTCCCTGTCTGACCAGAAACAGATCAGTGGTCTTTTCAACGGCGAATTCGTGCCCGGCTTGATACGTGTGATGCTCAATCTGTTCAGCCAGCCGGGTCTGGATAATTGACGATATACCCTCTCCGAACAGCCAGGTATCTTGGAGAAATTTTCGTTTTTGACGCAGCAAATCGCTGGATTCATACAGTCCGCTCTGTTCCATCAAGGCCTTATACAGGTTGGCCGGAAAGCAAAGGGCTTGTACATAGCTGGCGGTTCGATAGGTTGAATTGGAGGCTCTACCGGACAGGGCCGAAAATTCTCCGATCAGGGCTCCCGCGTTCAGGGTATTTGACAACTCCGATTCTTCCGATATTTTCTCAACGTATCCCGTCAGGACCAGATAGATGCGTTCAGCAACCTGCCCGCTTTTCGACAAGATGGTTCCCGGATTCAAGGTAATCACCGGGTTATTCAGCAGAATCCGGATGGTGGTCGCCGACGCCTCGGGAAAGCAGGTTTTAAGGTACTCCAGAGCGCGGGGATGCGTATAGTCAAG
>JAOZRE010000533.1:382-2834 GCA_029940215.1 bacterium | reverse complement strand
GCCATTATGGAACTTTTTTAGCGTTTATAGTGTACGCATTATCCGACTTTCAGGAGACTAGGGTGAAAAACTAATCTCGTTTTGGGCTTGTTTACAAATTTGTTTAAAGGCCCCTTTTTTTTGCTGAGACGGCTTATATTTACACAATAGCGGGGTTTATATCGCCCGCATTCTTTCGCAAGTGTATCTTTAGCAGGAGTGATTCATGAATAAAATATCGATATTAACCCGAG
Organism: bacterium; assembly: GCA_029940215.1. GTDB lineage: Bacteria > SAR324 > SAR324 > XYD2-FULL-50-16 > XYD2-FULL-50-16 > JAHJRI01. Next base: position 2,601 of record JAOZRE010000533.1, on the reverse strand, counting down.
CTCTGTTGTTGGGAGTTGTGGCTCTGATGGTCTCTTTTTCTTCCATTTATGCCGGTCCGAAGCGTGGTGGGGATTATATTATTCCAGTCGGTCAGTTCCCGCCCCATTTCAATGCCGCCATTAAGACGGGCAGTGATCTTCAAGCCGCAGCTTCAAGAATTTTTGTAAGCCTGGTGGAAATCAACGAAGAGTGGGAGGCGGAACCGTATCTGGCCAAAAGCTGGAAAATCTCCCCCGATGGGTTGACCTATACCTTCTACTTGCATGAAGGCACGACTTTTCACGATGGAAAACCTGTCACCTCGAAGGATGTGGCTTTTTCCCTGAACGTGACCAAGAAAAATCATCCTTTTGGTCCCTACATGTTTGGTGCGGTGGATCGGGTTGAGACACCGGACAGATACACGGTCGTTTTCAAACTGAAACAGCCGCATCCAGCCCTGATGATTGCGTTATCCCTACCCCTGATGCCGATTTTACCGGAACATGTGTATGGCGAACACAACGGACCCATTCGGAAAAACCCGGCTAATATCAAAGCCATCGGTTCAGGAGCTTTCAAGGTGGCAGAATATAACCCCGGTAAGAGTTATATCCTGGAACGGTTCGATAATTACTTGCGTCCCGGACAACCTTATTTCGACCGCTTTATCGGCAAAGTAGTCGGCAGCCCCAGTAGCGCCCTGATTGCTTTAAAACGTGGAGAAATCAGTAACCTGGCCGTAGGTGACCCTCAAATGCTGTCCAGGATGAAGAGAGATAAGAGTCTTTTCGTTACCCCTCGCGGTACTAAAGGTGTCGGTTCGATCAATCACATCGAGTTCAATCTCCGCAATAAATACCTCAAGGATAAACGGGTGCGGCAGGCCATTGCCTACGCCATCGACCGGGATTTTATCACCCAGAAGTTGCACCGGGGGTTAACTCGCATAAGCACCGGACCTATTCATTCATCCAGTCCGATGTATTCGGACAAAGTTAACCGGTATAATATCAATCTGGAGAAAGCCAACCGCTTGCTGGATGATGCCGGTTATAAGCGAGGGTCCGATGGTATGCGGTTTTCACTCAGTATGACATACATGCCGGTTGCGGTAATTGAACATGAACATAAGATGATCGCTGAATATGCAAAACCGCAGCTCAAAAAAATCGGGATCAAGATTATTCTGAAGGCCCCGGCCGATTTCATGAACTGGTATATGACCCTGGCCAAGTGGCAACACGATTTGACCACAAGTAACTATTTCAGTTGGGGTGATCCGGTTATCGGCGTCCATCGCATGTTCATGTCTACCAATATCAAACACCGAGTCTGGACGAACACCGCCGGCTATGTAAATAAAAAGGTCGACGCGTTGTTGAATGCAGCAGCAATGGAAAACGATGTGAATAAACGCAAGGCCCTATACGCTGAGTTCCAGAAAATTGTGGCGGATGACCTCCCCGTCTACTTCACGGTTGAAGATGCCTTTTATTTCGGATTTAATAAAGAGTTGATGAATATTACATTCGGCATATTCGGTCCCCGTTATGAACAGATGTACTGGAAAAATGGCCAGGCTCCTTAATCAGGCAAGAATCCTATAACATAATAACGTCCCCGTTCTGAATAAGCGCACTGCAAAGAATTGCGGCAACCGCCAATACAGAACGGGGACCCATGTTTCGCTGATAATGAAAACCATCTTCCCTTACATAAAGCGAGTTTTTTACGCATTGGTTCTGCTTCTGGCGGTTGTTGTGCTGAATTTCATGTTGATTCACATAGCTCCAGGTGATGCGGTAACCGCATTGGTCGGGGACATGGGCGGAGCCACACCGGAACTGATCGCCGAAATGCGGACCGAATATGGACTGGATCAGAGTCTCTTCACACAGTTGGTCAAATACGTCGGTAAAATGGCACAGGGAGATCTGGGAATGTCATTCACCCACAACGTGCCGGTGGCAGACATAGTCCTCGATCATCTGCCGGCCAGTCTGCTGTTGGTGACGACTTCGTTTTTGCTGTCATTAATAATTGGTACATTTCTGGGCATTCTTGCCGCCCAGAAACCGACCAGCCTGTTCAATCATGTGGTGACGATATTTTCCCTGTCCGCTTATGCAGCCCCGGTCTTCTGGACCGGGTTGATGCTTCTGATATCCTTCTCCTATTATTTTCCCATCTTTCCAGCCTCCGGACCCGCCCTGGAGGCGCGGCGGGTCGGGAGACC
>JAOZRE010000533.1:0-372 GCA_029940215.1 bacterium | reverse complement strand
CTTTCCAGCCTCCGGTATAAGTAGCGTTGGTTTCAGGGGATCAACGCTGGGTTATATCTGGGATGTTACTAAACACCTGTTCCTGCCGTCAATCACACTGGCCGCCATATACCTGGCTGTATACAGCCGTCTGGCACGAGCCAGTATGCTGGACGTTCTCGGATCAGATTATATCCGAACAGCCCGTTCCAAGGGGTTGAGCGAAAAAGTAGTGGTGTACAAACACGCCCTGAAAAACGCGATGTTGCCGGTAGTCACCATGGCCGGGCTGCAGTTTTCACGACTGATCGCCGGAGCTGTAGTCGTTGAAACCGTATTCAGCTGGCCCGGGATCGGGCGGTTGGCTTTCAATTCGATTCTCCGGCGAGATCT
>JAOZRE010000532.1 GCA_029940215.1 bacterium | reverse complement strand
AACCCCTTGAAGGATCAGACCTCGAATATCATATTGATAAATTGCTGAACCGCCCCACCTGATGCTGTTCGCCTCTCCTCTTTTGGATTGAACATTCCTCATTCTTAACGCTGCTTACTGAATCCTCACTATTTTTCTAATTTTTTACATCAGAGTTGTTGAATTTTTCCCTCGGTTCAATACAATGTCCGTAACACGGATCTGCTCATTCGGTACCAGCTTTCGATCGCCTGTTTTCTGACACAAACAAGCAGCTATCGCTGGATTCGTTCAGTTTCTTAACTTTCAGAAGCATCATCAACCCTCATTTTGGGAGGATACAATGAAGTCGCTTTTATTTGCCTGTATTTTTGCCCTGGTCAGCTATTCAAGTGCAGTTGCAGGAATAAAAGATCTCACGATTTTACACATCAACGATTTTCACGCCTCGTTTTTACCCCATAAAATGTACGCCATCAAAGATAGGCCCATGGGCGGTGGCGCATCAGCTTTGAGTGGTTATCTCGCGCACTACCGGCAGGACAATAATGCGCTGTTTTTTCTTGCCGGTGATATCTTTCAGGGTTCTGTCATCGATATCCTGACAAAGGGTGAAGCAGTGCTTGAGGTTGTTAATGAGTTGAAACCGGATGTGATGTGCCTGGGTAACCACGAATTTGATTTCGGCGTAGGCCGATATCGGACCCTTCAACCAAAAATGAAATTCCCGGTGATTGCAGCCAACGGATTCGAAAGGGCAAACAGCCGACTCCTGGCCACAAGCTCACACTACATCGTTCAAAAAAACGGTATCCGGATACTGGTCATCGGCCTGGTGACAGATCTGTTGAACACCAGCGGCAGCCTGGGCAAAGAGCTCTACATCACAGACTACTACAAACATGTCGCCCGGATCGCCAAAGGGAACAAAGATGTTGATTTGACGGTGCTCCTGACCCATATCGGCTTTAATGAGGACAAGGAGCTGGCCGAACAACTCAAAGCAGAAGATGGGGTTGACCTGATCATCGGAGGTCATTCTCACACCGTACTGAAAGAGCCGGTTGTGGTTAACAATGTCCCCATCTTCCATGCCGGGGCGAACACAGATTACCTGGGCCGCATTGAGCTGAAGGTCGACACCGATACCAACCGACTGGCTTCTTATAACGGATCGCTACTGCCCGTCCTGGACGGCAAGTACCCTGCGGACCCGAAGGTGGTAGGCATCGTAAAAAAATACAATCAGATGGCCAGCGAGAAAATGGATATTGAGATTTCTCAGTTACACCAACCCCTGCTGCACCCATCCAGAACAGAGGAAACCGAACTGGGGAACTTCGCCTGTGACGTTCTGCTTGACTACTTCAAGGTGGACCTGGCGTTTCAGAACAGTGGCGGCCTCAGAAAGCCGATTCCGCTGGAAGTGAAACTCAGACATGTCCTCGAAACCTTTCCGTTTGGCAACACCTTCGTTAAATTTAAGATGACGGGAAAACAGCTGAAATTGCTGCTGGAGAATAATGCGAACAGCGCAAATGGCGACTGGTACCAGATGCCGAAAACCCTGAGTTATAAGTTTGATTCCCGCAAGCCAAACGGAAGAAGGGTGGTCTCCATTAAGTTCAAAGGGAAGGAAATCAGAGACAGCCAGATGTTTACAGCGGTCACCAACAACTACGTCTGGAGAAAGGGAGCCACGTACCTGGGTCAGGAGACAGCCGGGCTGATTGCCAATGGTGGATACGAGGCGGTTCTGGATCTCGATAAGAATATCTATATTGATTATTTAAAGACTCACAAGGGCAATATGCCTGATTTCAGTATCAGCCGTAGAATTGTGGATATCGGGAGATAGTCCAGAGGCTGTTCGGATCCATCAACCATTTCAAGGAGAAAATTAATGGGGAACGTAATCGTCACGGTAGCCATTATTGGTGCTGCCCCAACAAGGGAACAGAATAAACATATACCGATCACACCCGAGGAAATCGCCGATTCAGCCGTGGCATCATACAAGGCAGGTGCCAGTATCGCCCATATTCACGTCCGTGACCCGGAAACGGGAGCCCCATCTAATGAGGTGTCGCTATTTGAAGAGGTCTTCGAGCGGGTTCGATCCAGATGCGATATGATTCTGAACCTGTCCACCGGCGGTGGCGGTGGACTCTATATCTCACCGGAAGCAGAGATCATGAGCGGCCTTCAAAGTGCAGAGCGACGGGTGGAGCACGTGCTGAAACTGAAGCCGGAAATCTGCTCCCTCGATATCGGGACCATGAATTTCGGAGCCGGTATCTTCGCCAATGCAGAAGGTGTTGTGGACCACATGGCAGCAAGAATCAAAGAGTGTGGCAGCAAACCGGAAATCGAACTGTTTGATATCGGGCATATCGAGATCGCCAAACGACTGATCAAATTGGGGCTGATCGAGGGCACGCCCCACTACCAGCTCTGCATGGGCACCTCCGGAGGGCTGGCTGCCACTCCTAAAAATGCCGTTCATTTCTCCGAATGTCTGCCACCGGACAGCACCTGGTCCATCTTCGGCGTCGGCCGCACCCAGTTCCCAATGGTGGCCATGGGTGTTCTGCTTGGCGGACATGTGCGGATCGGTTTTGAAGACAACCTGTACATGGACAAAGGTGTCAAGGCAGAAAGTAACGCCCAACTCGTGGAAAGGGCTGTCACCATTGTCAAAGATTTGAACAAACAGGTTGCATCGGTGGAAGAAACCCGGGAGATTCTCGGATTACATAAGCCCTGAAATGATGGTCCCCGCCGCAAACAGCGGGGTATCCATATTTATAACTGGATCCCTCAAGCAACGTGTTTCGAAACGACACACTTGGATCGGGGATGACGGGT
>JAOZRE010000141.1 GCA_029940215.1 bacterium | reverse complement strand
TCATCCAGGCCGTCCGTATTTTGTCTTCCCCAACGGTGGACATGTTGTCCCAGAAGCGCTGGGAACTCAACGATGTTTTGTTGGCTTCAGGAAAAGCTCTATACAGAATCGTGTTCTGAAACCAGCTCCACATGGATCGCTTGCTGACCGCTTCTATCCCTCGGTTCATAGCTGCTAGCGTCAAATAGAACCCGACAGATAATCCTTGCTTACGTTTGGGAAAAACACTGTCGAGAATTGAAACCATATTTATTTGTTCGACGGTGTTCAAGTAAGCGGCTGGCCCTCCAAGTTGAAATATCTCAGCGAACTTGGGTTGAAGAGGTACCCCGTCTACCGCTTCAATTATTCGATGTAGCGGTCCCAAATACTTTTGCCATTTTCGTTTTGATTTTCCATCTACACGCCCGCTCTCTTCAGCATAATAGTAGGTGATGCCTTTGATTCGCTTTTTTGTTATATATGCCATGCGATATACCTCCCTTAAAATAAAGTTAGGGGGTACATTACATGTTTGTCAATACCTAATATGCACAATACCTTGCCTTATAATGTATTTTAAAGTTAGGGGGTACACACATCAGGATTTAACCATTTGATAATATTATGATATTACATGTCTATATTATCTAATTCGTAAACTCACGTTAGGGATTGTACAAAAAAAACTTGGCATAAGCTGTCCACAAAAATCCTATAAATACCAGACATTTTGTCGGCTAACGCCAAGTGATTTTTGAGCCGACCCTTAACTGACCGTTGAATTTGAAATGGTGATCCGGTCTGATATTCGGGTATTGGGTGCAATATAGGCTCCTGGTGCAATGGTATGGCCGGTGCCTATGACTGAATTGTCACCGATAAAGGCGCCCAGTTTGGGCAGATTACTGTTTACACTCTCTTCTCCCGGCGGCTGATATATAATGGCCTTTCCAAGGGAGTCATGGTTGACCGTCATGCTGCCGGATCCCAATTGAACATTTTCTCCCAGAACGCTGTCTCCAATAAATGATAGTCGTCCAACTGTTGAATTTCCAAAAAGTACGGCATTCTTAATCTCGGTACCGTATCCGATTTTGCAGTTTGGACCAATCGATGAATTCTTTCGAATCAGAGAGTTGTTGCCAATAAAAACGTTTGATCCAATGTAACAGGGGCCGACAATGGTTGTTCCGGAGCAAATATGGACATTTTCGCCGAAATGAACGATCCCCTTGATATTCACGTTGGGGTCAATGGAGACGGTGTCCGGAATGACTGAGGTATTCCACGTCTTCATCGCCATCTGATTGGCTGCCAATATGTGCCAGGGCCTGCTGATGTCAATCCAGGAATCTTCCCACAGAGAAGCACTCATCTTGTTTTCAGAAATGAGATGCTGGTAATAGGCGACCATGTCAAGATTGTTCCGGGATAGGAAATCGAAACAATCCCTACCCAGGATAAAGCTTCCTCCCAGGATATAGTTTGACATTCGTGTCCCTTCCGGTTTCTCGAGAATCTTGGAGATCTGCATATCATGGCTGAGATAAACGTTGCCATAGTCCCCATCTGATAACGGGTGTGCAATAGTTGCCAGTGCACCCGGCTGCATCCTTTCGAAGCGACCCAGCAGGTGTTCAAAATGGTTGCCGGCCTTCAACACATCCCCGTATACCAGCATGAAATGGGGATCAGTTCCCACAACGCCCTCACATAAAGAAACTGCCTGCCCGATGCCTCCCTCTTCTGGTTGCTCGATATATTCGATCTTCAACCCTATCGACTTGCCGTACTTGAAGTAGTCCTGAATGATCTCTTTTTGATGGTTGACCACAATCCAGGCTTCCTGGATGCCGGCAGTCTGCAAGTGTCTGAGGATCGTCTCCAGAATATATTGCCCTGATATGGATATCATTGACTTGGGGCGCGTGTCGGAGAAAGGGGAAAGTTTCTTGCTTTTGGCCGCAGCCAGAATGATTGCTTTCATTGTTTTTTTGAGGATCGAAAAAACCGTCAGACGGCGCGTGGATTGATGTTTAGTTCTACCAGCCGAGGTTCCATGTGATGGATACCCCGACATAAAGACTGGCTATCTGTTATTGATCCGGGTCAGGGTGAATTTGTTGAGCTTAACCTGATACAGTTCATCTCTGAAATTTTCCCGTTCCACAATTTCCTCGCCATTCAAATGGACAAGAGCGGTGTCACCGGTGGTCATAACAAGAACATACCTCTCTTTTGCGGGCCAGTCATACTTTTCCCCTTTTTTCAGTCGCAGATCAAATGGCTCTTGATCATCAATGCCCAGCCGAATCCAGTCATTTGCCATTGCCACCAGTGTCAGCGTCAGTGGGCTGATCTCCTGCTTGACTGGCTCGATGGGCTGTATTTCAGTTGCTTTTTGAATGTCAGTCTCGAGGACCTCCGCAGTTTGCGCCTTGGTGTCTATGGCTTGAACGGTTTCGACCTCTTTATTCAGGGCAGCGTACTGGTTAAGGGGTTTGTTCTGCCAGTACAACAGGAAAACAACCAGGCCAATGATCACGACTGCACCACCTAAAATAAGCGGCTTGGTGTTGCTGGGTGTTGGGTGCGTTAATTGATCCATGGAACTGATCCGGTCAGGTGATGATTGGACCTGTGTTCGGTCGGAGTATGCCTGGTTGAGTGCCTCGATCATCCAGTCACTTTCGATACCAAGCAGCTTGGCATAGTTTCGAATAAATCCTCTGACAAAGACCAGCCCGGGCAGCGCATCAAGGTTACCCTCTTCAATGTTTCTCAGACAGGTCAGGGTAATCCGCGTGATTTCAGATACATGTTCTAATGTGTAAGCATGCTCTTCACGTTTTTTCCTGAGGACGGCACCAATGTTTTTTAGATCGTTCGGTTGTGGTGACACTGTTTTTTTTTCCGGCATTGTCTGTAATAGTAATGGAATTATTGAAAAATTAAAGAGTCTTTTCAGCAAAAATATGAAATTACCCCGGATTAATCAAGTGTTTTATTGGAACTTTTTGACTGCCATTCACTTTTCCGACTGTAGCTCGTCTCATGCGTACCAAATAGTATAGCAAGAACCTTACCGAAATCAGGCTGTATCTCTTTATTTTGATACATTTAGAGCAGCTCTGGATATTCTGAGGGCCTGACCGTCTGAAATATGAAATCCCAATCGGGACAGGTGCCGTCGGTCTTCACTTGAGAGGCTCTGCTCAACATTGACCTGAAATGACGAAAATTCCCGTCTAAATCGATATTGGTTTCTCAAATTGGCGAAATACTCGCCCGGATTATCCTGCTGCGTAAATAGTCGCAGTCTGCTGTCATCTTTAAAAATATCATATCCCTGGATAATGACATCCACCGGTATCTGGTCCCTGTCCGAAATGGTCAACTGAGGCACTCCATATGAAGCCAATGCCTTCTCGCAGTCCCATACAGGTGGGACCTCGAAGAAAGTGCAGGCATCACGGTAGATCATCTCGGTTGCCCTTATCTTACCTTCAATGGAATAGCCGGCGATATGAGGTGAGGCGATGTCAATGAAGGGTATCAGCTCGGGATCAATTTGGGGCTCGTTTTCCCAAACATCGAGAATCACTCCTCCCAGACGGGACCGGTTGGCCTTCAGCGCGTTTCCATCTAGTGCTTCTCCGCGACTGGTATTAATGATGATTGTCCCGGGTTTCAGTTGGCTAAAGAGGGCTTCATTGAGAAGGTGAGTTGTCGGGTATTTCCCGGAGCATGTCAAAGGAATGTGCAGCGAGATGATATCTGACTCCTGAACAAGCTCAACAATATCAATAAGTTCATTATTCGGTGACCGTTCTGCCAGGGGAGGGTCATTAAGGAGGCAGCGAATCCCAATGGCCTCTGCCTTTCGCTTAACTGCGTTCCCTGTATTCCCTGCGCCGATGATGCCCAGAGTTCTTCCTTGCAGCGAAATTCCGGTGTTGGCTTCAAGAGTGAGCAGTGCTGTGAGGACATACTCCCCTACAGCAGTTGCATTGCATCCGGGAGCAGAGGAGAGGTGAATCCCTTTTTCTGCCAGGTAGGGTAAATCTATGTGGTCGGTTCCGATGGTGGCGGTGCCAACAAAGGTGACACGACTTCCCTTCAGAAGTGAAGGTTTAATACCGGTTGTGGTGCGCACCAGCAGACCATCAACCCCTTTTAGGGTGTCAGGGGTTATCTTGCCAGGGGGCAACAATTGAATCTCACCGATGGTGGAAAACGCCTCTTCTACATGGGGAATGGCTTTGTCAGCTAAAAATTTCATTGGTACCAACCAGGTAGATGAGAAAGCAGAGGCCGGAAAATTGACGATGATTTAAGTGGAATAATCAGCATTGATCCGGACGTATTCATCACTGAAATCACACCCCCAACCGGTTAGGCTGTAATCACCCTGATGGAGATCAACTTCGATTAAGACGCCGTGTTCGGCCAGCTTCGATGAAAGCTCGTTTTCATCAAACGGGAGCGGCTCTCCCCTGGAAAAGACAACGCTCCCCTGCATCACAATAGTCATGGGCGGATGATTGGTCAGTGATGTTTGATTTAATCCATTGCCGACAGCCATCAGAATACGTCCCCAATTCGGGTCTTTTCCGTTGACGGCAGTTTTAACAAGATTGGAGGTGAGTATAGCGTTCAGGACAGGCTTGGCAACGTTGTGATCGGGTACGCCTTTTACAGTGACTTCCAGTAAATGTTCGGCCCCTTCACCATCTGCCGCTATTTTTTTTGAAAGAGAGATGGCAACCTCTGTGATGGCGTCCTGAAGTTCTGCAGAAACCGGTGTATCCTCTTGAGCTGGTCGAGAAGAGACCAGGAAAAATGAATCGTTTGTTGATGTGTCGCCATCTACGCTGACGCAGTTAAAGCTTCGATCAGCCACAGCCAGGGTGAGTTCCTGTATCCTGGATGGAGCCAACGGTGCTTCGGTCAGTATATAGGACAGCATGGTACCCATGTTCGGGTGGATCATTCCGGACCCCTTGGCAAAACCAAGGACAGCATAAGAAGTGCCATTTATCACAACGTCAGCAGAAGAAAGCTTAAGCCGGGTATCTGTCGTCATGATGGCCTCCGCGACATCAAAAGGAGACGGCCCCAGCTGATCAACGAGGTGATCCAGAGAGGACTCGATTGTTTTTATGGGAAAAGGCCGGCCTATTATACCTGTTGAGGAGGTCAGTACCTGTTCCGGCTTGATCTTTAATTTACGCGCTATTCCTTCAGCCATCCGCAGGTTGGCTTCTATTCCCAGGTCGCCGGTTGCCGCGTTGGCATTTCCTGAATTGATGATCAGGGCCCTGAACGCTTTTCCGGGAGTCAGTTGCCGGCAATACTGGACATGAGCAGAAGGGAACCGGTTTTTGGTATAAACAGCACCGACAGTAGCATCACGATCTGTAAGGATGAGACCCAGATCCTTTTTTTCTTCCTGTTTCAAGCCCGCACGTATCCCGGAATAAGTAAATCCTCCGGGAAGGGACGGAGTTGTCTCTTGAGTTGGCATAGGGCAGCAGGTGAAATTTTTATATCAACCCGAATATCGGGGTGGGGTTCAGACAGTCCTAGTGGGCCTTGTCAGACAGGGTGAAAGTGTACTTGACCGATTCAAAGGAGACCTCATCGCCATCGCGTAACATCTTTGTATCAATCCTTCGACCGTTGACAAAGGTTCCTGACTGGCTGCTCAGGTCGATCAGCTTGTATTTCCCTGAAATCCGTTCAATTCTGGAGTGCATGGGGGAGATGGCTTTCGATTTTGGAATCAGATCGTTCATCTCTGAATGCCCAATCAAGGTCAGGTTTTTGGTAATATAGAAAGTCTTCTCCCTGGGCTCTTGTGGAATCAGCTTTGGGGTGTTCTTTATAATTTTACCATTGACCCTTCTTGCGCGGGGTATGACTTGACCTGCTGATTGTTCCTTTGTATTAAACTTGACAGGTTTTATATGGGGGGTTTTGAACATGATGGTTAGCTCACCCATGTCAAGTATGTCTCCATCATTCAAAAAACTTCTTCTGCTCCGTCTTCGGTTGACCAGGATGGATATCTTGTAGTTTTTATCCTCCAGGTAGACCCCGTTGGATTTCATGGAGAGCGTAATTTTGTTCAGGTTGCTATATACGTTTGTCTGCTCATCTGCGAGGGACTCAACCACCGGTACCATATTTTGCACGCTTTCATCGATTGGAAAAAAACGTTGCTGACGATGGGGGGTGATGGAAAGAAACCCCAATTCCGTTTTGGACTTGGCGTTAAACAACGCCCTGGCTTGTAAGAACAGGACGACGGCTAGAAAAGCTGCGATAAGGGCATAAACAACCATGAAACGTTCACCCTGCTGGAACATGGCGTTTTCGGCATGCAGTCCGGTTGGGGAGAACAAGGCTGTCAGGACAGCCAGTGCTGAAGTTTTCGCGTTTCGATTCATTGAGTACAATAGGTGCTTGATGTTACGATTTATGCAGTTGCCTGTTGACATCATGCAAGTTGAGGCTGCTGTCAAGCTGAATGGGAATTTGAAATGGTTGACGATATCCCGTGTATCAACCCCCGGGTTGTCTGATGTCGGGGTGAAATAATCAAGTTGATTGATTCAGTCGATTCAGCTGACGCTGCAATACTGGAATAGTGCTCTACCAACCTTGATAATATCGCCGTTTTTGAGCGGCTGCTCCTTGATATTGCGAAAGTTGACGTATGTCTGCCAGAATGGATCATTGTCCACCAGCGAGTAACCGGAATAATATCTGACCAGTTTTGCATGCGATGGACGGATGTCCTGGTAACTCTTCAAGTTTATGTCATCGTTTGATTGGGTTCCCAGACAATGGATCTCCTGCAGCAACTCAAATTCAAGTCCTTCAAGCCGTCCGTTCAAGCTCCTTATCCATGCCTTTCTTCCGAAAACAGATAAATGATCGAGTGACAGGGATAAAGCGGTGCCGAAAAGAATAAATGCGATCCCTCTCGTGGCAAAGAATAACGGGGAGAAGGCATTCATGCCAGTGATGATAACACCGCAAACGAGTCCGGCGATTCCACTGCCGATAAGAGAGCGAGTCATGATCGTGCTGCTGCGGTCCCGCAACCCGGCACCAATCCCAATAAAAAGGGACAGTACCAGCCAGCGAAAGGCGAACAGTGCCTGTATTAACAGTGGCGGTAGTGACATTTCTGCCAGCTGCGAGTCGACCTGATCGATCAGTATAAATCCGCAGATTCCACCTGCCAGACCCAAAACAGCTCCGTACGTTACCCCGCGTTTGACTTTGTGTGAGTTGTCGGAGAAAAATCCGCTTTTAACCAGTGCAAAAACGCCGAATCCAACACCAATCAACATGCTCGAAATGACTTTTTCGATGTGACCGGGAGTGAGTGCGGTGGGAAAAAGATAAATCCAGAGTTCGTGGATGGACCAAACGAATAAGCCGGTTGCCAGGCCATAAAGGACTTGTGCTGAGGTTCTATTTTTCATTATTAACTATTGAGCCGCTTTTTTCTCATAAAGGACGGGATATCATAATCCTGTGGGTTCATATCGTCCGATTGCTTGCCGCTCTCCGTGGTAGATGACATTTGATCGGGGTAGTGTAGGTTTTTCTCAACGGGTTGCATGCCGAGTGTTTCAGGGTCGAGTTCGAGTACGCTCTCGGGCTCGCCTTCAGCTGCTTCTGCACCGTCCTGATCGCTTTCTTCGTTTTCAAATTTTTTATTTCGCAGGCTGTCAACCACTCTCAGTGGTCTTCGGCCTGGCTGCACTTCGAGTTTCTCCTCCATTGCCCTTTCAAAACCCGTTGCAATGACCGTGATGATAACCTCATTGTCCTTGGTACTGTCTGTTACCAGACCAAAAATGACATCAGCATCCTGATCAGCTGTACTCTGAATAAAGTCAGCAGCTGCCTGTGCATCGAGCAGTGAAAATTGATCATCTGCCACAATATTGATGATCACACCTGTAGCTCCGCTGATGGGGGTATCGCTCAGCAGCGGGCTTGAGATTGCTTTTTTGGCGGCTTCCAGTCCCCGGCTTTCACCATTGGCGATGCCGGTTCCCATGATCGCTCGCCCCTTGTTTGACATGACGGTCTTCAGGTCGGCGAAGTCCAGGTTGATGATCCCTTCCAGATTAATCAGGTTGGTAATACCGCTAATAGCCTGTTTGAGAACATCGTCGGCGATGGTAAAGGCCTCATTCATTGTTGTTTTGGAAGAGGCAATCTCCAGAAGTTTGTCATTGGGTATGATCATCAAGGTGTCGACATGCTTCTTGAACTCTTCGATTCCTTCCTCAGCAATGGATGCCCGCTTGTTCCCCTCAAACCGAAACGGGGTTGTCACAACTCCGACGGTCAGGAGTTTCATTTCCTTTGCAATTTCAGCGACTATGGGTGCCGCCCCGGTACCAGTTCCTCCGCCCATCCCTGCTGCAATAAAGACCATATCAGAGTTTTCAAGGGCGCCTCTAATGGCCTCAAGGTCTTCTTCTGCCGCCATTCTGCCGATTTCCGGCTTCATTCCGGCGCCAAGGCCCTTTGTAATTTTGGTTCCGAGGGGAAGTATGATATCGGCTTTCGACGAGTTCAGTACCATCACGTCCGTATTTGCGGCCAGGTACTGTACCCCTTTGATGTTATCATTCACCATGCGGTTAACAACATTACCTCCGCCACCACCCACACCAATTACTTTTATGGTCGGTAATCCGGTATGGATGGGTTGTGATTTGAAATTATCTACGTCAATAACCATATTGCTGCCCTTGGAAATAAAATGTCATTGTTACCCATCTGCCGATACCCCATCGACAGCGGTTCCCCGCTAAAACAATTTTAAAAAGTTCTTTACCAGACGTTTGAAACTTAATGATACATTTGCCAACAGATTGTCAGAAGTTGAGTTTGCCAGAATAGACGTCTCCTCCATTTCAGGCTCGGAACCATACATAATCAGGCCAACCAGAGTCGAGTACAATGGAGATTCCACCATTTCACCCAGTCCCTGAATATTGGATGGGGCTCCGACCCGAACCGGCATCTGGCACTCCTCTTCGGCCAGTTCTGAAAGAAAGGGCATCAGAGCGGAACCACCTGTGATGACCATACCGGCTGCACTGCCCGGACCGTGACCGGACCTGATGATTTCGTTCCTGATCAGCTGAAAAATCTCCCGAAAACGGGCCTCAATAACCTCTGCCAATAGCCGTTTATCTATAATCCGATCTTCTCTTCCGGCAATCCCTTTCAGATTGATGACCTCTCCATCCTTTACCCGCGGTAAAAGCGCGACTCCGTATTCGTGTTTGATCCGCAGAGCCTCAATTTTAGTTGTTCTCAGGCCGATGGCAATGTCATTGGTGATCTGGTTTCCACCCAGAGGCAGGACGCTGGTATGAACAATGGAACCGTTTTTGTATATGGCCATGTCCGAGGTACCGCCTCCGATGTCCAGAAGTACGACACCCAGTTCTTTTTCTTGCTCATCCAGTACCGCCATACTGGAGGCAAAAGGCTCCAGGACGATATTGAGAACATTCAGCCCGGCGTCGTTGCAGCATTGGACCAGGTTAGCAGCAGATGTGATCGATCCCAGGACCAGGTGTACTTTGGCTTCCAGCCTTTTTCCCTGCATCCCGATTGGGTCCACCACGCCATCCTGCCCATCGACAATGTACTCCTGAATCAGTGTGTGGATGATCTCTTTGTCGGGAGAATTGGTTGCCCGTGCGGCTTCTACGACCCTCTGAATATCAGATTTGGTTATCGTGTTGCCGGTTACCGCGACAACTCCGTCCTTGTTCAAACCGAGGATATGGTGACCGGCGATTCCGGCGTAAACATCTTCTATCTTAAAACCACTGGTCAGCTCGCACTCTTCTACGGCTTTTCTGATGGATTTTACTGCCGAACGGATGTTGGTGACGACGCCACGGTTCAGTCCTTCAGAAGTGGCCTTACCAAAACCGATGATCTGGAAATCGCCGTCGGCTAATACACTGGCTGCGGCGACGCAAATTTTAGTTGTTCCAACGTCCAAGGCGATTACAACTCGACCGTTTTCGAGGGATTCTTCTTGCATTTTATTTGTTTTATCAATTTCTGAACGTTCAATTCCTGAACATATAGAAGCCCGGATAGAAAACAGACCGCTGGGAACCTCTATAAAAATGAAATTAAAAACGATGTCTCTCGACCGGGCTCTGATTTATGGAAAATCTTTCTTTCAGCCCCTTAACACCTTGTTATCAGGATGTATCAACTAATACAACTTTCTTTTCGTAAGATGACGCAATAAACAGTAATATCATGTCTGTACTGAAAACGCCTTTTTTATGACCCTAGAATCCGTTATGTCGCTTCAGGAAAATACTAATTTTTAACTGAAATGGCACTGGCCGGAATAGCTTCCTTGGCAGAAAAAAGAGCTGCAGCGTCCGCTGCCATATCAAGGTTGTCAAATGTGCCAATTCTCACGGTGTACCAATACTCCTTGCTGCGTTCGTTGTGCTGTTTCTTGATATACGGTGCATAACCCTTTTTTTTAAGGATGTCTTTATGCTTGATTGCATTGGCTTTTGTGCGCAATCCACCCACCTGAAATGTAAATTTTTCAGGTTCAAATTTGACAAGCGTTGTATGCATCATAGCTTCGGCAATACTTTCTTCCTGCTCGGGCTGGGAGGTGTTTGCCTGCATTTTCACAATGGTTTTGTCCTTGACCACGGCTGTTTCCATTTTTTCCGTTGCGGTGATTTTTTTTGCGGCAGCCACAGCCGCGTGCTTGTCAGA
>JAOZRE010000531.1 GCA_029940215.1 bacterium | reverse complement strand
ACTCTTAATGATTAATTGTACATTTCTCTCAGATCCTTTCCCGTTGGCGTCCGGGGGATCATGTCGGTGATGATAACGGATTTGGGGGTTTTATACTTCCCCATCTGATCCTGACACCAGTCGATCAACCCTTGTTCTGTCAGCTCTTCTCCAGGGTTAGCGACGACGATTGCTCTGACGGCCTCTCCCCATTTTTCATCGGTATAGCCTATTACTACGACTGAAAGGCACTATTTGCATCCAAACCGGCTTTGTGCTAAGAGTCAGGCATTATTTTAAGCTAACGGAACCATCCTGAAAAAATTCCTTTGATCCCCCTCACCATGAAGTTAAACGTGACGTATTTATTTATTATACTGTTGGTCTGCGGTGGCGGAATTGCCGCTGGATATTATCTGGCGCTTCACACCGTGATCGGCCTGAACCTGAATCAGCAGGTAGAGGTCCTATTGGAAGGGAAGGTGCCGTTCAGCACCCACATTGAAAAGCAGGTGAATGTGGAGGTGAAGGAAAGCCTGGAGGCTGATGTGGTGATGGCAAAGGAGCTGGAAATCCTGCTGAAGGAGACATTTGATATTCCGTTGGAGATGACCATCAGGGTCCCGATAGAAGCGGACATGTTTGTCGATCAGATTATCCACGTGGAAACGGAGGTCCCGGTATCTATAATCCTGACAGAAAATGAACTAAGACTGGAGCATCTGGAGATCCCACTGGATACGGAGGTGTATATTGATGATGAGATCGACCTGGATATTGTTGTACCGCTCGACACAAAGGTTAAGACCTTGATGGGTGTTACCGTTCCGGTGAAAGGGAATATTCCGCTGAAGATGAAGGTACCGATCAAACAGAAGGTTCGCATTAAAGATACGATTGTGGTTGGGATTAACAGGTTGAGAGTACCCCTGAACATGATTCTGCCCTTGAAGCTGGATGTACCTTTAAAACAGAATATACACGTTTCCGGTATTGTGACGGCTCCTGTTTCTCAGATTGTGCGTGTCCCCCTTGAAAAAACCATCCGCGCCAGCATCCCAACCTCTCTCCCAGTCAGGGTTGAGTTAAAGGGCAGCCTTCCAATCAGTTTGCAGGCTGACTTCAATTCGGAAGTGATTATCAGCGAAAAAGTACCGGTCCATCTGGGTCGACTCGAATTGAAAGCTGAAAACCTGGACGTTCGAATTGAGTGACTGTTGCTGGCGCCCGACTCTGTCCCATCTGCATAAACAAGGTTCTTGAATGTCTGTAACTGAAACGATATCGGTATGGTAGAATCTAATTTACTAAAACTGAGAAAATAATATGAAAGTCGTCGCATTAAATGGTAGTCCCAGAAAAAAAGGAAACACACAGATATTGATCAACAAGGTGTTTGATATCCTGAATCAGGAAGGGATCGAAACTGAAATGCTCCAGCTCGGAGGCAGGAAAATTAAGGGATGTACCGCCTGTTACAAATGCTTCAAAAACCTGGATAAGAAATGCTCCATGGACAATGATGTGCTCAATGAATACCTGGGAAAAATGCTGGAGGCTGATGGTATTATCCTTGGGTCTCCTGTCTATTTTTCAAATATGACGTCCGAGACCAAGGCCCTGATTGATCGAGCGGGATTGGTTGGAACCGCAAACGGGGGACTGTTCAAACACAAGGTAGGGGCTTCCGTGGTAGCCGTCAGACGCGCAGGAGGCGTAACTACGTTCGATGCGCTGAATCACTTCTTCCTCTATGGGCAGATGTTTGTGCCAGGATCAAGCTACTGGAACGTCTCCATCGGTCGGGAACCAGGAGATGTGGAAAATGATGCTGAGGGGATGAATACTATGAAAATCCTGGGCGAAAACATGGCCTGGCTGATGAAGAAGGTAAACGATTAGCGCTGCACTATTTCTTTTTGTGTTGGCCGTCGAATGGGGAACAATTGTCAACCTCCAGTCCCCTGTCCTCAACTGTTTCAACAATATTTCCATCTTTCCAGCAGATCCGGGATAGTTGGTAAGCGATAATCTGCCCATTATACAGGTTCATCGATTCCGTCTTTCCTGATCTGTTTTTAAATTCTATTTTTGCGACAGAATTCTCAAGTAAGAGAGTCAGGTTACCCGCTATATCAGAGAATAACAGCTCTGCCTTGTCGTGATTCAAGACTGTGATCACTTTTGATACAAATCTGAAGTTTTCGCTCGTAATCCGGTTGATGATCTGCTCATCCTCCTGATGAAATAGACTGTTTAGTTTTTTTTCAAGCAGCAACAGTTCGCTGGGCATCAGCACGATCAAATCATATTCCTCACCTTTAATCGTTTCAATGTTGCCATACGTTGGTTCGATTTTTTTGACGTTGACCACCAGCTTTTTAAATTCCACATGGTTTAGTTCGCTGACCCTGAGGGGATAGCGATCGATTTCAAAAGAATCGGCCAGACGTCCTACCGGCTGAAATTTTACTTTCCCGCCCTCTTTCAGGATTCGTCCCCAAAACCCCAGCTTTGCCATTGTCGCACCTTCCTGTCTGTACCAGTCATCAATGATGTACGTCTGGTCTTTTTCCTCATCGTAGCTGATATCTCCCAGTTTTGTTACACTGCTGGAGGAACAGCCAGCAAAGAGTAAGAGGCATAGTAGGGGAAGTGCATATTTTAGGTTTGTTGCCAAGATTTTATCCTCCTGAGTGTGAATGATTTGAAAGACTTGATCCTTAATAATATCAGTATTTCTACCATAACCAATGTCAGATATCAACAGGAATCTGACAATGCATGACAAGGAATTCTCATAAACAGGAGAATGTTGACGAGGTGGGATCTTGATTGGGTGGATTCAGGGGAAACATACCCGGATGCCT
>JAOZRE010000530.1 GCA_029940215.1 bacterium | reverse complement strand
AAACCATTGCCCTGCACTACTACAAGGACGAAGCAGAGGTCCTGACCCGCCGCATTTCCGATATTGCGGCGAGACAGCGATTGACCCTGAGGTAAGGCAAGGTTTTTCAGGGTTTAACCTTGGATTTGAGGAAGTCCTTTCTGGGTTTCAACCAGGTTTCCGCCTGCCATGATTCCAATTTAAACAACCACTTCTTTCCAAGGTCGTCGAGCACCTGCCAGTCGGAGGCGTTAGTGGTGGATGCAGCTGTCAGCACCTTGGCAAAGTATGTTTTCTTCTCTTTATCGTCCCCTTTTATCAAACCACCTTTCTCAGTTTTGACCAGGATTTGAAAGTTGAAGTTTGAGCCATCGAATGCTGTTACGGCAATTTCAGAATTTAGCTTCAGACCATCTTCACTTGCGCTGTTTATCAGATAAGCGTTTTCAATTTTAAAGCTCTTTAACTCTTCCAGTACCCTTTCGACGGTTTCGGTGTCTGTCTGTTCCGAGCCGGAAAGATCGGCTGGTTTCAGGGAGGCCTTGCTGTCTTCTCTGGTCAGCAGAAAACGTGATAGGGGGCTTTCAAACCGAACAGATTTAACCTGAACGTCGTCCACTGACAGCAGAACGGTCCTCATCCACTCGTCTGGGTTGGTTTCAAAGCTGAGGTTCTCCTTGACCAGATAGACGACCTCTTTCAGGCCCATTCGAATATATGTTCCGTCCGGTCTTGAGCCACGTTTCGAGTTAGACGAAGCAGAATACCGGTTTCTGCCCGCCACCATTGAAAACAGAATTTTTCCATTGCTTCTGAACGCCAGCATGGTGCCTGTTGTTTTATCGGTGCTGTTAGGCTCTGTTTTTGTCAGCAGGTTAAAATGGGCCAACCGACTTTTATCGTTGGACACCAGTGCCGCAATTCGGGAAGAGGTGACATTTTCCAGTAACGATACCAGCTTCTGGGTATCTACCGGGAAGTCGTTTTTTTCAGTGATAGTCCATTCATCCCCGTTCTTTTTCAGGTGTATCGTCGTCTGATTTTTCTCGATCACAATTTCGTCTGAGGTGTCAGCAAGCTCGGCTGAAGCCAGGGCGTTGCCGACCGGCGAATCCCCTGACCGCTTACTTTTCTTGGAATAGAGTTGTACAAAAACGGCAATTATTACAAGTAGGGCTGCTACAATGAGCAGATTTTTTTTTGACATGGTATATTTCGGGTTCAGTTGTGATGAAAAATATCTTATTTCAATTTACGGTGGAATCGTCGGAAATACAGGGCCAGACCAGCCAGTATCAGTAATATCGGTACAATAACAAGATTGATTACCGTCAGACTGGTTTTCTCAGATTCAATATCCTGTCTCAACAGCTTACGGATTTCACGCAGTTCAGACTTGGTTTTTTTCTCCTCTTCTCTAAACTGTTTTATCTTCTCAATCTGATCCTTGGTTAAGACTATTTTGCCTGTCCCTTTCTGGACGTTCAGCTGACTCAGTTTTTCCTGGACCTCTTTCAACTTGGCAGTAATTCCGCTCTCAGCTGCATGGTATTTGACCTGGGCCCCTTTTTCCAGCATTAAAAAGTGGGTAAAGGGTCTTCTGAACCGACCACGAGATCGAATTCCCATCATTTCCTGGGCCCCGCCGAGGAATTCCACCATATTCACCATGAAGTTCAGGTTGTCGTTTCTGGGCTGTTTGAAGACCTGCCCCATCACATTGAACTGTTCAACGCTGAAATTATCGGAAATGAAGTCCACATCCGTAACTATAAGAATTTTGCTTTCACTGTTTCCTTCTGCCTGGTGCGGTTTCAGGGTGATTTTTTCGGCCGGTTTCTCTTTGCTGTCTTTCTTTGGTGGATCGGGTCTCTTCTTGAAGGCAGACGTCAGTTTTCCGGTCAGGATTCCTGCCATGATGTAGGATTGCCCTGTCGGTTTGACCATGTCGTTGATCTTCAGGGGGCTGGAGAATCGGATCATCATGGCTTCAACAAATCCGGTGTTGGTTGAGCTCTTGATCAGCGGCTGCAGTTTGAGCGGGCTGGACTTTTCGAGTGTGAATCCCCCCGGTTCAATCATAAGCATGTCTTCCAGCTCCTGGGTGGCGATGAGGTCCTGTTCAAAGGAATCCCGGGTCAGGCTGTGCCAGAGGGTAAATGAAACAGCCCCAACAGCACCGCCCGCATTAACACGGGTGGGGTGGTCCTTGTCACCGAGAACACTGTTTGGCTGATAGGCGACGCCCCAGTGTTTAAAGAGTTTTGCAAGATTACTGGAAGCCTGCGGCATTTGGCCCATTTGAGCCATCATGGCTGCTGTGGGATCGACGCGGGCATTGGGATCGACCATCACAATCAGCTCTCCTCCCCTGACAACAAATTGATCAATGGCATACTGGGCGGTTTCGCTGAGATTTTTTGGATGAATGACCAACAGGATTGTGATATCCTCAGGAATCTGTCTGACAGATGGTTCGATAGACTCGGTTTTGAATGTCTTTTCGAGTTCTTCAATGAACACCCATTTGGGGGTGCCGCGCTGGCCTTGCATCTGTTGAAGGCGATTGGCAGCGGATCCCATTACCGGGATGCTGCTCATGACGCCTATCTTTTTTTCCTTCTTCTGTAATAGTTGAAGCAGCAGCTGAGTGATATCATATTCCAGAAACCGCTCCCGCCGGGGATCCATCAAAGGGATGTTGAGCTCGCGCTCTTCCTGGGTGATGACCAGTCCCATGTAGAGTTTTTCTCCGTTACCCAGGTCGCCACCAGTCAATCCGTATTTTTTGGCCCACTCCTCTTCGTCTGAATCGGGCTTTGGGTCATATATTTCCAGTTGAATCATCTCCGGATTCAGGTTCTGGTACTCTTTGAGCAGT
>JAOZRE010000529.1 GCA_029940215.1 bacterium | reverse complement strand
TTCAAAGCACCACCAAATCAGTTGGTTGCATGATTATTGGCGGAAACTTGGGTTAGGTCGATTCTGAAGATTCACTGTTAAAAACCTTAAGCCACCGTGAATTGACTTATTTGTATATTATGGTAATATACAGACATGGAAAATCTTACTGGATTTGATTGGGATGATGGAAACCGAGATAAAAACTGGATTAAACATAAGGTTTCCAATAGTGAATGCGAGGAGATTTTTTTTAATCTCCCCTTGCTTGTTGAAGCAGACGCAAAGCATTCAATTTTTGAGAAGAGGTACTATGTGCTCGGCCAGACAAATCAAAGCAGGTTTCTTTTCGTCATTTTCACAGAAAGGAATCAGAAGATTCGAGTGATATCAGCCAGAGATATGAATCGAAAAGAAAGGAGTATTTATGAAAAAGCCAATACCGAAATTTAAGACTGAAGAAGAGGAAAGGGAGTTTTGGGCAACTCATGATTCGACAGAATATGTAAATTGGGCAAAAGCGAAACCAGCTCGGTTCACCAATCTCAAACCATCGACCAAAACCATCTCTCTTAGGCTAACAGAATCAATGCTGGACAGCTTGAAACTGATTGCCAATAAAAGAGATGTTCCCTACCAGTCGCTCATTAAAATCTACTTGAGCGAAAGAATCGAGGAGGAGATTAGATAGGAAACATAACAGATAATGGGGTCAAGTCACAAATCTCACCGTTTTTAGATCGTTCTATCAATCTCTATCTGTGTCAAAATATAATAGTACTCTGAGAACAAGTCCCATAACTCCGACAAATTTAAAAGGAAGCAAAGCTTGCCATCAATAATGCTTAACTTCGTGCCCATTTTTACTGGACCACATCAGTTGTTATATTGTTGATTGAAAAAAAGCTTCAGCGTAATCATTGACGTTTTGTGGATTGTTGTGGATTGGAAACGGGGGTGTTTTGAAGTGTAGTGAGAGGGTAACTAACTGTAATTGAATGGCGTCCCCAGAAGGACTCAAACCTGCATCTGAGGATTAGGAAACCTATGAGATTTTTCCATAAACACTGGGTTTTAATCTCTCCGGGCTTAATTCCCCGAAGCTTGCTTCGTCCAGACACTAATTAGTTAAATTTTAGAAAATAATTGCTTGCTTATTTTTTGATAGCAGCTAGAATCCGGGAAAATGGAACCATTGGCCTGAGATCGGAAACAGCGCCAATTTTGCAGTGAATCAATTTCAGCGTAACAGGACCTGATCGCAAGGAGGGACGATGATTTTACCGAAGAAAGGTGTTGATAAATCGGATATTTCAAAAACATTAACTGAGTTTCAGGCAGATGACCTTGACTGGCGTTCGGGAAAGGTTTTCGGGTATGTGTTTGACCCGGGAGAGGAGGCCATGGAGGTGGGGAAGCAGGCGTATATGCAGTTTCTATCTGAAAATGCACTGGACTTCACTTCCTTTCCAAGTCTCTTCAAATTTGAAAAAGAGGTTGTAGAGATGGCGGTCAATCATCTCAATGGCGGGGAAGAGGCCGTCGGGAATTTTACCAGTGGAGGGACAGAAAGCATCCTGCTTGCTGTTAAAGCGGCCCGAGATCATGCAAGGGTCCATAAACCCGGTATCAAAGAACCTGAGATGATTCTGCCGATAACAGGGCATGCCGCCTTTCACAAGGCCGCCAGATATTTTAATATCAAAGTGGTGCCTATTACGGTTGATGATACCTTCAGAGCTGATGTGGCTGCGTTAAAATCAGCCATTACCAAAAACACGATCCTGGTCGTTGGATCTGCGCCATCATATGCCCATGGCGTTATCGATCCCATTGCAGAGATGGCTGCGATTGCGAAGGAAAATGACCTGTTGTTTCACACCGACGGCTGCGTCGGCGGGTTTATGTTGCCCTTTTATAAAAAACTGGGTGAACCGGTCCCGGACTTTGATTTCAGCGTTCCCGGGGTGACCTCCATTTCGATGGATCTTCATAAATTCGCCTATACGCCCAAAGGAGCTTCACTCGTGCTCTATCGCAATAGTGATATCCGAAAACATCAGATTTTTGCCTGTTCGCAGTGGACAGGTTATACCATTATCAACAATGCCGTTATGAGTTCCAGGACCGGAGGCCCGATGGCTGCTGCCTACGCGGTTCTTAATTTTCTGGGAGAAGACGGGTATATGAATATCGCCCGCCAGAAGATTGCGGCGACCAAGATACTGCTTGAGGGGGTCAGGAAACACAAGGATTTGAAAATAATGGCAGAACCTGATTTCTGCATGTTTTCATTCACCTCTGAGACCATCAGTATCTTTCACCTGATTGATGAGATGAATTCCATCGGCTGGTATATCCAACCGGCACTGACCTTTGAACACTCGCGGCACAATGTTCACCTGTCCATCAATTTCTCAAATGTGGAGTGGGTCGATGCGTTTATTGAAGACCTGTATAAAAGTATTGAGAATATACGGGACGTCACCTATGGCGAGATAGGAGCAGCCTTGAAGAAGGAGTTTGAAAACAAGGATCCGGATTCGCTGACGGACAAGGATATCCAGGATCTGCTGGCAATGGCTGGTACCTCCGGTGATGATTTTCCGGATGCCATGGCCGATATCAGCGAAATGCTGGATGTACTCCCGCCCAAGCTCAGAGAGAGACTCATGGTTGAGTATACCAACGGTATATTTTAAGTGTTTCCTTCATCTGGTGTTGAGTAGTCAATTTTTCAGGAGAAACGCATGCACAGTCCATTTCCCTTCGATACGGTATTGGTTTTTGGGTTTTTGTCCATCATGCTTTTAGCTGGAATTGTCGTCAGAGCAAAAGTATCGTTTGTCCAGAGATATCTCTTTCCCAGTTGCCTTATAGGAGG
>JAOZRE010000528.1 GCA_029940215.1 bacterium | reverse complement strand
GAACGAGGGACGGAACAAGAAAACCATCACCCTGAATCTGAGAACGGATGAAGGACAGAAGCTGGCTCACAGGCTTGCTGAAAAAGCAGATATCGTGGTTCTGAATTTCCGGCCGGGTCAGGCCGAAAAATGGCATATCGGCCCCGAAGATCTGCATCGAACCAATCCCAACCTTATTGTTTCACTTGTTTCAGCTTATGGTCAGACGGGTCCTTACAGCAGCAAAGGTGGATTTGACAGAAACATCAGCGCCTTTGCCGGACTGACACATGCGACCGGTTATCCGGATCAGCCTCCTGTCCGGTCCGGATATGCCACCGTCGACTACATGACAGCCTATCTGAATGCCTATGGCATCATGCTGGCGCTCTACAACCGGGATATGAATGACAGCGGTGGTGAAGTGATCGATGTCTGTCTGGCCGAGGCGGCCTTTCGCTCAACCGAGTCCGCCTTGATTGACTACAGCCTGACTGGAAACGTCCGGCAAAGAACTGGTAACAGAAATGTGGCATTTGCGCCGGCTGAAAATTTTGAAACCAAAGACGGAAAAATCCTTGTCATCAATGCAGGAACCGACCGCCTGTTTAATAAACTGGTTGCGGTCATGGAACAACCGGAAATTCTGACGAATCCCCATTTTGAAAACCGAATCGCCAGGACACTCTGCCAGGACGAACTGTATGAAATTATCGGCAAGTGGGTAAAGCAGATGACGGCCGAAGAGGGATTGAAATTGATGGATGAAGCGGGCATTCCGGCCGATCTTGTCCGTGATATGGCTGAACTGGCACATGATCCCCACCTTCGGGAACGGGAAGCAGTGATGGAAGTCACCGATCCTGAGAAGGGAAAAGTCCTGATACCGGGCGTCTTTCCAAAAATGAAAAATGCCCGCGGACGCGTTAAATTTCTGGGAGCCAGACTGGGGGAGTACAACCAGGAAATTCTTGGCGATTTGCTGGGAGTGTCGTCAGAAGAGCTCTCAAAATTGGAGAAAAAAGGGGTGATCTGAAAAAATGAACGCGAGCGTGAAGGCGTTCCTGAAGACACTGTTTTCGAAAAGCACTTTAAACCGGCTGCCTGATACAACTGACTCTGATCGGATATTTGATTCCCCATTGATCGGGGTGTCAGGAGGTGAAGACCCGATTTTTCAACGTTATAAGGTGGAAAAATCAGTCTACCGGAAGGAGTCGGCTTGGGAACACCGATAATTTGAATCATAAAAACAGTGGTTCCATTTTTAGTATCAATCTAGCACCTCTCTGGAATCAAGAGGGTCTACTGAATCGTTACCTTTTTTATAACACGCATCATCACTGCACTCCGGCTGACAAATGGTCAGTCCATCGACACTAAAAAAGGATATTTCATGAAAGCAAGCGGGCCGCTCAGCAGTATCAAGATTCTCGATTTCACCCACGTCCTTTCAGGACCTTTTGGATCTGCTCTCCTGGGCGACCTGGGCGCCGACATCATCAAAATCGAGTCCCCTGTTGGCGACAGCACTCGCTGGGCGGTGCCACCCTCCCTGGAAGGGGAAAGCTCATACTTTTTTTGCGTGAACCGCAATAAACGGAGCATTATCCTGGACCTGAAGAAGCCTGAGGCAATTGCCACCGTCAAACGGATGGTTAAAGAGTGTGATGTGGTCATGGAAAACTTCAGGCCGGGTGTCATGGATCGACTGGGCCTGGGATACGAAGAACTGACCCGGATAAAACCGGATCTGATTTTTTCCTCAATGTGTGCCTTCGGCAGAAACGGACCATACAAGGATCGCCCGGGATATGAGCTGATTGTCCAGGCACTTTCCGGTCTGATCGATATCACCTCTCCAAAGGCTGGGCCCCATGCCAAGATTCAAATTCAGGTGGTCGACCTCTGCACCGGGATGTTCCTGGCATTTGTAACACTGGCGGCTCTCTATCATCGCTTGGAATCAGGCAAGGGACAACAGGTTTACACTTCCCTGCTGGAATCCACCCTGGCAATGACGGCCAACCTCTCTGCCATTTATTTCATGTCCGGCCAGGTTCCCACAGGAATGGCATCAAAAAATCCACAGACAGTCCCCTCCCAAGTCTTCAGGAGCAAGGATTCAGCCTTTGCCACCGTTGGCAGGTGGGAGCGGTTCTGCAAGGCACTGGGCAAGGATGAGTGGATTACTCACCCGGACTGGGGCCAGAACAGATACCGGGTTGAGCACTATGATGAAGTAGAAAAAATGGTTGAGGAGGTGACAGTCACCAAAACCACCGCTGAATGGTTGGAGATTTTTGAAGCTCATGACATGCCTGCCAACCGGATCAACACCATGGAAGAAGCACTGCAGGATGCCGGTGTTCTCGCAACCAATATGATCAAGACGGTGCAGCATTCCAAAGCAGGTCCGATACAGATCATGGACAAACCGTGGCAGATGTCTGAAACACCGGGAGAGATTCGCTATCCGCCCCCTGTTTTTGGTGAACACACTTCCGAAATCCTGACAGATTTTGGATTTGACACCTCGGAAATAGATGCACTTAAAAACCAGGAAGCGATTTATGGGACATAGGGCGTTCCACTTCCAAACAGATCGGTTGGGCTCGATTCTAATATTCACTTTTGACCGGTACCTGCCAGATACGAAGGAGCGTCGAATTATTTTGGAGATAGTAAATGACCGAGAAAGCGATGAAACTGGATCCGGAATTTGCTGGAAAATTGAATAAAAATGAAGCCTTCCAGGTGATTCTTAAAAGTGAGGTTGCCTTTGAGAATCCGCACCCTGATGTTCATGTTGCCAAAATACCGATCGCCAGCGCCACCTGGGTAAACACCTCGGACGGCACGGTGCTGATCGACACACTTTTGAATCC
>JAOZRE010000140.1:5954-10939 GCA_029940215.1 bacterium | reverse complement strand
ATAGTAAGATAGCGCAACAAAATCAGGAATAAACCCCCATTTTGTTATACCCGTACGGTAGATATACTGATTCCGGCAGTCAAAGCAGTTGGAATCTTTAAAATCAATGGTATGAGAGCTGGTTTGAAAGGCTAACTTGAGACAAAGCGTGATGGAAAAGAGATATCCAACTGAAAAAAAACAAGTCGATATTGTGATACTGGCTGCTGGGAAAGGATCCCGAATGAATGCAACCCGTAATAAGATGTTTATGGAGATTAACCGTGTCCCTGTGCTTTACCGTACCTTATATCGATTGAACGGTTTGGAATTGATCAAGAGAATAATTGTTGTCGTCAGAGAAAAGGAAACAGATGATTTCCGGTCAATGTTGCAAAAGTATGGTGAACTGAAAAAAATCACTAAAATCATTATGGGGGGAGATCAGAGATACGACTCTGTGAGGAATGGATTGAAATATGTGTACGAAAATCCGTGTTCAGATGTGGTCATGACACATGATGGCGCAAGGCCTTTTGTCACAGAGAAACTGATCCAGTGTCTGGCGGATAATACCGAAGAGAACAGGATTGTTATCCCTGTTCTGAATGTTACCGAAACTGTCAGGCAAATCGACGAGCACAGCGTTACCCAAGTCCTGAATCGGGATCAGATTTTCCTGACACAGACCCCTCAGGCTTTTCGGGCGGCAGATATTAAACGCTGCTTCCTGGTAGAAGAACAACGGCAACTCAATGCCACAGACGAAGCTGGCTATTTTGAACAACTAGGCTACCCTGTCGTACCCGTAGCTGGTGAAAAATGGAACATTAAGGTAACCACCCAAGAGGATCTGTCGTGGTCAGAATTCCTATTGAACAAATATGAAGAGTTACTGCTGGATGCATTCGACGGACAATATGTAACTTAAAATCAATTGATTAACAGGGTTAAAGAATGGGGCTCAAGATTTATTTAGAAACGATGGGGTGCGCAAAGAACAGTGTCGATTCTGAAATTATGATGGGGCAGGTATTACAAGACGGGTACGAGATGACGCGGGATCCGGATGAATCGGATGTTATGATCATTAATACATGTGCTTTTATTACATCCGCTGTCAACGAATCCATCGACCGGATCATATCGCTGTCGAAACTGAAAGGTGACAGGGGACCCAAAAAGCTGATTGTCGCTGGATGTCTAAGCGAACGGTATCGATCGCAGTTGTTGGAGGAGATTCCGGAAGTTGATGCGGTAATCGGAACTAGCGACTATTCAGCGATTTCAAGGTGTATCTCTGAAAGTATTAACAGTTCTGAACCCGTTAACCATCTTAAAAAAAGACCTCTGTATTCCAGTAACAATCAGAGAACTGAAAAGGTCCTTGCGGAAAACAACACCCACGCCTATCTGAAAATTTCAGAGGGATGTTCCAACATGTGTGCGTTCTGCAATATTCCCAAGTTAAGGGGGCCTTTCAGAAGCCGATCTGAAGCAAGCATCCAGCAAGAGTTCTTAACACTCTTAAAGCATGGGATCAAAGAGGTAAACCTGATTTCGCAGGATAGCTCATCCTATGGAATCGATCTGGCTAATGAGGCGCAACTGGCTAATCTGGTGAGAGGATTGCTGACCGTAACAGCTGACGACTTCTGGCTTCGGGTATTTTACACCTATCCCAATCGTTATCCAAACGACCTGCTTGATCTGATGGCAGATGATTCGAGATTGAATCCATATGCTGATATTCCATTTCAGCATTTTGATGACAAAGTGTTAAGGGAGATGAATCGGAAGATTACTGCCTTTGAAATTGAAACATTTGTGGAGACTGCGCTGAAAAAAGTTCCCAATCTCGCGCTGAGGACGACATTCATCGTGGGTTTTCCAAATGAGACGAAGGAGGCTTTTCAAATACTGATGCGATTTGTTGAAAAGGGCTATTTTACGCATTTGGGAGTGTTTACCTACTCCGATGAAGATAATATTAAATCAAACAAATTAGGGGATCCCATTTCAGAAGAGGAAAAAATAGAGAGAAGGGATCAGCTGATGGCCGTACAGCAAGAGATTTCCCACAAAAAAAATCGGGCGATGATTGGTCAAAAACAAAAAGTTCTGATAGAAGGAGCATATGAGGAGACAGATCTCCTACTAAAGGGCAGAAATCAATTTCAGGGCCCTGAAGTTGATGGCTTGGTGCTGGTTAACGAAGGGGTCGGACAAACAGGGGAATTTCAAACGGTCGAAATAACGGATGCTCATCCCTATGATCTGATCGGTAAAATATCCTGACCGTCAGACTGGGTCGGAAAATTTGGGAGTATTCCTTGCCGATTCAGTTGATGAATGGAATATAGAATGTGAGCTCAGCACGAGCAGTTTGCCTATCAGGCAGGATAATCAACTTTTAAGAATTGGAAACAAAACCATAATATTGAATTAGAAGCATAATATGTCAGGACATAATAAGTGGAGTTCGATCAAGCACAAAAAAGGTGCTGCAGACGCAAAAAGAAGTAAAGTGTTTACGAAAGTCATACGGGAGATCACAGTTGCCGCGAAAATGGGTGGTGAAGACCCAAATTCAAATCCAAGACTGAGATCGGCAATCGTATTGGCAAAATCAGTTAACATGCCAAATGACAATGTAAGCAAAGCTATTAAAAAGGGTGTTGGTGGTGGAAAGGGTGAAAACTGGGAAAATCTAAGCTACGAAGGATATGGGCCGCACAATGTTGCCGTTATTGTTGAATGTTTAACTGACAATAAAAACCGGACCATCTCGTCTGTACGATCTATCTTCAGCAAAAACAATGGTAATATCGGGTCGACAAACTCTGTCATGTATATGTTTGATCGGAAAGGGATTATTGAGGTGGAAAAGAGCTCCATTGATGAAGATGCACTGACAGAGCATGCTATTGAGGCAGGAGCCGATGACATAGATACTAGTGACGAGCAGGTATACAGTATTGAAGCTTCCCCTGGAGACTTGGGGACTGTTCATCAGTATCTGGAAGAGCAGGGGATCACTATTAGCTCCTCTGGGCTTAAGCTGATTCCACAAAACAGGCTTGAAATTGATGACGCAGGGAAAGCATCCCAGGTGATCAAATTCATTGATGCCCTGGAGGATGATGATGACGTCCAAAATGTTTATAGCAACTTTGATATAACTGAAGACGTATTAAAGCAGCTTGAGACACAGTGAGACAAGGGATTCAAGAGCAGGATCCGGGTAGCCTTCGAAACAGTACAAGAATTATCGGAATTGATCCCGGAACCCGGTATACTGGAATAGGGATCATTGATAGAGTGGACAACCGCCTGAAATATATCTTCAGCGAAACGATCACAACGGTCAAACTACCGACGATTGAGGATAAACTTGAGGTTATCTTTAATCGGATTGGTGAGGTGATCGATCAGTTTAACCCCCAAAGAGCCGCGGTCGAACAGATATTTCACTCGGTAAACCCGAGATCCTCCCTGCTGCTTGGACATGCAAGAGGGGTTTCTATTTTGTCGGTTAAACTGAAGGGGGTGAGCCTGTTTGAATATGCCCCAAATGAAGTAAAGTCAGCGGTCGTCGGAGTTGGCCGGGCGACCAAGGATCAGGTCAATAATATGGTGAAAATCCTGCTGAATATTGACCGTAGCCGAAAGGTGAAGGAGGATGAGGCGGATGCACTGGCTAACGCAATTTGTCATGCGAATACTATGGATTTCGAGGGCTATAGTCAACAGAATCATAAGGTTAAAACGAGAAGAACATGATCGCGTGGTTGAAAGGGGTAGTGATAGAGATAGATGAGAATGAAATCATTGTTGATACAAATGGGGTGGGATATCGTGTACAGGTTGGAAACAACCTGAAACTACACAGGCCATTTAGTCAAGGTGATGATATTGAGTTGGCGGTATATACTGCTGTCAAGGAAGATGGAATACGGCTGTTCGGTTTTCAGAATTTTTTCACAAGGAAGGTTTTTGTCCTTCTACTAGGCGTAAATGGCATCGGACCAAAGGTGGCGCTGAATATTGTCGATCAACTGGGGGCAAGTGAGATTGTCGGGGCGCTTCAACAGGGAAATGCGTTATCGTTTACCAAGGTCTCCGGTGTTGGGAAGAAAACAGCGCAACGAATCATACTGGACTTGCAGGGGAAACTGGACCTGTTGCAGTTAGAAGGGGCCCCGACGGACGGCCAACCGGGTGCAGGAAGAGACAGCGATTTAATCGGGCGGGAAGAGATTTTTGCAGATGCCGTGTCAGCACTGTCCAATCTTGGCTTCTCTGCAAAACAGGCCGAGAAAACGATTATCAAGTACCTGGGACCGGAAATGAGCCTGGATGACATCATACGAAAATGCCTGTCAGATTTAAGGCAAAAGACGTAAGCGTGAACGGTTATTTGTCAATAGGAAGAAAACAACAATACGGAGCGATGTAATGGGATATCTTAATAAGGTTTTACTGATTGGACGTCTTGGGCAAGATCCGGAAAAAAGAATTACACCGAGTGGACATACAGTGGTGAATATCAGTCTCGCCACAACTGAATACTTCAAGGATCAGGGCGGAAACAAGCAGGAACGAACTGAGTGGCATCGTGTCGTTTTTTGGAATAAACAAGCAGAGTTAATCGAGCAGTACTGTAAGAAAGGAAGTCAACTTTATGTTGAGGGAGCCTTGCAAACACGTGAATGGCAAGATAAAGACGGAAACAGACGCTTCTCAACAGATGTTGTTGCCAGGCAGATGCAGTTTCTGGATTCCAAATCCAAGACCGGGACAGGGGAGTACCAGCAATCAGCATCTGCTAATAACCAGACCCCTCCTTCTCAGCCGAGTAAAGATTTTGGTGCGCCTCCATCCGGTGGTGGAAGTGCCGATCAGCCATCAATGGGTGGGGATGATGAATTCGTCGAAGATGATATTCCCTTTTGACGATCATCTTCCACAAACCTGAGGGGTGGTCAGGCGGTGGAAAAATGCTT
>JAOZRE010000140.1:0-5944 GCA_029940215.1 bacterium | reverse complement strand
CTATGTTCTGACCGCCAATGCATGAAACCACCCTCAGGATGAATCTGACAGCAGATTCAAAACCCGGTTGAAAAAGGAGGTCGGGTCAGTGATCGGTTCGATGGGGTGCCCGGTTTTCTGAAGATATCGAATAAAGGTCATCTGCCGTTTAGCATACCGCCTTATCTCTACCGCCAGTTTTTGAAACATCTCCTGATAGTCGAGTTCCCCCCTAAGATAGAGTGAAACCCACTTGTATTCAAGACCATATCGTTCCAATCTGTGGTGCGAGACCCCCTCTTTAATCAGAACCTCTACTTCAGCTATCAAGCCTGACTGAAGGCGATCGGCCAGCCTGCTTTCAATTCTTGAAATAAGGATGTCCCGCTCAATTTCAACGTAGAATGTCAGCGGGTGGTACTGTTCGCTGAAATTAGGTGCTGGTGGGGTTGATGATTGTGAATGGGTGTGTTTTTCAATGGCGCGGGCCATACGGCGGCGGCTGTCAGATTCCCAGTGATGATCCTCCCACAGACCCAGAGACTGTATTTTTTTGAAAAGAATCTCCCTAGGCAGTTGTTCTAGATAGTGCGTTATTGATGGGTCTGACCTGATGTGATCGAAGTTGTAATCATCCAGCAAAGATTTGACATAGTGACCGGTGCCTCCACAGATAATGGGTACTCTGTTTCTGGAGCGAATGTCAGACAATGCAAGATGAGCATCGTGTTGGAAGTCAGATACTGAATACTCGCCACCGGCCGGCCGAATGTCAATCAGGTGATAGGGAGTGCTGCCGTATTCCGCCAGATCCTTTCCACTGCCAATATCCATTCCTCTGAAAACCTGGCGGCTGTCTGCTGAAATGATCTCACCCCTGACCAATTCGGCCAGTTTTACTGCGAGCGCAGTTTTCCCGGATGCAGTAGGGCCTAAAATAATTAAGACTTTTGCCTTATAATGGTTCATGTGATGGGCTTAAGGAATCCTGTAATGATTTGATCGATTTTTTACTCAGACCGTAAAGGCAGATTCAAGGTGAAAAATACAAAATGATCAGCTGCGGGAAACCATTTGGGCGTAATTACCCTTCGCTGTGCTTCCACCGGCGAGATCCCACTTTTTGTTTCACGTGAAACAAAAAGTGGGAAACACCGCAGTTTAGCGACTATGACTTTATGTGCCGCTTCTTGAGGGACTTTTTCAGTGAGGTATATCGTTGTGTCCCGCCGATTTCCTTGCCGACCGCTGCAGGGTCGATCATTTTAAAATGTTTCTGGGCAGATTTCAGATCCCTTTCTGCCAGATACCCTTCTGAAAGTCGCAACAGTGCCAGGTGCCGATCGGCATTGGTACTTTCCGGCAGGTAGTAAATTCGAAGCAAGGTTCGATGGGCCTTATGGTATTGTTTCAGCTGGAACTGTATTTCTCCGAGCAAATGCAAAGATTGGGTATACTGTCCCGTCGATCGATACTGATCAATCTTTCCCAGTTCGATGTTTGCCTTTTGCGGCTTTTTCAATTTCAGAAGATTGTGGGAGATCAGTAGTTGGGTATCCTTTCTTACCACGTTGTTCAAGGACTGTTTGATCAGGTTTTTGGCTAAGGTGAGTGAACGGGAATATTGCGCTGTCCCGGCATATGCCTGGGCTAAAATAAAGTGAAGTTCATTAAGTCGGTACGTGTCAGACGTCTCTTCTGTCTCTGTTTTTATTTTTTTGATAACAGCGACCGGACGTTGAATGTTGTTGGTACAGTATCCGAACATGATCAGCCGGTCCCGGCGTTGATAGATATTTTCAGTTACCATCTTTTCCCGGGAGAGTTCACTGCACTTATTGAAGTTCTGATTCTGGTACCAGAGTCGTATCCGTTTGATGTGGATGCTGGTCTGATTGTAGGCGTGCTTCTGCTCATATTCTCGGTATATACGATCTGATTGGGCGATCTTGTTGGTTTTTTGATAGAACTCAGCTAGCAAAAGGGTGAGATTGTAGCGTATGTCGTCGGGTATCTGCTTTCGTTGCAGCACCAGATTCACTTCGTTGAGAAAGGATGTATGGTCTCCATAGTAATAACTGCTTAATGCTATATTATAATAGATCAGGCTTTTCAGCTCGGGTTCTTCAACGAGGTTGAGTGAACGAAAAAATTGGATTTTGCTGTCCCGATATTGCTGCAGGTTAAAAAAGGCGTTTCCAAGACTCAGGTAGTAATAGAGACGCTTTTGGGGTAGCAGGGAGGTATTGAGCAGGCGCGAGACATACTTGATAATCTGCTTGTATTTTTCGTTGGCCGCCCATACTTTCAGGCGGAGTTCAGTGACCTGTTCGTCTTCAGCTGATATCTGGTCCATGGCAAATTGAGCCTCCTTGAATAGCCGGAGAGCCAGAAGTGATTTAATCTTGTATAGACGCAGTGTATGTGACTGATGATCAGGATGTTGATTGGCGAGTTCGAGAACCTGTTTATATTGCTGCTGATCGTAGAGAATCTGAATAATAAATTCGAGGGACTCCGGGTTTTTGAACCGCGACCAGATATCACTGAAGGTCTGACTGGCCAATTTATTTTTTCTTACCTGCAGTTGGGATCCCGCTTTCATCATTAACAGCTCTGCCTGTTGTGAGCGATTGAATGTGGCTGTGTTCAGAGCACTGATGATATGAAGTGCCTCGGCCGCCTTTGCCTGTTGATACAAAGAATAGGCAAGGTGGTATCGAACCTGTTCAACCTTTTTTTCAAAACCGATTTTTAAAAGGTCAGAAAAATCAATTTCGGCCGCCTGGTATTGGCGCAACTTTAGATGGGTTAGTCCCATATTGTACTGAGCGACTAAGTAGTCCGGGCTGCGGCTGTCTATTGAAAGCGCCTTTAGAAAAGCGGCTTCTGCCTTTTGATGTCGGTTCTGCTTGAAAAACAGGTTTCCATCCAGGATCGCCACATAAAACTTCATCTCGAGTAGGTTGAATACCTGATTGGAAATCTGCTGAAACAGATTGGGGTGCTCTTTGGGGTTTTTCAGGTAAGACCGGATTTGAAAAACGCTGTATGGATAAAAAACAGAGGATCCGTTTAGGTTTCCGAGTGTGCTCTTTACGGCAGGCCAGTTTTTTTGTCGAACGAGGCAGGCCAGTTTTAAATACTGCAGCTCATCTCGATACTGGTTTGAATAGTGGATGTTTTCGGCATTCAATATGCTGAGCGCACGTGAATAATTGCCCCCCAAATATAGCAACCAGGCTATTTGACGATTCACAGCGTACTGGTAAGCAGGATGGCTGTTGTATCTCTTGACCCTGAGAAGTTTTTTCAGGCTTGCGGTGTAGGACTTTTGTTCATAGTCAATGAGGGCGGAAAGCTCAACAATTTTATAGTAGGGTTTGATGTGGTAAATGGGGCCGCTGATGACGTTTTCGGAAACCTGTCGTGCCTCTTCCCAAAAACCGCGTTTTACCAGGGAAATTAAGTAAATATATTTTTGCTTCAAGCTGAAGCTGTTCAGTGAGATTCTAGTTTTCAGCTGTTCAGACAAGGTGATGACTTTTCGATACTGCTGTTGTTTATAATAGACCAGTGCAGTCAGGTAGGTTGCCTCACTGGCAAGATGCTTATTGTTTGATCTGGTAATATAGCCAGTCAATTTCAGGGACTCCTTCCAGAGTTTTTCCTTGTACTTAATCCAGGCCAGATAGAGGATGGCTGGCTCCCTTATAATTTTTGATTGTGTTATCAACGGGAGCAGGTTGGCTTCTGCTTGATTCAGTTGATGGCGCTGATAAAAAAAGGCGCCATTTTCGAGTTGACCTGCCGGTCCCCTGAAAAAACGGGAGAGGGTGGGGGAGAATTTTGTCAGACCGCTGATTTCGATGTTTTGAGGAAAATCCTCGGGAACATGTGCTCCTGAAAAGGCGAACTTCGGAAGATAGGGTTCCTGCATAATCTCTGGGGTCAGCAAGTCAAAGGAATGTGATTTGATGACTGGGGTTCGGCTGACCTCTTTGAAGGCTGTACGCACAATAACATTGTGTGGTTTCAGCTCTTCTGCGTGGGCTATGTGATCGAGAGCAAAAACAAGGAGAATCAGAAGAACCACCGGCAAGCATCGGCCTGTTTGTTTCATATTGCAGTCCTTGGAGCAAAGTGCCTTGAATGGTAAAGATCGTATTTCCTGCAACCTCTTTTACTCAGGCTACGTGAAGCATCGGCTCTTGTAAATGACAAGATACCGGGTCTGTACCTCTGACAGCAAGCGTGTATCTGCCTGCTCCGGCTATGGGGTAGACCTTAAAACTTAGTACGCTGCTATAGCGGTTTTACTTTTTTTATAGTACCATTATGAATGTCAGGGCCTGTTATTGCGGCAAAACAGGCGTCCAAGTGTTTTTGATCTGATCATGGTGTTGCATGCCCGAGAATATAGACCATCGAAAAATGGACAGCATATCGGGATCACAATAAACCAAACGGCTTTCTCCACTAATAGTGAAAAAGCAACTCTTATTCTGCCATATACATTAGCTCTAATAGCCTTAATGGCGAATTAACAACAGCACTGATAATTGAATGAAAATATCTGATAAGATAACCCTGAATGGTTCAAGACAGCTCCTTATTGCGGGGAACTGCATTCTGGAAAATAAGGCGATAGCCTATAAAACAATAGAATTTTTGAAATCACTGGCAGAGAAGCTTGACGTCGATTATGTCTTCAAGGCCAGCTATAAAAAAGACAATCGATCTTCTGAAAGATATTTCTCCGGGCTACCCTTGCCGGAGGCATTGAGGATATTCAGTGATATCAAAGATGAGTTTGATGTCCCCATCATTTCCGATGTTCACTATCCCACTGAATTGGATGAAGGGGTAGCCGAGGTCTTTGATATTCTGCAGGTGCCAGCCTATCTTGCCATGCAGACGGAACTGGTCATGAGCCTGGCGAAGACCGGGAAACCGGTGAATGTGAAGAAAGCCCAGTTTCTTCATCCCCAGGACATGGAGAAGGTCTGCAAAAAAATTGAATCCACTGGTAATCAGTCAATTATATTGACTGAAAGGGGGACCTGCTACGGATACCGCGATCTTGTTGTGGATATCAGATCATTTCAGATAATGAAGTCGCTGGGCTATCCGGTGCTGTTTGATGCAGGGCATTCAATACGGAAATATGGAATTCCAAGCAGTGATCCTGCAGGGGGAACGAAACAATTTCTTCCATCACTGATGTCTGCTTGTGCTGCTACAAATATAGCGGGTCTGTTTATTGAGGTGCATCCGGATCCACAAAATGCCCTTTGTGATGCAGCCAGCCAGCTGAGCTTTGATGATGCAACCCGGCTTATTACCCGGTATTTCAATATCGCGGATTTTGTCAAGAATATGAAGGATTGATAGGGGAGTAGGATATGGTGCATGGGATAAGCGTTATGACTGAACAGGTGTGCAGAGATCTTTTTGTGGGGTGTGCTGGTCGATGATAAACACAATTGGCATTATCGGTGGCTTGGGCCAGATGGGTTCGATGTTCGAACGGGAATTCAAGCGTCTGGGCAAGGAGGTGTTGATTTCGGATGTTGATTCGATCTCAGCAGAGAAAAACCTGGTCATCAGAAGTGATTTGATTATTGTCAGCGTGCCCATCGATGAATCATCGAAGGTGGTAAAACGCATCAGCCCCTGGCTGAGGGAAAATCAACTTCTTTCCGACTTCTGTTCTGTAAAAAGCAAGATCATCCCTTCGATGCTTGAAACGGAAGCAGCCATTGTCTCTTCCCACCCCATGTTCGGCTCCATGCCTGACATAACGAAGCAAAATATTGTTCTTCTACCTGTCCGGCAGAAGAAATTTCTCACAAAATACCAGCGGTTGTATGAGGATCTCGGGTTAAATGTCGTGGTTATGGATGAGTGGAAGAAACATGATGTATCCATGAGTTTTATCCAGGGGTTGATGCACTTTTTCCAC
>JAOZRE010000527.1 GCA_029940215.1 bacterium | reverse complement strand
TCAGTTCTGTGGGGGAACGGGATGAGACCTGATCTCCACTTTTTCTCGCAAAGTCCAGCATGTTATTAATAATCGTTGCCACCCGTTGCCCGGACTCTTTAATGTTTGAGATCATGCGGGGAATGCCTCGAGACTCCATATACTCCCGGATCGATTCCATGGTTGTTCCGGCAGCGGAAGCCGCCTTACGGTTGACCGGCAGGTGTGAATCTTCGACCAACCGACTGGCCATGACACTGGCGGTCTGCATCATGGCAGCCAGTGGATTGTTGATTTCGTGGGCCATTCCAGCGGCCAATCCCCCCACAGACAACATTTTTTCTGATTGGATCATCATCTCTTCCATCCGCACCTTGTCCGTGACATTGTCAATACGGATAACCGCCCCTTCATCATTGCCGGCAACCAATGGAAAGATGGTAATATCTTCGTAACAAACGTCATTATTTTTCTGCAGGGACTGTCTGATATCAGTCACAATTTCCTTGCCGTGCATCGCGGCTTGAATCCTCTCCATTTCGGGAGCCAGACGTGGGAAGGTTTTTTCCAGTGGCTTACCCAGAGCTTCTTTAGGTGATATACCAGTATAACGCTCTGCTTCAGTGTTCCACTGGGTAATCGCCCCTTCAGCATCCACACCTACCAGCACCGAAGGCATAGAATTAATAATACCCAGCAGGTAATTACGCAGGTTCTGCAGGTTTTTTTCTGCCAGTTTCCGCTCAGATACATCATTGCCAAACCAGAACACCTCCTGGGTATCGTAATGGGCATCTTTTTTTGCAAAACTACTCCAGACTATCTGTTTTTGCTCTCCGTTTTTACAGGTAATATCCATCTCGTAGTTCAAAATAGATGTCTTAACAGATTGTTCAAACATGGCTTTAACTGCGGCCTGTTGGGACCGTTCGGAGTTGAACAGTTCCCACCAGACCTGATCGATTATCTCTTCTTTTCTGTATCCCGTTGTCTGCTCAGCAGCAGGATTGATAAAGGTTGTCCGGCCTTCGAGATCTATTCCTGCAATGATGGAAGGGGCCCCCTCAATAATACCAAGGGAAAGGTCCCGTTCGGCCTTTATGGTCTTTCTCGATTCACTGATGGTAAAAAGCATATTATTGATCGTCACACTCAGCGCCTGAATTTCAAGCGTTCCCTTTGACGGTAAAGGGCCGATGGGGATCCCGTCCTTATCTGTGCGGCTGATTGAGCGGATCAGCATATTCAATGGCCGGGTTATGCCACGAAATACAAACAGTGACAACAAAAGTGCGAGGACCAGAAAGGTAGCGGAAAACATCACCAGTGAGCGAGTGATTCTTGATGTGATATTCTCAAAGTCCTCGATATAAACGGTTGAGTTGATATACCAACCCAGCGGCTCATAGTAAGTCACAAAGGCTCTTTTCGGAAAACGGAACTCACCTTTATGTCCTGGCTTGTCCCATAGGTATTCAAGACTGTTTCCTGGCCTGAATGCTGCTTTTTTTAAATCGTCCAGCATCCGGTTTCCGGTTGTTGGGTTGATGAGGTGGTTCCCGTCTATCCCGGCGCGGTTTGGATGTACCAGGATACGGTTGGTTTCATCGAAAATAGTGAAATACCCGTTTTCGCCCATCCGTTGTTGATTAATCCCCTGGTTTAGCTCTTTGATCACAGCTTGAAGTCGGTTCTGCGCATCTCTTTCAACATCGTCAATATAAACACCGGTTCCAATAATCCAGTCCCAGGGCTTGAACAGCCTCACAAAAGACAGTTTGGCCCGCTTCTCTGTTACGCCTCCCGGAATCGGTTTCGGCCAACAGTAATCAACAAACCCCTCCCCTTTCTCAAGTCCCACATCAACAAACGCCTTAAAGAGATTCTCTTTCCTACCCAGCGCACAATTATACTCCGGATCGTCCAGTACGTCACCGTTCAATTCAGATACAATCGGATGCATCACCATCCGTGGAAATGGGCGGGAAGTATCATTGATCCAGAAATACCCAACGCCGCCAGCATATCGCACAATCTGCAGTTCACTCATGACCCGCTGCTTGGCCAGCTCTTCACTGATTTGTCCATCCTGCTGCTGAAAATACACGCTGTTCAGCAGTGAAAAAGCGATGTCAATATTGTCCATCAACTCCATTTTCCTGCGGTGCAACATGGTCGACTGATGATAAAGGATACTCTTGTGCTGGCTCTCAACATGCGCAACGGTTGCAGCCAGCAAACTTCGTGCGTTTTTTTCAACGGAATCGGCCAATTCGTTGGTTACCTGGTGCCGGAGAAACATGGTAGTAGCCCCCAGCGAGATCAGGACAATACCGGTGATGGACACCGTGATGCGGGATTTTAGCGAGTTGAGGATCATTTATAAGGGTAAACCGAGTTTCTGGTTGATTTTCTTTTGATCTTATCATACCTGACATGGCATGTACAGTTTGTATTTGCTGATGGTCGGGGTGGGGTCATATCTGCTGATCCATTTCTGACAGGGGTTGAATATCCCGGGACCGGAACCAACGGTCAAAAAAAGGGTCTGGAGAGCAGATGCTTAGACTAATAAGGAAACGCAGAGCTGAAAGTAACTGCAGGAAGGTTATCCGCAAAAGCTGTTATTGGGTTGTGGCGGGTGTATGGGCTCCGGATGCCCGGCCAGAACAGATTCGATTTTGGCAATCAGGAGATTGACTGCCACCGAATTCCGACCGCCATGGGGGATGATAATATCCGCGTAACGCTTGCTGTTCTCAACAAAGAGGTCATGCATCGGCTTAACGCTTTCAAGATACTGCCTTACAACCGATTCCCTCGAGCGACCCCGTTCCATGATGTCCCTCTCCATACGACGAATAAAACGAATCCGCACCCAAAGGGTACGGTATTGCTTTGCCCCCTTGAAGGG
>JAOZRE010000526.1 GCA_029940215.1 bacterium | reverse complement strand
TCATGGCAAATTCGAACAATCATAGGATATCGCGGGTTAGAACAAATTAGCCCTGACAGGGAAGGTGTTTAGGATGATTTATTCAGTAAAATAGTTTAAGATGACGGTAAGAAGAGACAGTTTCTCAATCAGTTGCGCGGGTATTGCCTTCATGGCCAAAGAGGAGAGGCTCGGAAAGGATATCAAATTTGAGGACATTATCGAAGAGGTGGCCGGAGTCTATCCCAAGGTGATGACAGAAGGTGCCACTAACGATGGCGCCTGGTCCTGCGGTATGGTTGCCGGTCTGATCCATGACATTCCAACCTGCCAGGAGCTGGTGGATCGTATCATGTCAGAAGCCGAGGTAATTATCAAAAACCGCCTGAATGGTATCCTGTCATAACTCACCCCCAATGACTTCCCGAACTGTTTCAGTATATACCGAAACAGTTCGGGGAACAGACATTTTCTACAACACCATCCAGATAGACACCTCACACCCATCCACCCCTTTCAACTGGAGAAGTCATGCAATCTAACGTAAATGATCTTTACACCATTTATGGTCATATCGGATCCCCCTATTCCATGAAGATGCGCGCAGTGATGCGGTACCGGCGCATCCCCCACGTCTGGAAAGATGGGGCTCTGGGTATAGAGTCTGCGAAAGCACAGGTGAAGGTCCCGGTGATTCCCATATTCAAATATCCGGACGGCAACTTTCATAACGATTCCACCCCGCTGATTTATGACCTGGAAGAGCGCCACCCGAACGGCAGATCAATTATTCCTGATCGGGAAAGTGATGCGTTTTTGGCCTTTCTGATCGAGGACCTGGCCGACGAATTACTCTCCAAGGCTATGTATCACTACCGCTGGTTCGATAAACGCCACGTCAAACAGATCAGCGAATGGATTGGTTTTGATATGTTTGAGGGCAGCGGACGGGAGAATATCGAGACCTTTGCAGAAACGTTCAGGGAACGGCAGATGAGTCGTCTGGCCTTTGTGGGCTCATCAGAGCACAACCGCCCCATGCTTGAGCATATTTCCAACCTGTTTCTGGATACTCTGGAAAGCCATGTTCCAGACAGGTGGTTTCTGTTTGGCTCGCGCCCATCCATGGCAGAGTTCGGTCTTTTCGGTCAATTGTCCCAGTACCATAACGACCTGGCCATCGTGGATCATGCCCGTCAGAGGGCCCCCTATACCTTCCGCTGGATATTGCATTTCCATGACCTCTCCGGTTTCGAAGGGGAATGGCGACCGAACTCGGAACCCCTGCCCGATATCATTGAAAAGCTGCTGAAAATCGCAGGCGAGTTCTATTTCCCCTTTCTGATCGCCAACGCGGCTGCAGCTGATGCAGGGCAAAAGGAGTTCTCATTTGAGGCGGGAGGCATGCCCTATACCCAGGGGGTATTCAAGTACCAGGTCAAATGCCTTGCCACTCTCCGGCAGGCATATGCAGACCTTAATGATAGCGCAAAAAACGAATTGGGCAACCTGCTGGAGAAAACAGGCTGCTTAATATTTCTGCAATAGTGGAAAGATTTTCAATAGAAAGGATCCCTTTTCAGCGCCGTCTTGTGGCGGCTCCCCTGCTCCGTTGCTTCTTCTGCCACCAATCCCCTATTTGTTTCTTTGGAACCGTTCCATAGCCGAACAAGTCGTCAAGCCATGCCAGCAGTTTACCAAAATAGGGAAGTTTGGCTGCGGAAATCCGAGCCAGTGTGTGCAGGAAGGTTTGATCGTCTTTTGTCCAGGTGCAGGCAAACATACAGGCACTGCAATAGTACGAATTTCGACCAGACCACTCCCAGCATTTTTCGGGGTTTTCATACCACAATTTCTTCCCGGTAAGCGAAAACTGACTCTGGGGTTCCCAACCGGGATCCTTATCAAAACTGATGGCATTTGCAGGGCAGACCTTGGCACATTTCTGACAGTGGCGGCAGTACTCCTGCAGGCCGAAATCGATGGGTTTGTCCAGAGCCAGGGGCATATCGGTCAGAATCCCCTCAATTCTGAGTGCCCCGCCGTAGTACGGCGAGATCAGTCGGTTCATGCGGCCGATTTCACCCAGTCCGGCCATCAGGCCAAAAGGAATCGCCGCTGGCATGACTCCGGGAATGGGTATCGCTTTATACCCCAGCCCCCGAATGAAGTTCATCACTCTGAACCAGACCATCTGGCGGTCTTCATAACCGCTTCTGTCCGCCATATCCCCTATCTGGCTGGGAGCATATTTCATCGCTTCGATGGGTGCCTGTCCGGCTGTTACAATCACATATTTCAGATGCTCGGGAACCAGGACCATGCCATCTTCGGTGGTTTTTATCTTCTCCACCGAGGAATCAATATGGACATTGTGCTCGAGAAATCGGGGTTCCAGATAGGTAAACCCCACCTGGGCCGCACCCAGTTGACGGGCGGCGGTTTCCACCATCTCGGATGCCTCTTCCGGGCTGCCTTGCCATTTGGGAACACCCAACTCTTCGGGTGGATGAATCACCTTGCTCACCGCCTTCATGATAGGGAACATATGGGTGATAAAGTTACCCTCAAACATAGACACCCCCGCGGCAAAAAACGTGGTGGAGGCGTAGTGCAGTGCCAGATCCTTGAGTTCATTCCCTGGTGCATCCCTTTCAATCCGGGCCACGATTTTTTTGACGGACTCCTTCGCTTTCTTCCCGGCAGCTTCCGGATCCGCAAAGAGTCCCATCTGAATCTGGTCCGTTACCTTGCGGTTCAATTTCGATTCATCGATTTCAGTGGTCATCCGGTCCACGGACTTCACCCACCAGGGATAACGCTTGCTCTGGTCCCGGTAGACAAAGCCTTTGGGTATCGTACCCAGGGGAAAATCTGAAACGTTCTTGTTATTGTCCATCAGACCCCCAGCCCCCAC
>JAOZRE010000139.1:3604-10990 GCA_029940215.1 bacterium | reverse complement strand
GGAAAAAATGACAACACTAACAGCGAGTGAAGCGAGAGCGAACCTATACAGGTTGCTTGATGAGGTCGCCGAATCGCACAGTCCGGCATTGATAACAGGCAAGCGGTCAAATGGTATCCTGATATCAGAAGAAGATTGGAACGCTATTCAGGAAACACTGTTTCTCATGTCCATACCCGAAATGAGAGAATCGATTAAGGAGGGAATGGAAACCCCAATCGGGGATTGCTCTGAGGAGCTGGACTGGTGAGTTGGAAAATTATTTTTACCCGGCACGCTCAAAAAGATGCCAAAAGACTAGCCTCCTCAGGACTGAAAGAAAAAGCAATGCTCCTACTTGAGATTCTAAAAGAAAATACTCTCAAAAACCCACCCCCATTTGAAAAGCTTGTCGGCGACCTCACAGGGGCCTATTCCCGACGTATAAATATCAAACACAGACTTGTATACGAGATTCTTGAGGAAGAGCACACTGTGAAAATACTCAGAATGTGGACCCATTAC
Organism: bacterium; assembly: GCA_029940215.1. GTDB lineage: Bacteria > SAR324 > SAR324 > XYD2-FULL-50-16 > XYD2-FULL-50-16 > JAHJRI01. Next base: position 10,486 of record JAOZRE010000139.1, on the reverse strand, counting down.
GAATAAGAAAACTATCTTGGAAGGTTCTCCTCGGTATGTATGGCAGCAGTCTTTGCCATGGTGGCGCAGAAAACGATGAAGCCGACGGAGACACTTATGGAGGGAAGGACCCGGTACCAGAAAACATCAACGCCGCCGATGGCTTTTTCAAGGACCTGGTGAGGCAGGTACCAGTCCGCCGCATACCAGAGAAGAAGTACACCAAATGCCCCAGCCAGAATACCGCTGACGCCGTTGAGGATGGCCTTGGTGTAGTTGGCATTTTTCCGGTAAACCAGTATACCCACTAGCGCAATAGGCCCCAGGATAAATCCCATGGCGGCCCAGAAAAACTTCCCATACCCCTTTTTATAGGCGATCAGGAACAAGAGAACGGCAAATATCAGACGATAAACAGCAAACATATTAAAACAAAGATGAAGGACCCCGCCGCAAGCAGCGGGGTATCAATATTTTTTATCTGGATCCCGAATCGGGATGACGCGTCGCCGCCAGTGAGAAGCGAAACTTGCAGCTTCGAAAAGGGTATTAAACCCATGCTTCGCAATAAAAGATTAATCTGAATCAGCGGATCCGAGGCGTTATCCGCTTTTTTGAAATGCCGGGTGATCAGGCGGGCCCGTTCTGTACATAAATAGATAGGTGTCAAAAGCAGGGTCTGCTTGATTTTCTTAAACCGCTCGGAGGTTCCTTCGTTCGAGTTCAACTCGACAGTCATAAATTTCCCTGGCGCCCGGTTTTCTCAATCACTGAAATTTGAACTTTCGTTTGATAAACCATAAACACATCCTGTCTGAATAACAGTGCAAAATCAACACAAACATAACGGCAGCAGTCCAGGATGTTCATTGATCCATATTTAATTTTGGCTCACACCCGGATTGAACTGAACTTCATGAAATGGTAGATTAGCAGATCACCCGGGTAACTTTTTTAATGGTAGCTCCCCCAACAAATGACAATGGCCAGAAACAAAAATGATAAGGGAACCGTCTATTCCACAGACCAGGGAACCATGTGCCCGGATTGTGGAATGCCGGTTTCAGAGTGCAACTGCAGTTCAATCGAGGATATCCCGGACAAGAACAGCAAGGTTAAGATTACTCGCGAAACCAAAGGGCGCAAGGGGAAGGGGGTAACAGTCATCACCGGACTTCCGCTGGCCACCAGCGATCTGAAACCCCTGGCTAAAAAGCTGAAACAGAAATGCGGCACCGGTGGCGCCGTCAAAAATCGAACCATCGAAATCCAGGGGGATCATCGTGGAAGCCTGGTGGCCGAACTGAAAAAACTGGGATTTAACGTCTAACCCATCACTCACCTGCCGCCCAGTTCTCCTGCCGGGGATCAGCCCCTCCGATCAGTTTTCCGGTGGCGTAGTCCCGAATGATCGCGCCCACGGCTCCCATGGTGTGATGAAAATCTCCGATGGTTTCCACCTCATATCCCATATCGGTCAGCTCAGTACCAACCTGATCAGCCAGTCGTTTCTCCAGCTGCACCACCCCCGGCCGGTACTTGTGAGGCGAGAACGAATCAGGAAAATTGCGGGAGCGAAACCGGGGGGCCTCGATGGCCTGTTGAACATCCATGCCGAAGACCGCCAGATTTAGAAACATCTGGACCAGCGCCTGGGGCTGCTGATCTCCCTCTGGGGTACCGAAGGTCATATACAATTCCCCATCGCGGGTCACCATGCTGGCGTTAGGCGTTACCCGAGGCCTCTTCCCCGGCTTCAGCGCGGCCGGATGAGCAGCATCGAGCCTGAACTGCGTCATACGAATACCCAGGCAGAGGCCCGTTCCAGGCACCATGGGTGACTGGGGGAAATCACTGGGCGTCAGGGAGACCGAATTGCCTGCCGCATCGGTCACAGCCAGGTAGCTGGTATCCAGATCATCAAAAGGGGTCACGCCTGGACTCGGTGTGTTATTCAAAACAAGCTGCACGGGCAGTTTCCGGGCTGGTAGACCAGATGAGATATCAAAACGGTGGGGATCGCCAGGCTCAGGCATTTTACCAAACGCCTTTCCGGGCGTCAGGGCCTGACGACGAACTGCCGCGAACCGCTTGCTGAGCAGACCCACTGTCGGCACTGAGACAAAAGCGGTATCACCAAAATACGCTTCCCGATCTGTCATGGCCAGTTCAATGGCCTACAGCAGGGTATGAACATATTCAGGCGAGTTGTGGCCCATGGATTTGAGATCGATATTCTCCAGTATCTGCAGCGCCATGGGTACCACGGCGCCCTGGGTCCAGGTTCCGTTGGCATAGAAGGTATAGTCGCCGTACGAACCCGTCAACGGCTTCTCCCAGAAACCCCTGTAACCGGACTGGTCTTCCCTGCTGAACAACCCCTCCTGCTCCTTATGTAGCTGGACAATTTTGTCAGCAATAGGACCCTTGTAAAAGTAATTCCGAACAGCCTTCAGCCCATCTGACCGGGAACCGCCACCAGTGCAACGATCACTTTCACACTTCTTCGTACAATCTTCATAAGCTTCCTTTCTCAACCGGTTAACGAATCGTGCTTTTAAACAGCCAGATTTTGAAACCAAAGGGTAGGTCAGCTCGGAAAGAATTTCAAGGCTGAATTCTAATTACCCCGTTGATTACGTCTCATTCTGGTTTTTTCAGTGATATCCCTCCTTTTCGGCAACGAAAAATTACAAAAATGTAATGTATATCAATCAGAAAGAAAAAGAGCGCCTGTTCGCATTTTATCGATTCCCAAAATTATGCCAGTATGGATCTTTACAACTATTTTATATAGGCGCCGCCAGGCTGTTTTGACCTACATTTTCAGGGAGAGAGCATGTTCTACGAACCCCATGACACGATCGTATCCGTCGCGCAACAGCGGGCGGAGAAACACCCCGACCAGAATTACATTACGTTCCTGGAAGACGGAGACGACCTTGAGAAAAAAATCAGTTACCGGGAGTTGGACCAATCAGCCACCCATATCGCCAGCTGGCTGACCTGGAAGGGTCTGGAGAAAGGGGACCGCGTCCTGTTGATCCTGCCCAACAGCGCTGAATTCGTCCAGATTTTCTATGGATGCCTCTACGGCTCATACCTGGCAGTACCCCTGTCTGAACCCGGTGGCCCAAAACAGATGCAGGCCTATTTCGAGAACTTCATCCCCACCCTTGAGTTGAGCGAACCGAAAATCATTATCACCACGCCTCTATTGGCCGACATGATGAAAACCCAGCTACCGGCAGAATTGAAGGAACTCTTTGTAAAGGTAGTCATCACCACACCTGAAGAGATCCTTGCAGCTGAGGCACCGGCGATTCCACTGGCTACCGTTACCACCTCCGATATCGCCTTTCTGCAGTTCACCTCAGGCAGCACAGGCCGTCCCAAGGGAATCAAGCTGTCACACAGAAATATTATGAACAACATGGAACAGGCTCGCGTGGGCGGAGACTGGGAAGAGGGGAAGGGTACCGCTCTCTGGCTGCCGCTTTTTCATGATTTCGGATTGGCCGCCGGTTTGATGGGCGCCATGTATAATGGCGGTTTTGTGGCGTTGATGACCCCTGCTCAGTTCATCATCAAGCCAATCCGCTGGTTGAAGGCTGTGACCAAATACAAGTGCGCATACAGCTATGCCCCGCCATTCGCTTTTGATATCTGCCTGAAGAAGGTTACAACTGAAGAGAAAAAAGAGCTGGACCTGAGCAGCCTGGTGGCAGTTGTGGACGGTTCAGAACCTGTCCACTATGCGGGCGTCAAAGGGTTCAACGACTATTTCGCAGACTGCGGGCTTTCACCCACAGCCATTCGACCGGGATTCGGCATGGCGGAGACCGTGATCATGTTTTCCGAATCCAAGGGCCTGGATTATCTCTGTGTCGACCGGAACATCCTTGAAACAGAAGGTCGAATGGTGCAGGTAGACGAATCACTACCCGAAGAGGAGAAAAAATACCTGGTCAACCTGGGTAGCCACATGGACGACCATGAAATCGCCATTATGGACGAACGAGGCCAGACAACGCCAGAAGGCATTGTCGGGGAGGTTATGATCAGTGGTCCCAGCATCTGCAAGGGATACTACCGCAACCCTGAAACCACCGAAAAGACTTTCCGTTGCCGAATAGAGGGCAAGGACAAAGACTTCCTGGCCACCGGGGACCTGGGACTACTGTGGAAGGACCATCTCTATTTTACCGGCCGAATCAAGGATGTTATTATTATTCGCGGAAAAAATATCTACCCACAGGACATCGAGTATGTCGTCCCGGAAGTTGAAGAAATCAGGCCCGGCTGCGTGGTGGCTTTCTCTTCTGAAAAAGCCAGTGGTGAATCACTGGTCATCGCCATGGAGGTTAAGGGCGAGCTGCTGAAGGATATGGAAGCATTTGAAAAGTACATCCTGAACGCCATTGACATGAAGGTCAACCGGCTGATCGGGCAGCGGTTCAAGGTGTTCCCTGAAGAGCGTCTCTACCTGAAGCCGGGAACCATTGCCAAAACCTCCAGCGGAAAAATCAAGCACGCTGCCAACGCCAGGGCTTTTCAACAGGCAGATTTCAAGGGCCTGATCGCTCGCAGGGCGCCGAAGTCTTAAATTTGTGGTCCAGCTTTGTGCCTATCATGAGGCTGGCTACGGGGCATCCGATATGAATCTCTTATTTTTCTCAACTTAACAAATCTATCATGGAAGAAAGAGCAGAAATACTAACCGCGGGTGACGCGAGTGGAAACGGGATGGTTTTCAAGATCACCTCTGCCTCAGGTGTGGATGTTTTCGGGCTGGCCACCAAGAATTTCTATGGTGGAAACTGGGATCTCGGTCCTACCTGGAACTACCTGGTATTGGCAGAAAAGCCCTTTCTGGTGGATACCGGCCGGACCGGAACCCTTCATTCGCTGTTGGAGATGATTGCCGGCACCGGATTTTCCCTGGGCGATCTGGACTCAATCGTTCTCAGTCACGGGCACGAAGACCACGACGGCGGTCTGCCAGAAATTGTCAGCATGACAGGTGCCAGCGTCAAAGCAAATCCGGTCTATGAACGGTTGATCAAACTGCAGCCGGACAAGGTCCCGGAAGGCATTGACAAGGATTTCCCACCCAGTTGCTGGCATTGTATCATGCCCGAATCGTTCGTTGAGAACAACTGTCGAAAATATCACCGCAACCGGAACGGACTGACCATTAAAAATATCTTTGACCCGGACAACGCCCTGGGAGAGAATATCCAGGTCATAGCCCTGCCCGGGCACAGCCCGGATGCGGTTGGCATCCTGATCGATGAAGACATCTTCATCGTGGGTGACAATGTGCTGCCGCACATATCACCATCTCCCACCCAGATTGCGTCATTCAAGCTGGTCAGTGGCATCTTTCCGCCTGAACAGTCAGACGTCCGTCAGGCATTCGGATTGGAGGCCTATCTCCGCTCCTTGAAAACCATGCAGCGCGTGGGAGAGGCCCATCCCGACATTCTGTCACTGCCGGGACACCGACTGTACTATTATGACCAGTGGAACCATTTTCCACTGGCAGACCGTACACGGGAAATTATCGAGCATCACATCACCCGTTGCGAAGGGATCATGACCGTACTGGAGAATGGGCCAAAAACAGTCAAGGAGATCGTGACCGCCCATTTCGAGCCGTCACTATTGGAGGGTATGGGGTTCTACATGGCCAAGAACGAAATCCTAAGCCACCTGGAACTGCTGGTTGACTGTGGGGATATTCAACCAGTCGATGGTCAATATGCCAGCAGGAACGGATCCGGGCACTTTTCGTCCCACATTCAATCCCTGGAGCCCTGGTAAATAGCCACGGAAACCGGATCAGAAGGCTGTGGTCTGTGTATAAATGCACATGATGCCGTTTTGCCCGTTTTGTTCGGCGCAGGTCCGGTCACCATTGGCCACCTTCAGGATCAGGTCTCGAATCTCGGTTCCCTTCTGTTCCAGGCTCTTTCCTTCAAGAATTTCGCCGGCATTTACGTCCATATCGTCCGGCATGTTTTTGTACAACCTGGAGTTACTGGCAATCTTGATTACCGGCACCACCGGAAATCCAATCGGATTTCCCCGACCTGTTGTGAACAGGATAATCTGGGCACCTCCCGCAGCCAGGCCGGTCATGGATTCGGTATCATAACCCGGACCATCCATCACCACTACCCCATTTTTCGCTGGAACTTCGGCATAATCAACCACCTGCTGAATCGCCCGGGTTCCAGCCTTGATGATGCAGCCCAGAGCCTTTTCCCGGATACTGCTCAAGCCCCCGTCCATATTTCCAGGCGCAATGACAATTTTAGCCAGTGGACCCAGCACCTCATGGGTTTTCTGCTCCGTTTTCGCGATAATCGCTTTTATTTTTTCGGTTGTTTCGGGATCAGCAGCTCTTTTTTCGAGGATATGACTGGTGCCGATCATTTCGGTGGTCTCCGTCAGAACCACGGTCGCACCGGCGTCCACAAACCAGTCGGAAGCTACTCCCACCGCCGGATTTGCCGTCACACCTGAAAAGGCGTCAGAGCCACCGCATTCCAGACCGATGATCAGCTTTTCCAGCGGAAATTGTTTGGGTTCCAGCTTCTTCACATCCTCAAGAAAGCCCTGTACGATCTCAATTCCTTTTTTCTCAGTCTCTCTGGATCCTCCCTCCTCCTGGATCATCAGCTTCGCCTGGGTTCTGCCGGCAAATGACGATACCATTGACATGCCTTCCGCGCTAATGAACTCGCAACCCAGTCCCACAATCAGCACTGCGGCGATATTGGGATTTTTACAGATATTCTGAAGGGTCCGGCTGTGAACGTCTACATCGCATCCACCTCGGCCGCAGCCGTTAGAGTGGAATAGAGGAATCGCTTCCGGGACTGCTGTCGCGATGTT